>CAYLHK010000014.1:0-40779 GCA_964383295.1 uncultured Rhodovulum sp.
CGGCGCGTAGCCGGCCTCGACCAGGGTCTCGAAGCCCATGCGGATCAGCTCGACCAGCCCGCCGCAGAGCACGGCCTGCTCGCCGAACAGATCGGTCTCGCATTCCTCCTGGAAGTCGGTCTCGATGATGCCCGACCGGCCGCCGCCGATGGCCGAGCAGTAGCTCTTGGCGATCTCGAGCGCGTTGCCCGACGCGTCGTTGTTGACGGCCACGAGGCAGGGGACGCCGCCGCCCTTGACGAACTCGCCGCGCACGGTGTGGCCCGGGCCCTTGGGCGCCATCATGATGACGTCGACGCCGGGCTTCGGCTGGATCAGGCCGAAATGGATGTTGAGCCCGTGGGCGAAGGCGATCGCAGCGCCGTCGCGCAGATGCTCGTGGATATGCTTGCGATAGGTTTCGGCCTGCAGCTCGTCGGGCATGGTCATCATGATCACATCGGCCCAGGCGGCGGCCTCGGAGATCGACATGACTTCGAGGTTCTCGGCCTCGGCCTTCGTCGCCGAGGGCGAGCCGGCGCGCAGGGCGACGGCGACATTGCGCGCGCCCGAATCGCGCAGGTTCAGCGCATGCGCATGGCCCTGGCTGCCGTAGCCGACGATGGCCACCTTCTTGTCCTTGATCAGGTTGATGTCGCAATCGCGATCATAATACACGCGCATGGGCGCTTCCTCCTCGGTCCAAAGTGCCGGCGCAGCATAGGGGATGCGCTGTGATTGCATTTTCGGACTTTGCAGAATCTGCGCGAATCTGCGAATATGCATGCAGGAAGGCGGCGTAATGCGAGAGATTCATGCAAGGGATCGACGATACCGATCGCAGGATCCTGCGGCAGATGCAGGAGGACGGAGACATGCCCGTGGCCGAGGTCGCCGCGCGTGCCGGCCTGTCGTCCGGAGCCTGCTGGCGGCGTATCGAGCGGCTGGAGCGGGACGGCGTGATCCGTGGCCGCAAGGCCGAGATCGACTGGCGCGCCCTCGGCTACGAGGTGCAGGTCTTCCTGCGCATCACGCTGGAGAAGACGGCACCCCATGCCTTCGATGACTTCCTGCGCGCGGCCCGCGCATTGCCGGAGGTGATCGTGATCGAGACATTGCTCGGGCGGGTCGATGTGCGCATGGACGTGCTGGCGCGCGACCTGGCGCATTACCAGGAGATCTACCGCACCAAGATCCTGGCGCTGCCCCATATCGCCGAGATCGAGGCGCTGATGCTGGTGGCCGAGGTCAAGAATTCCGAGCGGCTGCCGATCTGATGGCGGTCGATCTCGACGACACCGACCGGGCGATCCTGCGGGCGCTCATGGCCGATGGCGGGCTGAACGCGCGCGCGGTCGGCGCCCGGGTCGGCCTGTCGCAGCCGGCTGCCTGGCGACGGATCCGGCGGCTGGAGGAGGCGGGCGTGATCCGTGGGCGCCGCGTCGTTCTCGATCGCGAGAAGATGGGTTTCGGCGTGGTGGTTTTCCTGGGCCTGCGGCTGGCTGTGCGCGGGCGGCTTGACCTCGACACGTTCGAGCGGGCGGTGCAGGCGATCCCCGAGGTGCAGGTGGTCCAGCACGTGCTCGGCGTCTACGACTACCGGCTGAAGGTGGTGGCGCGCGATCTGGCCGATTTCGAGCGCATCCTGCGGCGGCGGATCATGACCCTGCCGGGCGTGGGCGCGGTAGAATCGAACGTCATGCTGTCCGAGGAGAAGCTCTCCGGCCCGCCGGTGTGAAGGATAGCGGGGTACGACGGCGGGCCGCGACCGGCCCCATTGGCATTGCCTATGCCAACCATTGATTGAACGTAATGCACGGCATTCCCTAGAAAATCCCGTACAAGGCCGGACAGCGGCCCGGATCACACACCTCTGGGGGAACGCCATGACGAGACTTGCAGCGATCGCGGCACTGGCGGGGCTCGCCCTGTCCTCGACGGCATCGGCACAGGAGTCCGGGGTTATTGCCTCCGGCGCGCCGCAGGACATCTTTCTCGAGGTCACCACCGGGCAGAACGGCGAGCCGCTGCTGTCGCAGGAGGAGTTTCCCCTGGTGCTCGGCGGCTACTACCGGTTCAACTTCGTCTGCCCCGACGCGGTGGACGACGCGACCGGGTTTCACCTCGAGGTCAACGACATGCTGGCGAATGCGCACCTTCGGGTGATCAGCGTGAACGATATCGAGATCTACATGCAGGGCATGAGTTTCCGGGCCATCGAATGCGACGAGCCGGGGGCCGCGCGCTTCAGCTTCCACCCGATGCGGCGCGGGGTCTACGACATCTACGTGCGCGACCACCTCGATCCGCCGCAGGAGGCGTTCGGCCGGTTCGTGGTGGAATAGGATGCGGCGGGCAGCCATTCTGGCCGTCATGGCGGCGCTCGCGCCCGTGGCGGGAGCGGCGTTCGACGCGGAGGACGTGGCGAGGCTCCTGGCGGAGAAGTCCTGCTTCGACTGCGATCTCGTCGGCGCGGATCTGGCCGGCGCGGATCTGGCCGGGGTCTACATGACCAATGCGAACATGACGGGCGCGAGCTTTGCCGGCGCGGATCTGCAGGACGGCTACCTGCGCTTCACCGTCTTGCGCGAGGCGGACCTCACCAGCGCCAATCTCGGCAACGTCAATCTGGAGAGCGCCGACCTGACCGGCGCACGCCTCGTCGACGCGGCGATGCCCGCGGTGTCGCTGATCAATGCCTCCGCCAGTGGAACGGACATGACCGGCGCCGACCTCTCCGGCGCGAACCTTACCCGGACCAATCTGCGTGCGGCGGTGCTCGCGGGGGCGGATCTGCGCAGGGCGAACGTGACCAGCACGGTGCTGGGCGGGACCGACCTGACCGGGGCCGATCTGACCGGCGCAACCGTCGCGCGCACCAGCCTCTCGGGCGCGATCCTTTGCCGCACGATCATGCCTGACGGCAGCCAGGATGACCGGGACTGCTAGTGACGTTCTGAAAAGTCTCTTAATGTCAATCAGTTGTTCTGCGTCACAACTTGGGACGCTAGACCGTCATCGCCCCGGCCGGCGTAGGAGGGGCGCCGTCATAGGCGGCCCAGACCGACTGGTCGAAGTGGATGACGGCGCCGCTCATCAGCCCTGAATCGGCCGAGGCGAGGAAGGCGACGGCGCGCGCAACCTCCGCCGGCTGCACCAGCCGCCCCCAGGGCTGCCCGGCCGAGGCCTGCTCCAGCCAGTCGTCGGCCGCGCCGTGGTACTCGCGCTGGATGCGGTCCTCGCCGTCCGAGGCCATCCAGCCGATGTTGAGCTGGTTCACACGGATCCGGTTGCGCATCAGCGCGAAGGCAGTGTTGCGGGTCAGCGTCGCCAGCGCACCCTTTGAGGCGCAATAGGCCGAGATGAACGGCTGGCCGGCATGGGCCGAGGTCGAGCCGATATTGATGATCGCGCCCTCGATCCCCTGTTCGATCATCACCCGCGCCGTCTCCTGCATCAGGAAGAAGGGCGCACGCACATTGATCTCGAACATCCGGTCAAAGAGGTCTTCGGAGGTGTCGAGGATGGTGCCGCGGTCGGTGATCGCCGCGACGTTCACCAGCACGTCCACGCGCCCGAAGCTCTCCACCGCCGCCGCGATCACCGCACGGCAGTCGGCGACGCGCGCCAGATCGGCTTCGACGAAGCGCATCTCGCACCCGGTCTCGACCGCGATGCGCCTGGCCACCTGCTCGCCCTTGGCGGTGCTGCGCCCGCAGGTGACGATGCCTGTTGCCCCCACCTGCGCCAGCTCCGAGGCCACGGCCGCACCCAGCCCCTGGGTGCCTCCAGTGACCACAACGATCTTGCCGTCGACCCGGTTCATCCTCAGCCCTCCACCACCGTGTATCCCGCAGCCGCGAGCGCCGCCCGCAACGCCCGGTTTCCGATCTTGGCATATTCGAGCGGCGGGGCGGCCTTAGGATCCTGCTCTGCCTCGACCACAAACCAGCCCTCGTAGCCGTGGTGGGCCAGCCGCCCGCAGATCTCGCCGAAGTCGAGCGAGCCATCCCCGGGCACGGTGAAGGCGCCCTTGACCACCGCGTCGAGGAAGCTCTCGCGTCTGCGGTCGAGCCCGTCGATCACCGGCTGGCGCACGTCCTTGGTATGGACATGGCTGATGCGGGCGTGGTGCTTGTCAATGACGCGCAGCACGTCGCCGCCGGCGAAGGCCATATGGCCCGCGTCGTAGAGCAGCGGGATGCCGGGCCCCGAGTGGTTCATGAAGAGATCGAGTTCGGGCTCGGTCTCGACCACGGCCGCCATGTGATGGTGGTAGGAGAGGGGCATGCCCTGGTCGGCGCACCATTCGCCGAATGCGGTCATCTTACGGGCGTAGGTGCGCATCTCGTCGTCCGAGAGGCGCGGCTTGGTGGCTAGTGCCCGGGAGCGGTCGCCCTGAATCGAGCGGGCGGTCTCCCCGTAGATGATGCACGGCGCGCCGGCCGCCTTGAAGAGGTCCATCTGCGCGGAGATGCGGTCCTTCTCCGCCGCGATCTCTCCGTCGAGCAGCAGCCCCGAGAACCAGCCGCCGCAGACCGAGATCCCGTGTTTCGCGAGGATCGGCCCGAGGACGGCCGCATCCATCGGGAAGCGGCGACCCGTCTCCATGCCGCTGAAGCCGGCCTCGGCCGCCTGCGCCAGGCATTCCTCGAGGCTGACGTCGTCCGACAGTTCGGGCAGGTCATCGTTCCACCAGGCGATGGGGGAGATGCCCAGGCGTGCCTTCATGGCCTCAAACTCCGATACGCTGGTTGGTGCGGATCGCCTCATGCGCCGCGCGAGCTTCGCGGACCTGCGTCCGCTCGCTGACCTCGGGCACGCCCACATCCCAGTCGGCATCGCCCGGCACCCAGGCGAAGGCGTCGGTGACGATCGAGATGACCGTGGTGCGGTCGGTGGTCTTGGCCCACTCCATCGCCGCCTCGAGATCAGCAAGGCTCTCCACCCGCCGCCCGAGCGCACCCATGGATTCGGCATGGGCGATGAAATCGACCGCGAAGGGCTCCTTCACCCGGCTGTCGGCGATGAGGTTGTTGAACGAGGCGCCGCCCTTGAAGTTCTGCAGCCGGTTGATGACCGCATAGCCGCCGTTGTCGCAGAGGATGACGATCATCTTGTGGCCGGCGAGGACGGACGAGTAGATGTCCGAGTTCATCATCAGATAGGCGCCGTCGCCCACCATCACGATCGGCGTGCGTGTCGGATCGGCCATCGCCGCGCCCCAGCCGCCGGCGATCTCGTATCCCATGCAAGAGAAGCCGAACTCGCAGTCGAAGGTATGCGGCGACTTCACCCGCCAGCCCTTGGTGGTCTCGCCCGGCAGCCCGCCCGAGGCGGTGAGCATCAGGTCGCGCTCGCCGGCCAGCCGGTTCACCACGCCGACAACCTGGGCATATGTGGGGACGGGGGCGTTGGTCGGCGCCTGCAGACCGTCGACGAGCGCGTTCCATTCCGCGAACTCCTCGCGGCCCTTCGCCATCCAGCTCTCCGGCGCGGCCCAGTCGCCGAGCGCCTCGTCCAGATCGCCGACAACCTCCAGCGCATCGCCCACCACCGCCAGTGACCGGTGCTTGGTTGCGTCCCAGCGCGCGGCATTGACAGAGACGAACTGCGCGTCGCGCGCGAAGGCCGTCCAGGAGCCGGTCGTGAAATCCTGGAGCCGCGTACCGACGGCGAGGATCACATCCGCCTCGGCTGCCAGCGCATTGGCCGAGGACGAGCCGATCACCCCGATCGGGCCGACATGGGCGGGATGGTCATGGACCACGCATCCCTTGCCGGCGATCGTCTCGGCCATCGGCAGGTTGCGCGCGGCACAGAAGGCGGCCAGCCTGTCCTCGGCGCCCGAATAGCGCACACCGCCCCCGGCGATGACTAGCGGCCGCCTCGCGGTCTTCAGCCGCTCGACGGCGGCGGCGAGCCGGTCGCGATCGGGGCGGGGGCGGGGGATGCTGTGGACGCGCCTCTCGAAGAACTCGGCCGGATAGTCGAAGGCAAGCTCCTGCGTGTCCTGGCAGAGCGCGAGGAAGGCCGGGCCGCAATCCGCCGGGTCCAGCATCGTGGCGATGGCCTGGGGCAGCGAGGAGATTATCTGCTCGGGATGGGTGATCCGGTCCCAGTAGCGGGTAACCGCCCTGAAGGCGTCGTTCACGCCGGTGGTCGGATTGCCGAAATGCTCGACCTGCTGCAGCACTGGGTCGGGCCGGCGGTTGGCGAAGACATCGCCCGCCAGCAGCAGCATCGGCAGGCGGTTCGCATGCGCGACCCCAGCGGCCGTGATCATGTTGGCGGCGCCGGGGCCGATAGAGCTTGCCGCCACCATGATCTGCCGGCGCCGCTTCGCCTTGGCGAACGCGACGGCCGCGAGCGCCATCGACTGTTCGTTCTGCCCTCGCCAGGTCGGCAGGTCATCCTGAACCGCCTCCAGCGCCTCCGCGAGACAGGTGACGTTGCCATGCCCGAAGATTGCGAAGACTCCGGCGAAGAGCCGCACTTCCTCGCCGTCTATCACGATGAACTGGTTGCACAGATAGCGCACCAGCGCCTGCGACATGGTCAGGCGCACGGTTTTGCCGGTCATGGGCGGTTCCTCCCGTCGCGGGCGCATCACGCGCCTCATTGTCTATGGGATGCTTATTGACAGCGGGTGCGTTAGGCAATGATCTCGGGCAGCCGTTGGCGGGAGACCGGCGGCATGTCTTGGGAGGTACGTCATGCTGGGAATTGCCGTGCTCGGTTGCGGCCGGATCGGACGCATGCACGCGGCCAATATCGCCGCGCATCCGCGAGCGCGGCTGAGCGCCGTCTATGACGTCAACGCTGCGGCTTCGGCGGATGTGGCCGCGGCGCAGGGCGTGCCGGCGCTCGGCTCGGCCGAGGCGGTATTCGCCGATCCCGACACGCAGGCGGTGCTGGTGGCCACGGCGACGGAGACCCATGCCGACTACATCGAGGCGGCGGTGGCGGCCGGAAAGGCGATCCTCTGCGAGAAGCCGATCGACCTATCGCTGGCGCGTGTGGAGCGCTGCGCCGCGGCGATAGCCGGCAGCAAGGTGCCGGTCCAGCTTGGCTTCAACCGCCGCTTCGATCCGGGTCACCGCGCGGCGCGCGAGGCGGTGGTGCGCGGCGACATCGGCGAACTGCACCAGGTCATCATCACTTCGCGCGATCCGGGCATGCCGCCGCGATCCTACTACGAGATGGCGGGGGGGCTGCTGCGCGACATGACGATCCACGACTTCGACCTCGCGCGCTACATGCTCGGGGAAGAGCCGGTGGAGGTCTTCGCGATCGGCGGGCAGTTGATCGATCCAAGCCTCATGACCGAGCTTGACGATCTCGACACGGCGATGATCGTGATGCGCACGGCGAGCGGCAAACAGTGTCATATCAACAACTCCCGCACCTCGACCTATGGCTACGACCAGCGCGTCGAGTTGCTCGGGACGAAGGGCATGGTGCGCAGCGAGAATCGCCGCCCGCACGAGATGCGCCGCTATGGCGAGAGCGAGTCCGACGGGGCTGAGCCGTATCTGCATTTCTTCATAGAGCGCTACCGCGAGGCGTTCATGGCCGAGATCGACGCCTTCGTCGACTCGGTGGAGCAGGGGGCTCCAACGCAGGTCGGCTTCGAGGACGGGCGGCGGGCGCTGATCCTCGCCGAGGCCGCCTATCGTTCGATCGCCGAAACGCGCATGGTGCGGGTGGACGAGATTGCGGGGCAGGGGAAGTAGCGGCGTGATGAGCATGAATGCACTGAAGACGACTTGGGCGGCGGGTCGGCCGACGCTGAACGGCTGGCTCTCGATCGCGAGCCCGTTCGGGGCAGAGATCATGGCCGCGCAGGGCTACGACAGTCTCACTGTCGACCTGCAGCACGGGATCATCGACTACGCCCAAGGAGTCGCGATGCTTCAGGCGATCCGCGCGAGCGGGGTGACGCCACTGGCGCGCGTGCCCTGGCTCGACGCCGGCGCGATCATGAAGATGCTCGACGCCGGCGCGCTCGGGATCATCTGCCCGATGATCAACTCGCGGGCCGAGGCGGAGCGCTTCGTGTCCTACGTCCGCTATCCGCCCGCCGGCACGCGCAGCTTCGGACCCTCGCGAGCCACATTCGCCCATGGGGCCGACTACTTCGCTCGCGCCAACGACGCCGTGCTCGCGATCGCGATGATCGAGACCGCCGAGGCGATGGGAAACCTGCGGGAGATCGTGACCACCCCGGGGCTCGACGCGGTCTACGTCGGTCCGGCGGATTTGACGCTCGGGCTGACCAACGGCCGGCTGCCGCCGACGATGGATCGCGAGGAGCCCGAGATGGTGGCGGCAATCAAGGAAATCGTGGGAGCAGCCAAGGCGGCCGGCATCAGCGCCGGCATACACTGCGGCACGCCTGACTATGGCGCGCGGGTCATTGGCTGGGGCTATGACTTTGCCACCGTGGGTAACGACCTGCGCATCCTCGCGGCCGGGTCTGCCGCTGCCGCCGCACGCTGCCGAGAGTTGTTGGGTCAGGACGCGGGCGGAGGTACTGCCTCGCCCTACTGAGGCACGTGGCGCTGCCCGTCCCCGGGCAGCGCCACGAATTGTCAGACAACCCTGCGATTTTTCTTGAAATGCAATCCGACCCTGTGCGTAACTGGCGCATGCGGAAGATCGCGTGAGCAAACACGCGGCACGGCGCAGGGAGGATGCGAATGGCGGTACTCCGTTTGCGGGGGGTCTCCAAGAATTTCGGCGCCATCCAGGCGCTATCTGGCGTTGATCTGCACATCAGCCGTGGCGAGGTGCTCGGCCTGATGGGCGACAACGGCGCCGGCAAGTCCACGCTGATGAAGATCATCGCCGGAAACTTCCCCCCGAGCGAGGGCACCATTACCCTCGACGAGGAGGAGGTGCGTTTCCACAAGCCGGTCGAGGCGCGTCGCAAGGGCATCGAGATCGTCTACCAGGACCTCGCGCTCTGCGACAACCTGACGGCGGCGGCCAATGTCTTTCTCGGCCGCGAGCTGCGCAAACGGATCGGGCCCATTCGCTGGCTCGACCATGCGGCCATGAACCGTCGGGCGGCGGAGCTTTTCAGCGAGCTGAAGTCCGAGACCCGCCCGCGCGATCTGGTGCGGCAGATGTCCGGCGGCCAGCGCCAGGCGGTGGCCATTGCCCGCACGCGCCTTTCGGATCCCAAGATCGTGCTGATGGACGAGCCTACGGCGGCGATCTCGGTGAGGCAGGTGCGTGAGGTGCTCGATCTCATCCACCGGCTCAAGGACACGGGCCATGCGGTGATTCTCGTGTCGCACCGCATGCCCGACGTCTTCACCGTCTGCGACCGGGTGACGGTGCTGAGGCGCGGCGGGAAGGTCGCCGACAAACGCATCGCCGACACATCGCCCGAGGAAGTGACCGGCCTCATCACGGGAGCGATTGCCGCAGCATGACCACCGACAGCGAGCAGGGCCACGCGAGGATAGACGCCTCGATCAGTGAGCGTCGCGAGTCGACGGGGCTTCAGGCGATGATCCGCACCCAGCCGTTCTGGGTCTTCATCGCCATCATCGTCATCGGCGTGGTGATGACCTTTGTCTCCGACGTGTTCCTGACTGAGCGGAACATGTTCAACGTTACCCGCAATTTTGCGTTCTTCGGGATCATGGCGCTCGGCATGACCGCCGTGATCTGCACCGGCGGCATCGACCTGTCGGTCGGCTCGCTGATGGGGCTGGCGGGGATCTCAACCGGGCTTGTCATGCAAGCGGGGTTCGGGATCGTACCGGGCTTTCTCGCCTGCATGGCGACGGCGGCGCTGGTGGGCCTCATCAACGGCACGCTCATCGCCTATCTGCGCATGGCGCCCTTTGTGGTGACCCTCGGCATGCTCGCCATGGCGCGCTCGATCGCGATGGTCGCCTCCAACAATCGCATGATCTACGACTTCGGCCCTGACCAGCCGATCTTCACGGCCATCGGCGGCGGCAACCTCTGGGGAATCCCCAACCCGGTGCTTGTGCTGGCCGTGCTCACGTTGGTGTTCTGGTGGGCGTGGCGCTACTCGACCTGGGGTCGCTGGGTTTTTGCGGTGGGCGGGAACATGCATGCCGCCCGCCTCTCGGGCATCCCGGTCGAGCGGGTCATCGTCTCGGTCTATGTGATCTGCTCGCTCTGTGCGGGGCTCGCGGCCTTCCTCATGGTCGGCTGGTTCGGATCGGTCACCAATGCGCTCGGCCTTACCTACGAGCTCAACGTTATCGCCGCAGCCGTGATCGGCGGCGCAAATCTTATGGGGGGTGTCGCTTTCGCCTTCGGGGCGCCGATCGGCGCCGCGCTGATGGAGCTCATACGGAATTCCCTGCTGCTCGCGCGTATCGACGCGCTCTGGCAGCAGTTCTTTGTTGGTCTGTTCCTGATCCTCGCGGTGCTTCTGGAGCAGATCCGCAACCGCGACAGGTCGTGAACCGACCGCCGCTGGCAGATTCCAACCAGGGAGAAACGCAACAATGAGAAGATTGGTTACCGCCGCCGTTCTCGCGGGAATAGCGCTGCCCGGCGCTGCCGTAGCGCAGGACAAGCTAGAACTCGCGCTGGTCCCGAAGGCGATGAACAACCCGTTCTTCGACCTCGCCCGTGACGGCTGCTACAAGGCGCAGGAGGATGATCCGACGATCGAATGCATCTACATCGGCCCGGGTGAGCATACCGAGCTCGAGCAGATCCAGATCGTTCAGGACCTGATTTCTCAGGGCGTCGACGGCATCGCCGTCTCGCCGTCGAATGCCCCCGCGATGGCGGGTGCGCTGCGTGATGCGGTCGCCGCCGGCATCCCAGTGATGACCTGGGACGCCGACCTGCTCGAGGCCGACCAGAGCGTGCGCGCCACCTTCGTGGGCACCCGCAATTACGACATCGGCGTCAATCTCGCCGAGCTCGCCCAGGCCCGCCATCCCGACGGGGGTACGCTCTGCCTGCAGACGGGCGGCGCCGCGGCTGCCAACCACAACGAACGCCTGCTGGGCGTCCGCGAGACGCTGGCGGGAACCTCGGGCGGCGTGCCGCCGGGCGACCCGCTCAACGGTGAGAACGGCTGGACCGAGATTGCGGGCTGCCCGCTCATCACCGATGACGACGGCAACCGCGCGATCCAGGGCCTGACCGACATTCTGGCGCGCGAGGCGAACCTGACCGCCTTCATTTCCACGGGTGCCTTCACCCAGTGGTTCGACAATGCCTATCGCCAGGCCGTCGAGCCCTACAAGGGGCGGCTCGACTCGGGTGAGCTGTCGATCCTCGTGGCCGATACGCTCGACATGCAGATGGCGCAGCTGAAGGACGGACTGTCCAGCGGCCAGGTCGGCCAGCGTCCCTTCGAGATGGGCTATCGTTCGATGTTCATCCTCAAGGACCTGATCGCGGGGAACGAGGTCGAGGACCCGATCTACACCGGCCTTGATGTCTGCGACCAGGACAACGTCGATAGCTGCCTCGCGCAGTAGCGGGTAGGCGGACGAAACGAAGAGGGGGCGGGGCCGCAGGGTCCCGCCCCTCCGCGTCTAGGGTGCCCGGCAGGGCGTGCGTCCGCATCAGCCCCCGTTGCCTTGCCGCGCAGGAGCCGTATGGCGGACGAGGATGCTGGAGCGGCGGTGTCGATCGTGCGATGACCCGGTCGCGCTCAGGGAGGCTGTTCCATGTCCAGGCACCGCGTCGATCTCAATCTGCTCCGCGTCTTCGAGGCGGTACTTCTTAGTCGCAGCGTCAGTGCGGCGGGGCGCGAACTCGGCGTCACGCCGTCGGCCGTCAGCCATGCGCTGGGGCGGCTGCGTCAGGCACTCGACGATGATCTCTTTGTGCCGGGGGAGGGAGGGATGGCGCCGACGCCGCGGGCGGTCGAGCTATCCCGGGGGATCCGCGACGGGCTGGCGCTGATCGACGGTGCGATCTCGGTCAGACCCTTCGACCCGGCCAAGTCGGTCCGCACCTTCCGCATCGCCGCTACGGAATACGGCGCCATCACCCTCGTCGCGCCCCTGGTCGAGCGGCTGGCCGTGGCCGCGCCCGAGGTTGAGCTGCGGATCTTCCCGCTCGCTCGCCTGGACGTGGCGCGTCATCTCGATGACGGTCGGCTCGACATGCTGATCGGCTGGTTCAGCGACCTGCCCGAGCGGATACGCCGCAAGGCGCTCGTCGAGGATCGCGAAGCAGTCGTCGTGCGCCCCGGCCATCCACTGACCCGAGCGCCGGTGACGCTCGAACGCATCTTCGACTTTCCATTCCTCGTCGTCGAGCTGACAGGGACCGACGAGCAGACCGCCGAGGGATTCCTCGACGACCGCGGCATCTGGCGGCGGGTCTGGATCGACCGTCTTCTGATCGAGAGCGGGATCGACAAGGGCGATCTGGTTGGTCATGTCGCGGTGTCCGTGCCCTATTATTCCGCCGTCGCGCCGATGCTGGCGGTCAGTGACATGGTCGCGACGGTGCCGTACCACCTCGCGCGGAGGTACGCGGACGAAGGTCGGCTGGCCATGATCGATCTGCCCTACGAACCGCTTGCCGCCCAGGCCGAGGTGGTCTGGCACCAGCGCTCGGACAATGATGCCGGCATGCAGTGGCTACTCGCCGAACTGTCCGGCGTCACGCCCGGCGGGTCCGTGGAGAGCGCCCAAAAATGAGACGCTGAGATATAAGTTGGAACCTGGAGGGATCAGTCTCCGGGGATATCGGCGGCTACCCTTCGGGCAACCGGCCCAGCCAGAACAATGGACCGGACTTCACAGGGAGGAGCTGCCGCATGCGAGCCAGAATGATTGCTGCCGTGGGGACCGTCGCTTTAATGGCGCCCGTCTCGGGCTACGGGGAGACGATCAAGATCGGCTTTCTCGTCACCCAGGAGGGTGTATTTACCGAGCCGGGGAATGACGCGATCCGCCTTTTCCGCATGGCGCTCGAGGAGACCGGCAACGAGGTTGCCGGCAAGCAAATCGAATGGGTGCTCGGCCCCACCGACGCCACCCCCGACACGGCACTGCGGATCGCGCGCAAGCTGATCGAGCAGGACGAGGTTGATTTCATCATCGGGCCGCTGTCGGGGTCCGAAGGCATCGCGCTGCGAGACTATGCCAAGACCATCCCGCACCGGACGATCATCAACGGCACCTCGGCCGCGCTCGAGACCACGGGGGTCGATCCGGCGCCGAACTTCTTCCGCTTCAATACTGACGGGTCACAGTGGGGCTATGGCCTCGGCAGCTATGTCGTGAACGAGAAGGGCTGGACGCGGATCGCCAGCGTCGCGGCTGACTATTCGTTCGGCTACACGAACTTCCTCGGCTTCGCCTATGACTTCTGCAAGGCGGGGGGTGAGATCGTGGACCGGTTCTGGACGCCGTTCGGGTCGGGTGACTTCGCCTCAACCATCGCGGCGCTTCCTGACGACGTGGACGCGATCTACCTCGGTCTTGGCGGCACGGATGCGATTAACTTTCTCAACCAGTTCCAGCAGGCAGGCGGCGACGCGAATATCATCGGCGGCTCGATCATGGCCGACCAGAGCGTGCTCTCGGCGCGCGGGCAGGCCAAGGAGGCCCTGATCGGTACTCCGACCTCAGGCTCACAGGCGGATGATTACGACGCGGCCGAGTGGCAGGCTTATGTAGAGCGCTACCGCGCCGCTTACCCGGAGGGTGAGCGCTACGCGTCCCCGTCGCTCTACGCCACCAACTACTACAACGCGACCAAGGCCGCGCTGCAGGCGCTGGAGGCAATCGGCGGCGAGCTTGACGCCGATCAGGCCAACTTCCATGCGGCGCTCTCCGCGGTAGTGCTCGATGCGCCGCAGGGCCGGATCACGCTGGATCACAACCGTCAGGCGGTCGGCCCGACCTTCATCTCCGAGGTGGCGGAGAACGAGGAGGGCGAGCTCTACAGCACCTTCGTCCAGCGGGTGGACGGGGTCACCCAGACCCTCGGGCTGAGCCCCGAGGAATACGCGGCCGTCGGCCTGCCGAGCCGCGAGGCGCCGGATTGCAGCAACATCTGATCTTGACGGCTCCGGGTCGCGTTGTGCGGCCCGGCAAGGAACTTCGTTCACGGAGGACTGAAGCAATGAGACTGAAGCTCACGACCACGGTAGCAGCCGTCGCGCTTCTGGCGCCCGGCATCGCGCTGGCCCAGGATACGATCAAGATCGGCCTGATGGCGCCGCAGGAAGGCGTCTTCACCGAGGGTGGCAACGATGGCATCCGCGGATTCCAGCTTGCGCTGAACAAGTTCGGCGGGGAAATCGCGGGCAAAAAGATCGAATGGGTGCTCGGCCCGACCGATGCCACGCCCGACACGGCGCTCCGTGAAGCGCGCCGGCTGATCGAGCAGCAGGGCGTCGACTTCATCATCGGGCCGCTCTCGGGCTCGGAGGGTCTCGCGCTGCGCGACTACGCCAAGACGATCCCGAACAGCACGATCGTGAACGCCGCCTCGGGCGCCTTCGAGACGACCTTCGTCGATCCGGCCCCGAACTTCTTCCGCTTCCACCCCGATGGCGCGCAGTGGGGCTATGGCCTCGGCAGCTATGTGGTCAACGAGAAGGGCTGGACGCGCGTCGCGACGATCGCGGCCGACTATTCCTTCGGCTACACCAACTTCCTCGGCTTCGCGGTCGACTTCTGCAAGGCCGGTGGCGAGATCGCCGAGCGCTTCTGGCTGCCGCTGGGCTCGGGCGACTTCGCCTCGATCATCGCGGCGCTGCCCGATGACGTGGACGCGATCTATCTTGGTGTCGGCGGCACGGATGCGATCAACTTCCTCAACCAGTACGAACAGGCCGGCGGCGACACCAACATCATCGGCGGTACGATCATGGTCGACCAGACGGTGCTGAGCGCCCGCGGCCGCGCGAAGGAAGCGCTTGTCGGCACGCCGAGCTCGGGCGTGCAGGCGGACGACTGGGACGATCCGGCCTGGCAGGCCTATGTCGCCGACTACCAGGCGACCTTCCCGGACGCGCTGCCATCGCCGTCGCTCTTCGCCACCAACTACTACGTTTCGACGCTCGGGACGCTCCTGGCGCTTGAGGCGATAAACGGCGAGCTTGATGACGACCAGGCGAACTTCCACGCTGCGCTCTCGGCGGTCGAGTTCGACGCGCCGAACGGTCACATCAAGCTCGATCACAACCGCCAGGCGATCGGGTCGGTCTTCATCACCGAGGTGGCCGAGGCACCGGACGGGTCGCTCTTCAACACCTTCCGCTCGAAGGTGGACAACGTGTCGCAGAGCCTCGGCATGACCCCCGAGGAGATCGCGGCGATCGGCCTGCCCGGTCGTGACGTGCCCGATTGCGAGGCGCTCAACCCGTAATCCGGGTGGCGGGGGTGGCGGCCGGCTGGTCGCCTCCCCCTTTCCTTTTCTGACAACCAGCACCGCCTGGTGGCGGCCGTATCGGGCCGGCACGGGGAGTGGAGTGCCTTTCGATGTCGCTGATCCGCTACGTGACGAAGATCCACTTCGCCGAAAACGTGCTCGAAGATGCGATCGAAGCGGAGCTGGACCTGCTCGGCATCACCCGGCCCCTGGTCATTTCGGACAACCCGGCAGCCCGGAGTGGGGTGATCGAGCGTCTCCTTGCGTCGATGCCGAGTGGTATCACGCCCTCGCTCTGCGAGACGCGGGCCGGCCGGCCGACCGAGACGGAGAGCCTGCGCGCCGCGCAGATCTTTCTCGATACGGAAGCGGACGGACTGGTCGCCTTCGGTGACCCGGGCGCAATGGGCCTTGCCAAATCAGTGGGTGTGCTCGTCAGCCATGCGGGTCGGCTGCGCCACTATACTGACGCCGAGGGAGGCGGTGCGCGGATCCGTGACGTTATTCCTCCACTGATCGCCATCCCGAGCGTCACGACCTCCTGCTCCGAGGCTTTGGGGACATCCATCGTGACGCTGGAGGACGGGGAGGGCGCGGCGCTGGTCAGTCCCCATCTGATGCCGCGGGTGCTGATCTGCGACCCCACGCTCACCCTCGACATCCCGAGCGAGCAGACGGCGGCGGCGGGGATGGACGCGCTGGCCCATTGCATCGAGACCTTCATTGCGCAGGCCTACAATCCACCGGCCGACGGAATCGCCGTCGACGGGCTGCGGCGGATCGCCGGGCACCTCGAACGGGCCGTCAGCGATCCGGCGGATCTCGTTGCGCGGCGCGAGGTGATGGCGGGGGCGCTGAACGGGGGGCTGGCGAGCCAGAAGGGCCTTGGTGCTGTCCATGCGATGAGCCACGCCCTGGAGGGCGTAGTGGCACGGGGGCTGGATCATGGGGCGGTGAATGCGGTGCTGCTGCCGCATGTGCTCGCCTTCAACGCGCCGGCTGTCGCACCGCGCTATGACGAGATTCGGCGGGGGCTGGGACTGCCCGCGCGGGCAGACCTGCCCGCAGCGATTGCGGGCCTGCGCGAGCGGGTGGCGCTGCCGGGGCGGCTGCGCGAGTTGGGGGTGGCCGAATGCCATCTGTCCAAGGCCGCCAATCTGGCGGCGGCCGACCATGCCAACCGCACCAACCCGCGCCACGCCGGGGTGGAGGATTATCACTCGCTGCTGGCGGCAGCGCTGTAGGCTGCTCGCGCGCGAGAAATCTTGTAATATGCTGTAAGTATTGCAATATGTAGATTTTGTTAGCCGAAAAGTAACCCTTGTTAGGATTCCCGGGCACGGGGCAGGGCGAGGACACCGCATCTGGTGGCCGAGAAGGCCAAAGGCGAGATCCTTACCAGATGCTGGGTAGGAAAGGGCGAGGACCCTGTGCCAGAGGCCTTCCGTTGCTGATCTTGCTTGCCAAGCGTGGCGAAGCCGGGTATTCGGCGCGCCTTCACTCCGCAGGCGGGGATGAGGGTTGCCCGGGGGAGACATCCCCGGCGATCCACCGGTTGGGCCAAATGGCTCGTCCCCCGCCGAGGCAAAACCGGAAAGGAAACGGACATGGCTCTTCCCGAGTTCAGCCTGCGCCAGCTGCTGGAAGCTGGCGTTCACTTCGGCCACCAGACCCACCGCTGGAACCCGCGCATGGCGCCGTATATCTACGGCGACCGCAACGGCATCCACATCATCGACCTGACCCAGACCGTGCCGCTGCTTGACCAGGCGCTCCACGCCGTGCAGCAGACCGTCGCCAAGGGCGGGCGCATCCTGTTCGTGGGTACCAAGCGCCAGGCGCAGAAGGCGGTGCACGACGCCGCCGAGCGCTCGGCCCAGTACTACATGAACCACCGCTGGCTCGGCGGCACGCTGACCAACTGGAAGACGGTCTCGAACTCGATCGCGCGACTGCGCTCGATCGACGAGAAGCTCGAGGGCGGCGCCGAGGGCCTGACCAAGAAGGAGCGGCTGGGTCTTGAACGCGAGCAGGCGAAGCTCCAACTATCGCTCGGCGGAATTCGCGAAATGGGCGGCACGCCGGACCTTCTGTTCGTGATCGACACGAACAAGGAGGATCTTGCGGTCCTCGAGGCGAAGAAGCTCGGCATTCCGGTTATCGCTATTCTCGACACCAACTCGTCGCCCGACGGGATCGACTTCCCCATTCCGGGCAATGACGACGCGGCGCGGGCCATCGAGCTCTACTGCGACCTCGTTGCCCGTGCGGCGATCGACGGCATGGCGGCCCAGATGGGCGCGGCCGGCGTCGACATCGGTGCGCTGGAAGATGCGCCCACCGAGGATGCGCTGGAAGAGACCGCTGCCGAGGCCGAGACTGTCGCCGAGGCCTGAGGCGCGAACCCGCAAGGGATGCCGAACACACGAATGAGGAGGTGAACATGTCGATCACCGCGACGATGGTGAAGGAACTGCGTGACGTGTCGGGCGCCGGCATGATGGACGCCAAGCGGGCGCTGACCGAGACGGGCGGCGACATCGAGGCGGCCATCGACTGGCTGCGCACCAAGGGTCTTGCCAAGGCGGCGAAGAAGGCCGGCCGCACTGCTGCCGATGGCCTTGTTGGCGTCGCCGTCAAGGGCGGTGTCGGCGTGGCGGTCGAGGTGAACTCCGAGACCGACTTTGTGGCCCGCAACTCCGACTTCCAGGAGATCGTCCGTGCGATCGCCGAGGTGGCGACCGGCGTCAGCGACGTCGAAGCGCTGCGCGGCGCCAAGCTTGGTGAGAAGACGGTCGCGGATGCCGTGACCGAGAAGGTCACGACGATCGGCGAGAACCTGCATCTGCGCCGCATGGTGGCCGTGGAGGGCGACAGCGTCGCCTCCTATGTCCACAACGCGGTCGCCGACAATCTCGGCAAGATCGGCGTGCTCGTCGCCGTGAAGGGCGTCGACAACGGCATCGGCAAGCAGATCGCCATGCATGTGGCGGCGACGGCCCCGGCCTCGCTGTCCGAGGCCGATCTCGATCCCGCGCTCGTCGAGCGCGAGAAGGCGATCCTGACCGAGCAGGCGCGCGAGAGCGGCAAGCCCGAAGGCGTGATCGAGAAGATGATCGTCGGCCGGATGAACAAGTTCTTCGAGGAGGTGACCCTCCTGAAGCAGAAGTTCGTCCTGAACCCCGACATCACCGTCGGTCAGGCCGCGAAGGACGCCGGCGTCGAGGTCGTGGGCTTTGCCCGGCTCGTCGTGGGCGAGGGCATCGAGAAGGAGGCGGAAGATTTCGCCGCCGAGGTCGCCAAGACCGCCGGCCGCTGAGGCTATTGGCAGAACACGGGGCCCGTGCCGTTTCGGCATGGGCCCTTTTCATGCGATGGATATACCGAGCCCCCTCCGAAGCTTGACTTTCGGGGCAATAGGCGGTGAAACCGCGATCGGACGGCGCCATTTTGGCGCGCGTTCAAGGTGACAGGGACTGAGCCGGATGAACGACGGGGTGGCGAAATCGACGGCACCGCGCCTGCAGACGGATCAGCCGCAGCCGGCCTATCGCCGGATCCTGCTCAAGATCTCGGGCGAGGCCCTGATGGGGTCGCTGCAGTTCGGCCTGCATCCGCCCACGGTCGGCCGCATCGCCGACGAGGTGAAATCGCTGCACGATCTCGGCGTCGAGGTCTGCATGGTGATCGGCGGTGGCAACATCTTCCGCGGCCTCCAGGGCAGCGCCCAGGGGATGGAGCGGACCACCGCGGACTACATGGGCATGCTGGCGACGGTGATGAACGCGCTCGGCATGCAGTCGGCGCTGGAGGCGCGCGGGGTCTATACGCGCGTGATCTCGGCCATTCCGATGGACCAGGTCTGCGAGCCCTATATCCGGCGCCGTGCCGTGCGGCATCTCGAGAAGGGTCGGGTGTGCATCTTTGCGGCCGGCACCGGCAATCCCTATTTCACCACCGACACCGCGGCGACGCTGCGCGCGTCCGAGATGGCCTGCGAGGCGATCTTCAAAGGCACGCAAGTCGACGGCGTGTATGACAGTGATCCCAAGTTGAACCCGGATGCGCGGCGTTACGAGCGGATCACTTACGACGAAGTTCTCATGCGAAACCTGAAGGTGATGGACGCGGCCGCGATCGCCTTGGCGCGCGACAACGAGTTGCCGATCATTGTGTTCTCGCTTCAGGAGCCGAATGGTCTTGCGGGCGTCGTGCAGGGCCGCGGCCGGTTTACAGTCGTGGAACCCGGCTGACGAAGACCGGGAGAGGAGGCCACCATGTCTACCCACGAGACCGAAATCGACATCACCGGGTTGAAGAAGCGCATGGACGGGGCGCTGAACGCGCTCAGGACCGAGTTCGCCTCGCTGCGCACCGGCCGCGCCTCGGCGTCGATGCTCGATCCGGTGATGGTCGATGCCTATGGCAGTTCCATGCCGGTGAACCAGCTTGGCACGGTCACCGTGCCCGAGCCGCGCATGGTTCTGATCAACGTCTGGGACAAGGCGCTGGTGAACGCGGTCGACCGGGCGATCCGGAACTCGGGGCTCGGGATCAATCCGCAGATGGATGGCACGATCCTGCGGCTGCCGATCCCCGAGCTGAACGAGGAGCGCCGGCGCGATCTGGCGAAGGTCGCGGGCCAATATGCGGAGCAGGCGCGGATCGCCGTGCGCAACGTTCGCCGTGACGGCATGGACCAGATCAAGAAGGCGAAGTCCGACGGCATGGCCGAGGACGACCAGAAGCTCTGGCACGACGAGATCCAGGAGTTGACCAACGACGCCATTTCCCGCATCGACGGGGCATTGAGCGCCAAGCAAGACGAGATCATGCAGATTTGACGGCGCTGCGGCGTACGGGGTGAAGTTGGGTATGCATGTCACCAGCAGCAGAGAGGGGCCCGCCGACGGCAGGGTGCCCTTCCATGTTGCCATCATCATGGACGGCAACGGGCGCTGGGCCGAGAGCCGTGGACTGCCGCGGCTGGAGGGCCATCGGCGCGGCGCTGATCGCGTGCGCGAGATCGTGGAGAAATGCCCCGATCTTGGCGTCTCGTACCTGACGCTTTTCGCCTTTTCGACCGAGAACTGGAAGCGGCCCGCCCAAGAGGTGCTCGGGCTGATGCGGCTCTTCCGGCGCTACATCAAGAAGGAGGGCGCGCGGCTGGTGGCCGAGGGCGCCCGGGTGCGCTTCATCGGCGGCCGGGAGCGTCTCGATGTCGATCTCCAGGCGTTGATGGGCGGGCTCGAGACGCAGACGAGTGGCAACGACCGGCTGCATCTGACCGTTGCCATCAACTATGGTGGCCGTGACGAGATTACCCGCGCCACGCGGCGCATGGCCGAAGCGGTGGCTGCCGGCGGGCTCTCAGCCGATGAGATTACGCCGGCCACGATCGAGTCCTATCTCGATACCGCGGGGCTGCCGGACCCCGACCTGATCCTGCGCACGTCGGGCGAGTATCGCGTCTCGGGGTTCCTGCCGTGGCAATCGGCCTATTCCGAGTTCGCCTTCGTCGACACCCGGTGGCCGGACTTCACCGCCGACCAGTTCGCCGCGCAGGTTCTCAACTTCGGGCGGCGCGAGCGCCGCTTCGGCGCCGTCGCGGGATGACGCAGGGCCCAGCCGGTTCGGGCAGGTTTGGTGATCTAGGCACCCGCGTGGCCTCCGGTCTGGCACTGGCGGTGATCGGCATCGCCGCGATCTGGGCGGGGGAAGCCTGGGCTGTCGGTCTGGTGGTGATCGCCGTCTGTCTGATGTTCTGGGAGCTCTGGCGGATCGTGACTGGCGAGGGAGGCGGCCTGTCCGTGGGGCTGGTCGCAATGGGTCTTGCCGGGGCGATCGCGACCGGTCTGACGCCAGGGTTGGGGCTGACCTGGGGGCTGGCCTGCCTGTTGCCCGGCGCGCTGCTCGCCTATCTCGCCGCCCCGCGGGGTGGGGATGTGCTTGCGGCAGGCTTTGTCTACATCGGTGGCGGCATGGTTGCGCTGCTGGCGCTCCGATTTGCCGGCGCCGAGGGCGCGAGTGTGATCCTCTGGCTGGTGCTCGTGGTCGCGGCCGCCGATGTAGGCGCGTATTTCGCGGGGCGCAGCCTTGGGGGGCCGAAGCTGTGGGTGGCGGTTAGCCCGGGCAAGACCTGGTCGGGTGCCATCGGCGGTCTGGTGGCCGCGGGCGTCACGAGCGGCGCCTTGGCGCTCGCCCTTGGCTGGGCGCCTGGTCGAGCGCTGATGCTCGGCGTCGGGGTGGCCATCGCCTCGCAGTGCGGCGATCTGCTGGAATCGGCGCTCAAGCGCCACTACGGGGTGAAGGACGCAAGTGCGCTGATCCCCGGCCACGGCGGCGTCATGGACCGTCTGGACGGCGTCATGGGCGCGGCCTGGTTCTACGCGGCCTGGACGCTGGCGGCGCCAGGCGTGAACGGCGCCTGACCCGATGCGCAGGCGGGTCAGCATTTTCGGGGCCACGGGATCGGTCGGCCAGAACACGGTGGCACTCCTGCGTGATGCGGGCGGTGCGGACGCGTTCGAAGTCGTCGCGCTGACCGGGGCCGGCAATGTCGCGCTGCTCGCCGAGCAGGCGCGTGCGCTGGATGCGTCGATCGCCGTCACCGCCGAGCCGGGCCGCTTGGACGAGCTGCGCGCGGCGCTCGCCGGAAGCCGCACGCGGGCGGCGGCGGGCCCTGAGGCGCTTGTGGAGGCCGCGAGCGAACCGGTGGACTGGGCGATGATCGCCATCGTGGGGGCCGCGGGCCTCGCGCCGTGCCTGCGGGCGGCGGAAACGGCACGGGTGCTGGCGCTTGCAAACAAGGAGAGCCTCGTCTGCGCCGGGGAGCTCCTTCACGCGGTGTGCGCGCGGAACGGGACGACGCTGCTGCCGGTCGACAGCGAGCACAGCGCCATCTTTCAGGCGCTGCGCGGCGAGGACAGCGCCAGCATCGAACGCATCATAATCACTGCTTCGGGCGGACCCTTCCGCGACTGGGACGTCAGTGACATGGCCGCCGTTACACCCGAGCAGGCGCGGGCCCATCCGAACTGGGACATGGGTGAGCGCATCTCGATCGACAGCGCCAGCATGTTCAACAAGGCGCTCGAGGTCATCGAGGCGCGCGCGCTCTTCGGGCTGGATGCCGAGCGGATCGAGGTGATCATTCACCCGCAGTCGGTCATTCATTCGATGGTCGGGTTCTGCGACGGCGCGATCCTGGCCCATCTCGGTCCGTCAGACATGCGCGGTGCGATCGGATTTGCACTGAACTGGCCCGAGCGCCGGGCGCTGCCGTTGACGCGGCTGGACTTCACCGCGCTTGGCCGGCTGGATTTCGCCCCGGCCGATACGTCGCGGTTCCCTGCGCTTCGTCTCGCGCGCGAGGTGATGGCGCGCGGCGGGCTTTGCGGGGCGGTCTTCAACGGCGCCAAGGAAGGCGCTCTCGATGCCTTTATCCATAAGCGGATAGGCTTCCTTGACATGGCCCGGCTCGTCGAACATGTCCTAGACGAGATCGGGCAGGATGCCGGAGCAGCGGGCGCGGGCTACCGGCTCGAGGACGTGCTGGAGCTGGATGCGCTGGCCCGGACACGAGCCCGGGCCTGGGTGGCGGCCAACGGCTAGAGAAGTGACGCTCATGGATGCTATCGCGAGCCTTCCCCTGATCGGCGGGTTTCTGTCGACCGTTCTGCCATTTCTGGTTGTGCTCGGCATCGTCGTGTTCGTGCACGAGTACGGCCACTACATCGTGGCGCGCTGGTGCGGAATCCGGTCCGAGGTCTTCTCCATCGGCTTTGGCCCGGTGCTGTGGTCGCGCGTGGACCGTCGCGGCACGCTCTGGCAGGTCGCCGCACTTCCCCTCGGCGGATACGTCAAGTTCCTCGGGGATTCGGACGGCTCCAGCCGCGCCAACTCTGACATGATGGAGGTGATGACCCCGGCGGAGCGCGCCGAGGCCTTCCACGGCGCGTCCGTCGGTCGACGCATGCTGACGGTCGTGGCCGGCCCGGTCGCCAACTTCGTCCTGACGATCGCTGTCTTTGCCGGCGTGATCATGTGGCAGGGGGTTGCCACCGAGCGGCCGACCATCGGCCAGATCGAGGCGCTGCCGACCGCGATTGATCAGCCGCTGCGTCCCGGCGATGTGGTGCTTGCCGTGAACGATCAGCCGGTTACCGGCTTCGGCGACATGTTCGAGATAGCCCTCGAGATGCCCGAGCCGGGGCCGATCAGCGTCGTTGTCGAGCGCGCCGGCAGCCAGATCGAGGTCTCTGCCCCCTATCCTTTTCCTCCCATCGTCCAGGGCGTCGAGCCGCTGTCGCCGGCTAGCCGGGCAGGACTGCTGCGCGGCGACGTGATCCTGTCGGCGGATGGCGAGTCGCTGGAGGCGTTCGAAGACCTGCGGCGAGTCGTACTCGCCTCGGAGAGCCGCACGATCCCGATGGAGGTCTGGCGCGGGGGAGAGACGATCGCGCTCGAGATCACGCCGATCGAGCGCGATACCGGCGACGGCGACGGCGGGTTCGAGCGGCGGGTGATGATCGGCGTCGCCGGCGCTGCGCTCTACATGCCGGCCACCGAGACGCCGATGCCCTGGACCGCGATCGGCCTCGGCGCCGAGCGCATGGTCAATGTCATCACCCAGTCGCTGAACGGGTTGCGCCACATCATCATCGGCACGATCGGCGCGGAGAACCTCCAGGGGCCGCTGGGGATCGCCCAGATCTCCGGTGAGACGGCGCAGCAGGGTTTCCTGAGCTTCATCCTGCTCATCGGGGTGATCTCAACGGCGATCGGGATGCTCAACCTCTTCCCGATCCCGGTGCTCGACGGCGGCCATCTGGTCGCCTTCGCCATCGAGGCGATCCGCGGTCGGCCGCCCAGCCCCGCGGTGATGCAGGTCGCCATGTCGATTGGCCTTGGCTTGATACTGCTACTAATGGTATTCGCTACCTACAACGACATCATGCGTATGGTGAGTTGATAACAGGGCGGCCAACCGCCCGCGGGCAGAGGGGCAGAGGCCGATGCGGCAGTGGATGCGAACCGTAATTCGCCTTGCGGCGCTTGTTGCGTTCCTGGTCGCGACCATTCCATCGGAACTGACGCAAGCGCAGGGCACGGCGGTCTTCAGCCGCATCGATGTCACGGGCAACCAGCGTATCGAAGCCGACACGATCCGGGTGTTCTCGGGCATCGAGGCGGGCCAGCCGGCGACGCCCGAGGACCTGAACCTCGCCGTCCGCCGCCTGTTCGAGACCGGTCTTTTCGAGGATGTCACCGTTGCGCCGCAGGCGGGGCGTCTGGTCATCACCGTCGTAGAGAACCCGACGATCAACCAGATCGCGATCGAGGGCAACGACGCGATCGACGACGAGGCGCTGTTTGCCGCGATCGAGCTGCGGCCGCGTCTGGCCTTTTCAGTGGCGGCGGCAGAGGCCGATGCCCAGCGGATTCTGGACGCCTATCGCCAGTCCGGGCGCTTTGCTGCCTCGGTCACCCCTGTAATCATTCGGCAGCCGGAGAACCGCGTCGACCTGGTCTTCGAGGTCTACGAGGGACGCCCCACGCGGGTCCAGCGCATCAACTTCGTCGGCAACCAGGTCTTTCCCGACCGTCGGCTCCGCCGCGTCGTGGAGACCAGCCAGAGCAGCTGGTTGAGCGGCATCTTCCGGCGGACGGGCTTCGATGCCGACCGGCTCGAGCTCGACAGCGAGCTGCTGCGCCAGTTCTATCTGCAGCGCGGCTTCATCGACGTGCGCGTCCTGTCGGCGACATCGGAGCTCGACCGCGACCGCGGCGGCTTCTTCGTGACCTTCACCGTTTCGGAAGGTGAACAGTACCGGTTCGGCAACATCTCGGTCAGCTCTCAGATCCCCGGGCTGGACCCGCAACGCTTTCAGCCGCTGCTGGCACCCGTGCTCGGCCGCGACACTTACGACATCCGTGACGTCGATCTCGTCATAGAGCGCATGGTCTACGAGGCGGGCCAGTTCGGCTATGCCTTCGTGGAAGTGCGCCCGCAGGTGACCCGGGATACGACCAATCGCGTGGTCAACATCAACTTCGAGATCCTTCCGACCCCGCGCGTCTTCATCGAGCGCATCGACATATCGGGCAACAACCGGACGCTGGATCGCGTCATTCGCCGACAGTTCCGCGTCGTCGAGGGTGATGCGTTCAACGCCCGCGAGATTCGTGGTGCAGAGGATCGCATCCGAGGGCTCGGCTTCTTCTCGCAGGCCGCGGTCGGCGTGAATGAGGGCACCAGCCCAGATCGGGCGCTGGTCAGCGTCCAGGTGGTAGAGCAGCCCACGGGCAGTTTGAACCTCGGAGGTGCCTTCTCGAGCAACGAGGGGTTCACGGCCCGCATCTCGATCACCGAGCGCAACTTCCTCGGGCGCGGCCAGACCGTGTCGGCGGCCGTTGCTGCAAACGCGGAGTTTGCGAACGTCGAGTTTGGGTTCGTGGAGCCGGCGCTTTTCGACCGCGACCTGCTTGCTGGGTTCTCTATCTACTTCCGCGAGCGCAACTTCGATGAGCAGACGTTCCAGCAGACGAACTACGGTATCGAGCCGCGGATCGGCTTCCCGCTCAGCCAGAACGGAAGGCTCATCCTGCGCTACCGCCTGTCGATGGATGAGATCCGTGACGTGGCGGCGGATACCTCGCTGATCATCCAGGAGGAAGAAGGCGACAAGATCACCTCCGCCATCGGCGCCACCTATACCTATGACCGCCGGAATTCGGTGGTGCAGCCGACTGCCGGGTTCATCCTCAGCCTGAACCAGGAGTTCGCTGGTCTGGGGGGCGACATCTATCACTCGAAGACACGCGGCACCGCGCGCGCCTACACCAGCCTGCTGGACGAGCGTGTGGTGCTTTCGGCCGAGCTCGAAGGCGGTCTGCTGGTGTCGCAGGACGACACCCGGATCACGGATCGCTTCAGCTCCGGCGGCGACAGTTTCCGCGGCTTCGCGCGCAACGGCATCGGGCCGCGCGACTATTGCGGAATCGGCCACTGCGTCGCGCCGCAGCAGAACCTCAAGGTCGACGAGGCGCTGGGTGGCAACTACTACGGCGTGCTGCGGCTCGACGCGAGCTTCCCGCTCGGCCTTCCGGAAGAGTACGGTGTGTTCGGCGGCGTCTTCGCCGACGTCGGTTCGATCTGGAACCTCGACAACACCAACGGCAGCATGGGGCCGGTGGATGACAGCATGCACATCCGTTCGGCCGTCGGCTTGAGCCTGTTCGTCGATACACCCTTCGCGCCGCTCCGGTTCAACTATGCCTTCCCGATCGATTATCAGGACCACGACGAGCTCGAGCGGTTCCGCTTCACCGTCCAGACCCGGTTCTGAGCCTTTGGCCTGGGGCCGCCGCAATGTGCTTTTCGCACTCGCCGGTGCGCTGCTGCTCGCGTCGGCGAGCTTTCCGGCCGCGCGGGCTGTCGCGCAGGCATCGCCCCCGCTGCCGATCCTCGTGGTCAATCAGGAGCGGCTCCTGACCGGTTCGCGGCGCGGGCAGGCACTTCTGGCCGCCGAGGAGGCCGCGCGCGACGAAATGCGCGCTGATGCCCGCGCCATTGACAGCGCCTTCGAGGCGGAGGAGCGCGAGATCACCGCCGCTCGGGGACGGCTTGACCCGGACGCCTTCCGCGCCCTCGCTGACGCTTTCGACGAGCGGGTGGTGACCGCCCGCCGCGAGCAGGACGCGCGCGCAGCCGCGCTTGCGCAGGAGTTTGACGGCGGGCGGCGCCGGTTCTACGCTGCGATCGCTCCGCTTCTCGTGGGCCTGATGGAACGTCACGGCGCACAGGCGATCCTCGACGAGACCATCGTGCTGATGGCCGCCCAGGGCCTGAACATCACCGACGCCGCCATCGCCGAGATCGATGCGATGCCGGTGGAGGATACGCCGGGCAGCGAGCCCGGCAATGAGCCGCCGGGTGGGCGCGACGAGACCGCGCCCGCGGACACCCCTGCGGCTCCGGAATGAGGAGTAGGAAATGACGCTCACGATAGACCCGGCGCTGCCCTCGGCCGACGTGCTCGCCATCAAGCGGATGATCCCGCACCGCTACCCGTTCCTGATGATCGACCGGGTGGTCAACATGAAGGCGAACGAGTCGGCCGTCGGCATCAAGAACGTGACTGCCGGAGAGCCGCATTTCGAGGGCCACTTCCCCGCGCGGCCGGTCATGCCGGGCGTGCTCATCATCGAGGCGATGGCACAGACCGCGGCGACGCTGGTCGTCCATACGCTCGGCCTGCATGACAGTGACCGGCTGGTCTACTTCATGAGCATCGATATGGCCAAGTTCCGCAGCCCGGTCGTCCCGGGCGACCAGCTTGAGCTGCACGTGGCGGTGATCCGCAGCCGGGGGAAGGTTTGGAAGTTCAGTGGCGAGGGCAGGGTCGGCGACCGTCTCGCTGCCGAGGCCGAGTTCACGGCCATGATCATGTCGCCCGAAGATGCCGAGACCAAGAGCTGACCATGGGGGAACATTCCAAAGCCGACATCCATCCGACCGCCGTCGTGGCGCCCGGCGCCGTTATCGGTTTCGGCTGCCGGATCGGGCCCTACTGCGTGATCGGAGAGCAGGTCACGCTGGGCGCGCGCGTGATCCTCGCCAGCCACGTCGTGATCGACGGAATCACCCGCATCGGAGACGACACGCAGATCTATCCCTTTGCCTCGATCGGCAGTGCGCCGCAGGATCTCAAGTACGCGGGCGAGCCGACCGAACTGGTCATCGGCGCGCGAAATCGCATCCGCGAGCATTGCACGATGAACCCCGGCACGGTCGGGGGCGGAGGCTTGACGAGCGTCGGCGACGACAATCTCTTCATGATGAGCACGCACGTTGCCCACGACTGCCGGATCGGAAACCGGGTGATCATGGCCAACAACGCGACCCTTGCCGGCCATGTCGTCGTTGAGGACAACGTGATCCTCGGCGGGCTCGCGGCCGTGCACCAGTTCGTGAGGCTGGGCCGCGGGGCGATGATCGGTGGGCTCGCCGGTGTGGTCGCCGATGTGATCCCCTTCGGCTCCGTCATGGGCGAGCGTGCGCATCTGGCGGGGCTGAACCTCGTCGGGCTGAAGCGCGCAGGCGCCCCGCGCGAGCAGATCCACGGGCTGCGCGCGGCCTTCTCGCAGCTCTTCCATGGCGACGGGACACTTCAGACCAGGGCGGAGGCGGTCGAGGCGAGCCACGCCGGCAACCCGCTGGTGCTGGAGGTTCTGCGGTTCATCGGCGCGGAAACCTCTCGGTCCTTCACCCTTCCGACGGACTGAGCCCATGTCCGGCCCAGGGCTTGCCATCGTCGCCGGGCGCGGCGCCCTGCCGCGGCTGATTGCCGAGGATCAGGCGCGGCGGGGGCTGCCCTATTGCGTGGTACGGCTCGACGGCACTGCGCTCGACTGGGCGGAAGGGCATCCGGTGATCGACGCTGTGCTCGAGAAGCCCGGCGGGCTGTTTGCGGCGCTGCGCCGCAAGGGCTTCGGGGCAGTCACCTTCGCTGGGGCCGTCCGGCGGCCGAGCCTCGATCCGCGCCGGTTCGACCTGACGATGGTCCGGCTTGCGCCGCGCATTCTCGCCGGGCTGCGCAGCGGTGACGACAGCACCCTGCGCATGGTCGCCGGCATCTTCGAGGGCGAGGGCTTCGCCGTGAAGGCGCCGCACGAGCTGCTTGCCGATCTGGTCGTTGGGGCGGGGGTGGTGACCCGCGCCCGCCCGCTGCCTGCGGACGAGGCGGATGCCGCGCGCGCGGCCCGGATCGTGGGGGCGCTTGGCGCGGTCGACACCGGGCAGGGCGCGGTGGTGGCGCAGGGCATCTGCCTGGGGCTGGAGTCCATTCAGGGCACGGATGTGATGCTGGACTTCGTTGCCCGAACCGGGGGCGGGTTCCGCCCGGATCCCGATGGCGCGCGCGGTGTGCTCTACAAGGCGCCGAAGGCGGGACAGGACTGGCGCATGGACCTGCCGGCCGTCGGTCCGGCCACGATCGAGGGCGCCCGTGCGGCCGGGCTCGCCGGGGTGGTCGTGCAGGCGGGCGGGGTGCTTCTGCTCGGTCGGGATGAGACGATTGCCGCGGCCGATGCCGCCGGCCTGTTTCTCTGGGGGCGTGAGGTCGATCCGCTGTGACCGGGCCGAAGCTCTTCCTGATCGCCGGTGAGCCATCGGGGGACGTTCTCGGGGGCGCGCTGATCTCCGGCCTGTGGGAGGTCTGCGGAGAGGGGCTCGTCCTAGACGGCGTGGGCGGGCCTGCGATGGAGGCCGCGGGTCTCGCCAGCCGCTTTGCGATGGACGAGCTTTCGGTCATGGGCGTTGCGGAGGTGCTGCCGCGTTTGCCGCGGCTGCTCGCCCGGATCCGGCAGACCGCCGAAGCGATTGTGGAGATGCGCCCCGACGCGCTGGTCACCATAGACAGCCCGGATTTCTCGCTGCGGGTGGCTCGCGCCGCGCGCGCGCGGTTGCCGGGGCTGCGGACAATCCACTATGTCGCGCCGTCGGTCTGGGCCTGGCGGCCGGGCAGGGCGGCGAAGATGGCGAAGGTCATCGACCACGTGCTCGCGCTTCTGCCCTTCGAGCCGCCCTACATGCAGGCGGCAGGCATGAGCTGCGACTTCGTCGGCCATCCGGCGGCCGCGGTCCCGCGGGCGACGGATGCGGAGGTCGCCGAGCTGCGCCGGGAGATCGGGATCGGGGCGCGGCCGCTTGTCGTGCTTCTGCCCGGATCGCGGCGGGGGGAGGTTCGCAGGCTTGCCCCGGTCTTCGTCGAGGTGCTGACCCGGCTGCGGGCCATGCGCCCCGATCTCGCCGCGGTGATCCCTGCCGCGGCGCCCGTGGTCGAGCTGGTGCGCGAGCTGATGCCGCCGGATGCGGGTGGACAACCGATCATCCTTGATCCGAGGGGGCAGGGGGATGCGACCGCCCGCAAGCATGTGGCCTTTGCCGCAGCGGATGTGGCGGTGGCGGCATCGGGTACCGTCAGCCTCGAGTTGGCGGCCCAGGGGGCGCCGATGGTCATCGCCTATGATGCCAATCCGATCTCGGTGGCGATCGCGCGGCGGCTGATCCGGATTGACAGCGCCACGCTGGTCAATCTGGTCACCGATACGCGGCTGATCCCCGAGTTCATCTTCGAGAAGTGTCGGCCGGAGCTGATCGCACCTGCGGTCGCGCAATTGCTCGACGATCCCGGGGCAGCCGCGGCGCAGCGCGCGGTCGGCGATGAGGCGATGCGGCTGCTCGGGCGCGGTGGCGAGGCGCCGGGAATGCGGGCTGCGCGGTCTGTCCTGAAGGCGATAGGACGATGATGCAGTGTCACCGTCGTCAAGTATTTTTCATATAAATCTAAATGTGTTAACGCCCTCGGTGAATCACCAGTCCCAGTCGTGATCCCGCGTCCAGGGCCGCGTGCGGTTGCGCTCGCGTGCACCCTCGACCGAAAGCCCGTCCGCCGTCCGCCGGATGGCCATCGCGCCATTGCGGGCGAGGCGTTCGGCGCCGATGAAGAGACAGCTGCCCTCGGGGGGGCGCGACCAGTTCGGCGCGATCAGCACCGCTGCCCCGGCGCAGTCGGCTTCGGGGTCGTCGCTGTTCTGGCTGCCCACATAGAGTACTCGGCCGAAGTCGGGGGTCTCCGCCTCGATCCGGTGGCGCAGCCGTGCCAGACCGCCACGGGCATGTGCCTCCTCCTGGCTGGCCCGATCGCCGTCGCTGTCGAGCCAAGCGGCGGCGGCGAAGCCGTTGCCGCTGCGGCTGGAGAGGATGCGCCCCTCGACCGTCTGGAGGCCGAAGAGCCTGCCGCTGTCGGCGATCAGAAGCTCGGGCCTATCCTCGCTCGCCCAGAGGACGACGGCCAGTATCACCGGCGCCAGTCCTGCCCAGCGGCCGCGGCCGCGCCAGAGCACGATGATGACGCCGCCGATAGCCAGAAGCCCGAGCACGGCCGGCGGGCCCGAGGGTACCCCCATGACCGCGCCATTGAGCCCGGCGACGAATTCCGCCACCAGGATCACATATGCCATGCCGAGCCTTACGGCCTGGAAGGGTAGCCAGTCCAGACCGAGCGGCATGAGGAGCACGGCGACGACCGCCGCCGGCATCACCACAAGTGCCATTGCCGGGGCGGCCAGCAGATTGGCGAGCAGGCCGTACTGGTACATGGCGTTGAAATGAAAGGCGGCGATGGGGGCCGTGGCCCAGCCGGCTGCCAGCGAGGTGATGCTGGCCGCAATGACCGGCCGGACGTAGCGCCAGCGGCTCTCGGTCTGCATCGCCCGCCACCAGCGCTGCGCGCGCAGTGCCTCGAAGGTCGCGATCAGCGCCACGGTCGCCGCGAAGGACATCTGGAAGCCCGCCGTCATCAGGCTCTCCGGGGCCGCGACCAGCACGATCATGCCTGCCAGCGCCACGGCGCGCATGGTCAGCGCCGGCCGGTCGAGCAGCACGGCGATGAGCACGCAGCTCGTCATCACATAGGCGCGCTGCGCGGGCACGTCGAACCCCGATACCGCCAGATAGGCCGCGCCACCGGCTAGGGCCGCGCAGGCGGCTATCTTCTTCAGCGGCCAGTTCAGGGCCAGCCAGGGCACCAGGGCCAGCCCGTAACGGATGATCGCGAAGATCGCAGCCGAAAGCAGCGTCATGTGCAACCCGGAGATCGAGACGATGTGGTAGAGGTTCGACACCCGCAGGGCGTGCTCGACCGAGCGGTCGATCTTGGACCGGTCGCCCGACAGGATGGCGGTGGAGAAACCGCCGCTCCATCCGGGGATCTGCTTCTGGATATGGGCCGAGAAGGCCATGCGCAGTCGGAATGTCAACTGATGGAGACCGGAGTGGTCGGACCCTTCGGTCTCGAGCATCGGGGTCCTTGCGTAGCCGACGGCGCCGATCTGCTCGAACCAGGCCAGCCGGCGAAAATCGAATCCGCCCGGCTCGGCGGGTGCCGCAGGCGGCGACAGGCGCGCCTGGCCGAGAATGCGCAGTCCGGGCTCCATCACCTCGTGGGGCGTCGATTCGTCGACCGAGATCCGTACCTGCGCCGGTGTGCGGGAGGGGTCGAGCCCGTGGATGATCACGCGGTCGAGGAGGATGCGGGGTCGGTCGCTCGACGAGCGGTCGAGCCCGATGATGCGGCCCTCGACATTGGCCATCATCTCGCCCGAAAGCACCGGTGCGGCCACGATCTGCCCGCGCAGGGCCGCTCCACCAAAGCCGAGCGTCGGGATCAGCAGGGCGAGCAGCATCACTCGGGCGTAGGGGCCAAGCGGGTAGAGCGCGGCGAAGCCTGCGATCAGGCCTGCGCCGAGTGCAGTGAGGGCCCATCCCTGCGGCTCGTGCGGGAGCATGAAATAGGCGCCGATGCCAAGGCCATAGAGCACCGGCACCCAGAGGGCGAGGCGCGGGCGCTGTTCCTCGATGACGGCGGCCAGCCAGGCCGAGACCACGTCCCTTGTTCTCCCGTCCGGAAATCGCCTAAGACGACGCTATCGTTCGTATGGTTGCCTGGAGGTTAACAGATGCCCGGTACGGCCCCGGTCATTACGCGTTTCGCGCCGTCGCCCACCGGCTACCTGCACATCGGCGGCGCGCGGACCGCGCTGTTCAACTGGCTCTATGCCAAGCATTGTGGTGGCCGGTTCCTGCTCCGCATCGAGGACACCGACCGCGCGCGCTCCACGCCCGAGGCCACTGCGGCGATCTATGAGGGCCTGCGCTGGCTGGGCCTCGACTGGGATGGGGACGCGGTGAGCCAGTTCGAGCGCGCGCCCCGCCATGTCGAGGTGGCGCATGAGATGATTGCGCGCGGAACGGCCTACAAGTGCTTTTCGAGTGTCGAGGAGATCGAGACCTTCCGCGAGGCGGCCCGCGCCGCCGGGCAGCCGCCGCTCTTCCGTTCGCCCTGGCGCGACGCCGATCCGGCGACCTACCCGGATGCACCCTATGTCGTCCGCCTGCGCGCCCCGCGGGAGGGCGAGACGGCGGTCGACGACGTGGTGCAGGGCACGATCACCTGGAAGAACGAGACGCTCGATGACCTGATTCTGCTGCGCTCGGACGGCACGCCCACCTATATGCATGCGGTTGTGGTGGATGATCACGACATGGGCGTGACCCATGTGATCCGCGGCGACGATCACCTGACCAATGCGGCGCGCCAGACGCTGATCTATCAGGCGATGGGTTGGGACCTGCCGGTCTTCGCGCATGTGCCGCTGATCCATGGCCCCGATGGCGCCAAGCTGTCGAAGCGGCATGGCGCGCTCGGGGTCGAGGCCTATCGCGAGCTTGGGTTCCTGCCGGAGGCGATGCGAAACTACTTGGCGCGGCTCGGCTGGAGCCACGGCAACGACGAGTTCTTCACGACGGCCCAGGCGGTGGAATGGTTCGACATCGCGGATATCGGCAAGTCGCCGGCGCGGTTCGACTTCGTTCGGCTGGAGAATCTGTCGGGCCAGCATATCCGGGCGAGCGAGGATGCCGACCTGCTCGCGGCCATTGAAGATTATCTTGCGCTGCACAATGCCCGTGCCCTGTCGGGGACGGAGCGGGCACAGATGCTTCAGGCGATGCCCGGCATGAAGGAGAGGTCGAAGACGATTCCGCAAATGATTGAAATGGCGGAATTCATTCTGGAGAGCCGTCCCTTTTCTCCCGATGAGGCGGGGGTAAAGGTCCTCGCCTCCGTATCCCGTGGTATACTGGGGCGATTGACTTCGCGGCTGCAAAATGCTAGTTGGACGGCGATCGATCTGCAAGCCGGGGTGCGGGAATTTGCGGCAGAGGAGGGGCTGGGTCTTGGCAAGATCGCCCAGCCTCTGCGGGTTGCTCTGACCGGCCGGACGGTGTCACCGAGCGTGTTCGACATGATGGAAATCCTCGGGCGCGACGAGTCGCTCGCGCGTATCCGGGACACGGCAGAGGCGCTCGACGGCGTGGGTCAGGTCGCGCCCTGACGTGAGAATTATGGCAACCGCCACGTGCGGCGCCGGTAGGGAAGAGGATGACGGATGACCAACCAGGCCCATTCAACCGCACGACTGACCATCGGCAACGAGACGCTGGATCTCCCAATTTACAAGGGAACGATCGGTCCCGATGTGATCGACATCCGCAACCTCTACAGTGAGGGTGGTGTATTCACGTTTGATCCGGGCTACACCTCCACTGGTTCCTGCGAGAGCGCGATCACCTATATCGATGGGGACAAGGGTGAGCTGCTCTATCGCGGCTATCCGATCGAGCAACTGGCCGAGAACTCGCATTTCCTCGAGGTCGCCTATCTGCTGCTCTATGGAGAGCTGCCCACCGCGGCGCAGATGGAGGATTTCGAGAGCCGTGTCACGCGGCATACCATGCTGCACGAGCAGATGGCCTACTTCTTCCGCGGGTTCCGGCGTGACGCGCATCCGATGGCGATCGTCTGCGGCACCATGGGCGCCATGGCCGCCTTCTACCACGACTCGACCGACATCAAGGACGCCTGGCAGCGCGAGGTGGCGACGATCCGCATGATCGCCAAGATGCCGACGATTGTGGCCTGGGCGTTCAAGTATTCGGTCGGGCAGCCCTTCGTCTATCCGCGCAACAGCCTCGATTACGCCTCGAACTTCCTGCACATGTGCTTCTCGGTCCCGGCCGAGGAGTATGTGGTGGATCCGATCCTGAGCCGGGCGATGGATCGCATCCTCACCTTGCATGCCGACCACGAGCAGAATGCCTCGACCTCGACGGTGCGGCTCGCGTCGTCCTCGGGGGCGAATCCCTTCGCCTGCATCGCCGCGGGCGTGGCCTGTCTCTGGGGGCCGGCGCATGGCGGGGCGAACGAGGCCTGCCTGCGGATGCTGCGTGAGATCGGCACGGTCGACCGCATCCCCGAATTTGTCGCGCGGGCGAAGGACAAGGACGACCCGTTCCGGCTGATGGGCTTCGGGCACCGGGTCTACAAGAACTTCGATCCGCGGGCGACGGTGATGAAACAGTCGGCCGACGAGGTGCTCGGCCTGCTCGGCATCCACAACAACCCGACCCTGCAGGTTGCCAAGGAACTGGAGCGGATCGCGCTCGAGGACGAGTACTTCATCGAGAAGAAGCTCTACCCGAACGTCGACTTCTATTCCGGCATCATCCTCGATGCGATGGGCTTCCCGACGTCGATGTTCACGCCGATCTTCGCGCTCGGGCGCACGGTCGGCTGGATCGCCCAGTGGAAGGAGATGCTGGAGGATCCGCAGCTGAAGATCGGGCGGCCTCGCCAGCTCTATACCGGCGCGACCCAGCGCGACTATGTCGATGTCGAGCGGCGCTGACGCGAAGGCCGGCGGGTCGGTCGGGCGGGTCATCGCCGACGCGGCGGCCCGCGGGCTCGATGTCGAGGTGATGGAACTGGCGGCGGGGACGCGGACGGCGGCGGATGCGGCGCGGGCCTGTGGCTGCGATATCGACCAGATCGTCAAGTCGATCGTCTTCCGCGTGGCGGGGGGCGAGCGGCATGTCCTGTTCCTGACCGCGGGCGGCAACCAGGTCGATGCGGCCAAGGCGGCGGGGCTGGTGGGAGCGCCGCTGGAGAAGGCGGATGCGGCGAGCATCCGGGCCCATACCGGGTTTGCCATCGGGGGCGTTTCGCCCTTGGGGCATGTGACGCCGATCGATATCTGGCTTGATCCGAAGATCCTGAGCTATCCGCTGATCTGGGCGGCGGCGGGGAGCCCGAGCCATGTCTTCGCGGTCGAGCCGGCGGCACTGGTGGCGGCCGTGAGCCCGGTGGTGGCGGAGTTCACCGCCTGAGCACTGGGGGTGCGCAGCGAAGTGGGCACGCGTGCCCAATTTTCAAGCCATTGAAATCAGACGGTTATTCCGGACAGGTAAGCATTAGGAAAGGTTTGGGCACGGCGTTCGGGCGTGCCGACCCAGCCTTCGCCGCGGATCTGAAGCCGGTCAGATCCGCGCCGCGATCAAGCGGAGCCTGGGTCAGTAGCTGCGGATCAAGCCGACGAGCTTGCCCTGCACCTTCACCTGGTGGTCCTGATAGAGCCGGGTCTGGAAGGCGGGGTTGGCGGCTTCGAGCGCGACGGTCTGGCCGCGGCGACGGAAGGTCTTGAGCGTGGCCTCCTCGCCCTCGATCAGGGCGACGACGATGTCGCCGTTCTCGGCCGTGGGCTGTTCGCGGATCACCACCACGTCGCCGCTGTTGATCCCGGCCTCGATCATGGAGTCGCCCTTGACCTCGAGCGCATAGTGGCGCCCGGCGCTGGAGAGCATGGCGCCGGGGACAGCGATGTTGTGCGAGGCGGTCTGGATCGCCTCGATCGGCGTGCCGGCGGCGATGCGGCCCATGACCGGCAACTCGATCGCACCGGCATCGACCCGCGACGGCGGGACAGCGCGGTCGGAGCGCCCGCCCTCGATGACCGAGGCGGCGAATCCGCCACCGCCGTCGATGCTCTCGGGAAGGCGCAGCACCTCGATCGCCCGGGCGCGATGCGCCAGGCGGCGGATGAAGCCGCGTTCCTCGAGTGCGGTGATCAGTCGATGGATCCCGGATTTGGACCGCAGGTCGAGCGCGTCCTTCATTTCGTCGAAAGACGGAGGCACACCATCCCGCTGCAGCCGCTTGTGGATGAAATGAAGCAAGTCGTGTTGCTTGCGTGTCAGCACCGTCTGCTCCTTCGGTTGGTCCGGGGACGTTCTACTAAAGTTCTTGTTTTGTGTCAAGCTTTGGCAGAACATACAACCATAGGCAGATCAAATCCAGACAAACTCCACGACTTCCCCGATTGATCGCGGCGGGTCCTCTGGCGGACGCACCATCAGCGCGTTCGCGTCGGCAAGCACGGTGAGAAGCGAGCTGTCCTGCCGCGAGCCGGGCGTGCAGCGCCAACCGTCCGGGCCGGGGCTGACCTCGGCGCGCATGTAATGGGCCCGAGGGCCGTTGGCCTCGACGGGGGTTGTCAGCCGTGCGGGAAGGGGGGCGGGCAGGGCGCCGCCCAGACCGAGCATTGCTTCGACGGCCGGACGGACGAAGAGGTGGCCGCAGACCATGGCAGACACGGGATTGCCCGGGAGGCCGATCATCGGGATGCCGCGCAACCGGCCGGCCATCAGCGGCTTTCCCGGGCGCATCGCCACCTTGTAGAAGTCGAGCTCCAGCCCCTCGGCCAGCGCCGTCGACTGGACGAGATCGAAGTCGCCCACCGAGGCGCCACCGAGGGTCACGATCAGATCGGCGCCGGCGGCAAGCGCGAAGGAGGCGACGAGGCTCTCGGGCGTGTCGCGGGCGATCGGCAGCAGCCGCGCCTCGGCGCCCGCCGCATCGAGCATCGCCTTCAGACCGAAATTGTTCGAGGCGATGATCTGGTCGGGGCCGGGGACCTCGCCTGGCATCACCAGCTCGTCGCCGGTGGCGATGATCGCCACGACCGGGCGCCGCGTGACGGTGACGGTGCCGGCATTCATCGCCGCGCAGAGGGCGATGTCGCGGTCGGTAAGCCGGCGCGGCGCGGTGATGCGGCTGCCGGCGGCGAAATCACCGCCGGACGGGCGGATGTTGCTGCCGCCGCCGTGCTGGCCGACGGTCAGCGTCTCACCCTCGCGGGTCGCATCCTCCTGGATGAGCACGAGATCGGCGCCTTCGGGAAGGGGCGCGCCAGTGTAGATGCGTACCGCCTCGCCGGGGCCGACGCTGCCCCCGAAGCGTGCCCCCGCGGCCGAGGTGCCGGTCACGCGCAGCCGGGTACCGGGCGCCGCATCGGTATCGCGGATCGCATAGCCGTCCATGGCGGAGGCGGCGAAGGGCGGCTGGTCGCGCGCCGCGACCACGTCGCGGGCGAGGACGCGGCCGCCGGCCCGGGCGAGCGGAACCTCCTCGGTGTCAAGCGGTGCGAAGAGGCGCATCAGCCGGGCGTGTGCCTCGGCAACCGGAATAAGTGTGCTCATTCAGACTCGTAGCGGCCGGACTTGCCGCCCTCCTTGAGGGCGAGGCGGATACCGCCGATCTCCATCGCCTTGTCCACCGCCTTGAGCATGTCATAGACGGTCAGCGCCGCGACCGAGACCGCTGTCAGCGCCTCCATCTCGACGCCGGTGCGCCCCGTGGTCCGCACGGACGCCTCAATGAGGACGCGGCGCGCGGCGTCATCCGTGGTGAGCTCGACGCTGACCTTGGTCAGGGCAAGCGGGTGGCAGAGTGGAATGAGGTCGGCGGTGCGCTTGGCCGCCATGATCCCGGCGAGGCGTGCGGTGCCGAGCACATCCCCCTTGGCCGCAGTGCCCGCCGTGACCAGAGCCAGCGTCTCGGGCCGCATGGCCACCCAGCCGCGGGCAACCGCCAGGCGCGATGTGACGTCCTTGGCCGAGACGTCGACCATGTGCGCCGCGCCGCTGGCGTCGAAATGGGTGAGCCCGGACATCAGCCGGCCTGCGGCGACCAGGGTGCGCGCAGGATCTCGCGGGTGGCGGCCTCGACATCCGGCTCGCGCATCAGCGTCTCGCCGATCAGGAAGCAGCGCACGCCGACCTGGGCCATGCGGGCGAGGTCCTGGCGGGTGGCGAGGCCGGATTCGGAGACGAGCACCCGGTCGGCCGGCGCGCTGCGGGCGAGGCGGGTGGTGGTGGCGATGTCGGTCTGGAAGGTGGCGAGGTCGCGGTTGTTGATCCCGACGAGGCGGGACTTGAGGCGGCTCGCGCGTTCCATCTCGGCCGCGTCATGCACCTCGATCAACACGTCCATTCCCCAGGCGATGGCGGCGGCCTCCAGCTCGTCGGCCTGGGCGTCGGAGACGGCAGCGAGGATGATCAGAATGCAGTCCGCGCCGATCGCGCGCGATTCGACCACCTGCCAGGGGTCGTAGAGGAAGTCCTTGCGCAGCACCGGCAGTCGCACCGCGGCGCGGGCGGCCTCGAGATAGCTGTCGTCGCCCTGAAAGCTCGGGCCGTCCGTGAGGATGCTGAGGCAGGTCGCCCCGCCGGCCTCGTAGGCGCGGGCGAGCTGGGTCGGGTCGAAGTCCGCGCGGATGAGACCCTTGGACGGGCTCGCCTTCTTGATCTCGCCGATCAGCCCGTAGTCGCCCGTCGACATGGTGCGCTGGAGCGCGTCGGCGAAGCTGCGCACCGGGCCAGCGGCGCGGGCGGCGGCCTCGATCTCGCCAAGCGGGCGGGCGGTCTTGCGGGTGGCGACATCGGCGAGCTTGTAGTCGCGGATCCGGTCGAGAATGCTCATGCGTCTGGTCCAACTGCAGTGCGGGTCAGCGCCGCGAGGCCATCGGCGCGGGCGCGCGCGGCGCCGCTGTCGATGCTCTCGCGCGCGAGGCTGACGCCGGTCGGGAGGTCGCCCGCGCGGCCGGCGACGACGAGGGCGGAGGCGGCGTTCAGGAGCACGGCGTCGCGATAGGCCGAGGGCTCGCCGGCGAGAAGCGCGCGCAGGGCGGCGGCGTTCTCGGCCGGCGCGCCGCCGGCTATCGCCTCGAGCGGATGGGTGGGCAAGCCGGCGTCCGACGGGGTGAGGGTGAACTCGCGGATATGGCCATCGTCGAGTTCGACCACATAGGTCTCGCCGGCGATCGAGACCTCGTCGGTGCCGTCGGCTCCGTGCACGAGCCAGGCGCGGTCGGAGCCGAGCGCGGCGAGCGTCTCGGCCATGGGGCGGATCACCGCGCGCGAATAGGCCCCCGTCAGCTGGCGGCGGACCGAGGCGGGATTGGTGAGCGGGCCGAGGATATTGAAGATGGTGCGGGTGCCGAGCTCCACGCGGGCGGGCATGACGTTGCGCATCGCGGGGTGGTGCATCGGCGCCATCATGAAGGCGATGCCGAGCTCGGCCAGGGCGCGTTCCACCACCGCGGGGCCGACCATGACGTTGATGCCGAGCTCGGTGAGCGCGTCTGCTGCGCCCGACTTCGACGATAGGTTGCGGTTGCCGTGCTTCGCGACGGGCACGCCCGCGCCGGCCACCACGAAGGCGGCGGCGGTCGAGATGTTGAGGGTGCCGCGGCCGTCGCCGCCGGTGCCGACGATGTCGATGGCGCCTTCGGGGGCACGCACGCGCAGGCATTTCGCCCGCATGACAGAGGCGGCGGCGGCGTATTCGGCCACGGTCTCGCCGCGTGTGCGCAGCGCCATGAGAAAGCCGCCGATCTGCGCGGGCGTGGCGTCGCCCTCCATGATGATCGAAAAGGCCCGTTCGGCTTCCGCCCGGCCGAGCGGGCCATCGGCGGCCTGGCCGATCAGGGCGCGCAGCCCGTCGCTCATGCCGGCACGCGGGCGAGCGCCACGAAATTGGCGAGCAGCGCGTGGCCATGGGCCGATGCGATGGACTCTGGGTGGAACTGGACGCCGTGGATCGGCAGGCTGCGGTGGCTGAGCCCCATGATCGTGCCGTCCGGCGTTTCGGCGGTGACCTGCAGCGCCGCGGGCAATGTCTCGCGCTCGACGATCAGGCTGTG
>CAYLHK010000014.1:40789-50285 GCA_964383295.1 uncultured Rhodovulum sp.
GGCGCGCACCACCCGGCCGCCGAAGGCCTGGCCGATCGCCTGGTGGCCGAGGCAGACGCCGAGGAGCGGGGTCTGCGTCTCGGCGGCGGCGAGGATCAGCGGCAGGCAGATACCGGCGCGGTCGGGGTCGCAGGGGCCGGGGGAGAGCAGGATGGCGGAGGGGCGCAGCGCCATCGCCGACTGGACGTCGAGCGCATCGTTGCGCCGCACCACGGTCTCGATCCCCAGCTCGCCCAGGTAGTGCACCAAGTTGTAAGTAAAGCTGTCGTAGTTATCGATCAGCAGCAGCATTTCGGGGCCCTTCCGGGGTTTGGGGCTGGCATGCGCCCGGCCGGCGGCTATACATGGCCCCTTGGGTCAGATGCGGTCAAGGGGCGTTTGGCCACTGGTCGGAGGAACGGTATTGGCGCGGCAGCCGAGGCGGACCAGGGGGTTCTGGCGCGGTCTCCTGACCGGGCTGATGCTTGCGGCCGTGATCGCGCTCGGCCTCGTCTACCTCTTTCCCTCGGTTATATTTTATCCGCCAGAGCTCGCGGAGGAGCGCCAGCAGGCGCCGGGCGCGCCGGGCGCGCCGGACGGTGCCGCGGCGCCGGGCCGCCCGCATGCTACGGCCGATCTCCCCACGCGCGGCGACAGCCCGCAGGCGGCGCTTGTGCCCGAGGCGGAGCCGGTGCCGGCGCTCGGACCGCTGGCGCCGATCCCCGTGCCCGAGGTCTTTGGCCGCGAAGGTTCGGTGCCCGGCCTCGATGCGCCGGAGCCGGGGGCAGCCGGCCTGCGCCTCGCCATTCCGGCCTCGCCCGGTGGGGTGGGGGGGATGCATCCGGGCGCGTTGCCTGAGCTCTCTGACCCGCCCCTGACCGAGGCTGTGCCGGGACCGGGGATCGCCAGCCCGCGGATGCCGGAGAGCATCGGCAATGCCGGCACGGCCCTTCCCGCGCCGCCGCCCGCCGCCGCCCGCATAGCGGGTCCGGGCGTGCCGGCTGATCGGCGGGCGGCGCGTGCTGCGGCGCCGCTCTCGACCGAGCGCCCGGCGGTTGAGCTGTCGCCCGGGATCGGCGTCTTTGCACCCCCGGCCGCGCCGAGGGTCTTCGACGGGAGCGGGGCGGGATCCCCGTCGCTGACACCACCGCAGTAGACGGTTGCCGGGGCGGCGTCAGGCGGAGCCGGGCGCCTCGTCGTCGTCCGACGGCCGCGGGGCCGGAGCACGGAAGCCGGTGGCCACGAGGTATTTCTCGGAACTGTCCTTGCGGCTGGCCGGCGGCTTGACATGGATGACGCGGGCGTAGCTGCGGTTCAGCCGCGCCACGAGGTTGCGATCGGCGCCCCCCCCGAGCACTTTGGCGACGAAGGTGCCGCCCTGCGCCAACACGTCGTCGGCGAAATCCGCGGCCGCCTCGACCAGCGCCGTGATGCGCAGGTTGTCGGTCTGCGGATGCCCTGAAGCCGCCGCCGCCATGTCCGACATCACCACATCCACCTTGCCGCCGAGCCAGTCGCGCACCGTGGCATCCGCATCCTCTTCGAGGAAGTCGAGGACATGCAGCTCGGCGCCCGTGATGGGTTCGATCTCCTGAAGATCCACGCCGAGCACGCGTCCCACCGGCTTGCCGGCAGTCTCTCCCAGCGCGTTGACGCGCGCGACGGCCACCTGAGTCCAGCCGCCCGGTGCTGCGCCCAGATCGACCACGCGCGCGCCGGGTCGCAGGAAGCGGAAGCGGTCGTCGATCTCGATGATCTTGTACGCGGCACGGCCGCGATAGCCCTCGGCGCGGGCGCGGGCCACATAGGGGTCGTTGAGCTGCCGCTCGAGCCACAGGGTGGAGGAGAGCTTGCGCCCTTTGGCGGTCTTGACGCGGACGCGCAGGTCGCGCCGGCCCCGGCCCGAGCCGGAACCTGGAGGTGTCGGCCCGCTCATTCCAGTCGCACGCCTTCGGCGAAGGCTCCCTTGGCACTCATCATCGAGAACAGCATCCCCTCGCGCAGGCCACGATCGGCGACGCGCATCGAATCCGTGGGCCAGATGCGCAGGAGCGTCTGCAGGATCGCGACCCCCGACATGATCAGCTCCGACCGGTCGCGGCCCAGGCCAATGTCATTGCGCCGCCCGTCCGGTCCGAGGCGCAGGAAGCGCGCGATAACATCATCGATGGCGCGGGTCGAGAGGTGCATGCCATCGACCTTGCGCCGGTCGTAGCGGCGCAGGCCGAGATGCGCGGCCCCGACGGTCGTCACGGTACCCGAGGTTCCGATCATCTGGAACTTGGACCTGCCTGTGCCGCTCGCCAGATCCTCGAGATAGGGCTTGAAGCCGGTGATCTGCTCTTCGAAGAGCCAGGCCATGAGCGCGAAGCGCGCGCCGTCGTCGGCGACGTCGGCATAGTGTTCGTGCAGCGTCGCCACGCCCAGCGGCACGGAGATGAAATCGACGATGCGTGCGCCGCCGGGTGTGTCACCCTGCATCCGCAGGTTCACGATCGCCTGGGCGCGCTGTGCCGGCTCCACTTCGGAGAGGTCGATCCACACCAGCTCGGTCGACCCGCCGCCGATGTCGAAGACCAGCACCTGCTCGGAATTGGGCGCCACCAGCGGCGCACAGGAGATCACTGCCAGCCGCGCTTCCTCGTCGGGGCGGATCACCTCGAGCCGCAGCCCCGTCTCGCGGGCGGCGGTGGCGAGGAAGCGCTCGCCGTTGCGGGCCCGCCGGCAGGCCTCGGTCGCCACGAGGCGCACGTTCTGCACGTTGTGGCGGCGCAGCTTGTCGGCGCAAATCGCGAGGGCGGAGAGCGTGCGGCTGATGGCGCCGCGAGAGAGATAGCCGGTCCGCTCCAGCCCCGAGCCGAGGCGAACGCATTTGGCAAAAGCATCGACGACGCGGAACTGGCCGCCTTCCGGCGCAGCGATCAGCATGCGGCAGCTGTTCGTTCCGAGATCCAGGGCCGCGAACAGCTCAGTATCCGCCCTGGACGGCAACGGGCCGCCATCGTCAATCGCCGCTACGCCAACGTCCCGCGCAGCCTCGGTGAGGTCCTGCGCCATGTCTTGAGCATCCAATCTGTGCGGGTGGCCCGCACGCTTGTCTGAAAGTTACATGACAAGGGCCGGAGAGGCAAGAAATCGACGCAGGGCAGACGTTCTTCGCCTATGATGCGGGCGCCGGCGCAGCACGGTAGAGCGTACCGTCGCCCTCGGAGAGGAACCACAGCGCGCCGTCGGGGCCTTCGCGCAGGTCGCGGATGCGCGGATAAGCGCCCTCGAACAGCCGCTCGACCTCGGTGACGCCGTCCTCGCCGGCCTCGAGCCGGATGATCGTGTCGTGCTGCAGCGAGCCGGTCAGCAGGCTGCCGCGCCATTCGGGGAACATCTCGCCGGAATGGATGACGAGGCCGGAGACGGCCGGGGAGACCTCCCAGTACCAGGCCGGCGCGGTGATCCCCTCGGCGTCTTCGGTGCTGCCGACCGGCGCGCCGCTGCCGTATTCGGCACCAAAGGACTGGACCGGCCAGCCGAAGTTTGCGCCTTCCACGATGAGGTTCACCTCGTCGCCGCCTCGCGGCCCGTGCTCGACGGTCCAGAGCGCGCCGTCGGGGGCGAGAGCCGCGCCCTGGGGATTGCGGTGCCCGTAGCTCCAGATCTCGGGCAGCACGCCGTCGGTGCCGACGAAGGGATTGTCGGCCGGGATCGAGCCATCGCGGGCGATGCGAACGACCGTGCCGATGTGAGAGCTGGTGTCCTGGGCGGCGTCGCGTTCGCCACGGTCACCGATGGTCACGAAGAGCGTGCCGTCGGCCGCCTCGACAACGCGGCTGCCGAAATGCTGGCCGGCTGCGGTTGGGCCGGTCTGGCGGAAGAGCACCCGCAGGTCGGTGAGCCGCGTCGCGTCCAGGTCCAGGCGTGCAACGGTGAGCGCGGTGTTGCCGGTCTCGCCTGCCTGCGGCTCCGCATAGGTGAGAAAGATCTCGCCCGTGCTGTCGAAGTCGCGGGGGACCATGACGTCGAGCAGGCCTCCCTGGCCGTAGGCCCAGACCTCGGGCAGGCCCTCGATGACCTGCGCGTCGCCATCGGCGATCAGGTTCAGCCGGCCGCCGCGCTCGGTGACGAGGATACGCCCGTCGGGCAGGAAGGCCATGGCCCAGGGCGTATCGAAGCCGGAGGCGATCTCGGTCACTTCGAGCGTACCGGCGGAAGTCTCGTGTTCCTCTGCCGTTGCCGGCTGGATCAGCGCGAGCAGCGCGGCCGAGGCTGTGAGCATGACGTCTCGGTGCATGTTTCTCTCCCGATGGTCCGGGAGAGACGATAGGGCTTGGGGCCGCCGGGGGAACCCGGCTCAAGCCGACGTGAACGCGGTGGTCAGGCGACCCGTCGGCCGGCGCCGGGGCGCGCAAGGCGCCGGTCGAGCAGGGCGAGGAGCGGCGCCGGTCCGGTGCTTCGTGCCGCCGCGGCAAGCTCGCCATCGGCGAGCATCTCGCCGATCGAGCCGAGGAACTGGGTGCAATAGGCGACAGTGTCATCGTCGCCATGAGCCAGCGCGTCGCCGAGCAGACTGCGCGCACGCCGCAGGTCCTCGTCCAGGGCAGCCGTTACCGAGGCCCGGCCGTGCAGCGCGAATTCCGACTCGTCGGGGCGGCGGCGGCTTTCGGCATCGGGTAGAACCCCGAGCAGGCAGGTCTGGAAGGCGGCGAGACTGGCGATCGGCTTCTCGAGGCAGGCTGCGGCACCGGCGGCGCGCGCCTCGTCCTGCCAGCCGTCACGATCGTTGCCGCTGATCGCGACGATCCCCTGCACGGGGATCGAGGCGGAGGCGAGATGGCGGATGAGCGCGAGGCCGTCGCCGTCGGGCAGGCCGAGGTCGACCATCACCACGTTGGGCCGATAGATCGCCAGATGCCGACTGGCAGAATGCAGGCTGTCGGCGCGGCGTGTGCGTGCGCCGCTTTCGGCGGCATAGAGGCGGATCGCCTCGGAGGCGCTGCGGCTGTCCTCGACGAGCAGGATGGTGACGGCGAACAGGCACTTGCGGCGGAAGCTGCCGAGCCCCGCCAGCAGGGGCTCGTTGGTGAACGTGGTCATGACCTCGGCACTCCGTGATACCAGGAACCGTCAAATTTGAGGCGCTCAAGGCTAACAAGCGATTAACCACGCCCTGTGCTAGCCTGAGGGGCCGAATCCCCGGAGGCGCGATGAGCGACGACAGCCCCACCTTACCCTTCGACAGCCGGATGCTGGCGGCCTTCGCCCGCGAGGTGGAAGAGGCCGACCCGGTGGCCTGGGGAGCGCTGCGGCTCGATCAGGAGGCGGCCTACGACCTGATCGCGAGCCAGATCGCCGAGCGGTTCTGCGACTACGAAGCGCGGGGTGTGGGGCGCGACCAGCAGCTGGTGATCGCGCTGGCGACGGTGGTGAAGCTGTCGGTCGAGACCTTCGTGCTGCACCAGCGGCTGATGGGCGCCGGGAGCGAGGATACCTAGATCTTCAGGGCGCTGCCCTGTCGGACCGGGTCCATCGAGACCAGGGTACGGAACTTCTTCACATTGCCGCCCTCGAAGAACATCCGCCGGGTGAAGTCCTCGTAGGCGGCCATGCTCTCGATGACGACGACGAGGATGAAGTCCACCTCGCCGGTCACGTAGTGACATTGCTGTACCTCGGCGGCGTCGCGGAAGCGGCGCTTGACCGCGTCGATCTCGGGCGGCGTTTCGCTGACCAGCTCCACCTCGACGAAGATCGTCAGCGGCAGGCCGACAGCGGCAGGATCGACGCGGGCGGTATTCGCCGCGATGACGCCGTCGCGTTCCATCCGGCGGATGCGCCGCTGGACGGCCGGCGCCGAGAGGTTCACCGCCTCGCCGATCTCGCGCTGGGGCTTTGTGTTGTCGACCTGAAGGATGCGCAGGATCGCGCGATCGAATGAATCAAGGCTGCTCATATGAAACAGACTTGCAGGATGCCCCCTTAGATTCAACGCATCATGCGCGGTTGACGCAATAGATTTGCGTCAACGAAAGGGAGCCGACATGTATATATTCAACGACCTGCCGGGCCGCGGGCAGCCGCTTGACCCGCGCGATGCCGAGACGCTGGGGGCCGAGGGTACCGACCGCGTGGTCGCGCTCCTCGGGCTGGACGCGCCGGGCGCCGCGACGCCGCTCCATGCGCTGCCGGGTCTGGCGCGCGAGCTGGGGATCGGCGCGCTGCATGTGAAGGACGAGGGGCAGCGTCTCGGCCTCGGAAGCTTCAAGGCGCTGGGCGGGGCCTATGCGGTGAGGGTGCTGGTGCTGGAGGAGGCCGCGCGGCAGCTCGGACGCCCCGTGGGGCCGGAAGAGCTGGGCAGCGAGGCGGTGCGGGCGGTGGCGGCGGGCATGACCTTCGCCTGCGCCACCGACGGCAATCACGGCCGCTCGGTCGCCAAGGGCGCGCAGGAGGTGGGTGCGCGGTCGGTCATCTTCGTCCATGCGGGTGTGAGCGACGGACGGGTCGCCGCGATTGCGCGGTTCGGAGCGCGGATGGTGCGGGTGGAGGGGACCTACGACGAGTCGGTCGCCGAGGCGGCGCGGGTTGCCGACATCGAGGGTTGGACGGTGGTCTCGGACACTTCCTGGCCGGGGTACGAGTATATCCCCGGTCTGGTGATGCAGGGCTATACCGCGATCGTCCGCGAGGCGCTAGCGGAGCTGCCCGCGCCTCCGACGCATGTGTTCCTGCAGGCCGGGGTCGGCGGTATCGCCGCCGCGGTCGCGGCGAGCCTTGCGCTGGCGCTGGGCAAGCAGAGGCCCGAGGTGACGGTGGTCGATCCCGCCCGCGCCGCCTGCTTTTACGAGAGCGCGCGTGTCGGGAAGCGGGTCAAGGTCGAGGAGAGCGAGCCGACGGTCATGGCGATGCTCGACTGCTACGAGCCGTCGATGATCGCGTTCCGCATTCTCGAGCGGCTGGCGCAGGGGTTCATGATCGTCGAGGAGGAGGTCGCGCCGGAGGTCATGCGCCGGCTGGCCGACCCGGTGGCGGGCGATCCGGCCATCGTCTCGGGCGAGAGCGGGGGCGTAGGGATTGCCGGGTTGTTGACCGTGCTGCGCGCGCCCGAGGTGGCCGCGCGGATGGGGATCGGGCCGGAGGCGCGGGTGCTGGTCATCAACACCGAGGGCGCGACCGATCCCGACCTCTATGCCGCGATCATCGGACGTCGGCCTGAGGCGGTTGCCGCCGGTTTGCCGGCATGAGTGCCGCGATCGACGGCGAGCGGCTGGTCCGGCGGCTGGAGGAACTCGGCGCGACGGGGCGGGACGGCGCGGGGCGGCTGTGCCGGCTTGCGGCGTCCGATGCCGATCGGGAGGGGCGGGAGCTTCTGTGTCGCTGGATGGCGGCGGCGGGGCTGCGGGTCGCGATCGACCGGATCGGCAATATCCACGGGATCTGGGAGCCAGAGGGGGCTTCAGGCGATCCGGTGATGATGGGCTCGCATATCGACACGGTGATCGACGCGGGCATCTATGACGGGTGCTACGGGGTGCTGGCAGGGCTTTCCGTGGTCGAGGCGATGCAGGCGGCAGGGCTGCGACCGGCGCGGCCGGTGGCGGTGGTGGCCTTCACCGGCGAGGAGGGCGTGCGCTATGCGCCCGACATGCTCGGCAGCCTGGTGGCCGTGGGCGGGCTCGATCTCGCGGCGGCACTGGCGACGATCGGCACGGACGGTACGGCGCTGGGGGGGGAGCTCGCGCGGATCGGGCAGGCGGGGCCGCATGCGCCGGGCTTTCTGCGGCCGCATGCCTATGTGGAGCTGCATGTCGAGCAGGGGCCGGTGCTGGAGGCCGAGGGTGTGGCCATCGGTGCGGTCGAGGGGGTGCAGGGGATCTCGTGGCAGCGGATCACCATCGGCGGCACTGCCAATCACGCCGGCACCACGCCGATGGGCCTGCGGCGCGATGCCGGGATGGCGGCCGCGCGGCTGGCCGTCTTTCTGGAGGACCTGGCGCGGGGCGATCCCGGCGGGGTGGCGACGGTCGGGGTGCTGGACCTGTCACCGGGGGCGATCAACGTGATCCCGGGCGAGGCGCTGATGACGGTGGATCTGCGCAACCCCGACGAGGGACGGCTGCGCGCCGCCGAGCGGGTGCTGGCCATGCGGCTCGAGGCGCTGCGCGACGAGGGGTTCACGGTAACGACGGAGCCGCTGGCACGGTTCGAGCCGGTGGCCTTTGCCCCGGCGATCGTCGCGGCGGTGGAGACGGCGGCCGACCGGCGGCAGCTGAGCGTGCGGCGCATCACTTCGGGCGCCGGGCATGACGCGCAGATGATGGCGCGGGTGGCGCCGTCGGCGATGATCTTCGTGCCGTCTGCGGGCGGGGTCAGCCACAATCCGGGCGAGTTCACGGCGGCAGACGAGCTGCTGGCGGGGGCGAATGTGCTGCTGGACGTGGTGGTGTCGCTGGCCGGGGAGGGCTGAGCGGGGTGGGATGCTCAACGTTGAGCATTCCGGCAACGCATTGAATGAATTAAATATTCCCGGCGGCGTTAATCCGGTGTTAACCTATGTTGACCGACCCGTGGCGCGACAATCGCGCGCCACGGGCATGCGTTGGCGTCAGCTGCCGATGGCGGCGACGACCATGATCTCGACGGTGAACTCGGGGGCGGCGAGCTTCGCCTCGACGCAGGCGCGCGCGGGCGTGCTGCCGGGCGCGACCCAGGCGTCCCAGACCGAGTTCATCTCGGAGAAGGTGCCGATGTCGGTCAGCCAGACGTTGGCGCTGAGGATCCGCGACTTGTCGCTGCCGGCCTCGGCCAGGAGCTCGTCGATCCGCTTGACGATGTCGAGGGTCTGGTCAGCGACAGAGCCGCCGGCCGCGTTGTTGGCCACCTGGCCGGCCAGATAGACGAGGCCGCCGTGGATGACCGCCTGGCTCATGCGCGGGCCGACGTGTTTGCGTGTGATGGACATGGAATTCCTCCCGGAAAGTGAAGTTCAGAGATCGGGGTTGATGGCAAGGATGAGCTTGCCGGGGACCTGCCGTGACTCGAGGCGCGCATACATCGCAGCTACCTCGTCGAGGGGAAAGACCCCTTCGATCGGCACAGTGAGGCGGCCTTCGGCGATGGCGCCGGTCACGGCGGGCAGGCTCTCGGCCCAGATGTCGGACGAAAAATCGACATGGCCGAGGTGGAAGCGGGTGAAGGTCAGCGACTTGCGCACCAGCCGTTCCCAGAGGTTCGGCAGCGGACGGCCCTCGGCCTCGCCGAAGCTGACCACATGGCCGAGCTGGCGGATCAGCTCGAAGCTGCGGTCGAGGATGGTGGCGCCGGTGGAATCGTAGATCTTGTCGATCGGGCGCCCGGCGATCTCGGCCACGGCGGTCACGAAATCGGTCTCGCCCCGGTCCACCACTGCAGTGGCGCCGAGCTCGAGCGGGCGCGCTTCCTTGCCGGGGGTCCCGATCGTACCGATCACCTTGGCGCCGGCGGCCACGGCCATCTGGGTCAGGTAGAGCCCGACCCCGCCGCCGATCGC
>CAYLHK010000015.1:0-50183 GCA_964383295.1 uncultured Rhodovulum sp.
CCTGGGGCTGGTGGGCGAGTCGGGCTGCGGCAAGTCGACGCTGACCCGCGCGATCCTCGGGCTCGAGGCGCTGCAGGGGGGGAGCGTCCGCATCGAGGGCGAGGAGGTGCAGGCGGGGGAGGCGATGCCGCGCGCGCTCAGGGCGAAGATGCAGGTGGTGTTCCAGGACCCCTACGGCAGCTTCAACCCGCGCCACCGGGTGGCGCGGTTGGTCACCGAACCGTTCCACCTGCTCGACGATCCGCCGCGAGGGGCGGAGCGGCAGGAGGCGATCGGGCAGGCGCTGAGGGACGTCGGGCTGGTGCCGGGGGATGCGGAGAAATACCCGCATGAGTTCTCGGGGGGGCAGCGGCAGCGGATCGCGATCGCGCGGGCGCTGATCATCCGGCCCAAGCTGATCATCCTCGACGAGGCGGTCTCGGCGCTCGACGTCGCGATCCGGGCGCAGATCCTCGACCTGCTGGCGGGGCTCTCGGAGCGCTACGGGCTGTCGTATCTGTTCATCACCCACGACCTGACGGTGGTGCGCGCCATTACCGACCGGGTGATGGTGATGCAGGCTGGCGAGATCGTGGAGGAGGGGCGGACGGAGGCGGTCTTTGCCGCCCCGCAGCACCCCTATACGCGGCAGCTCATCGACGCGGCGCCGGTGCTGGAGGTCGGCGCCTGAGCGGGGATTCTCGCGCGCGAACAGAGTTCCAAGTTGCTGAAAGTAAATGATGTTCCGGATTTTGTTTATCGGATGTCAACCTCTGTTAGGAAATCGGCCGGGACGGCGATGGGCCGGTAGCACATCTGGTGGACGCGCGGGCGCCCTGTTCGGTTGGTACCAGATGTGGGGTAACGAACCGGGCCGGGTCCCGGTGGCGCCAACACCCGGAACCCGGCGTCCTGAGCGCGCCTAGTGCGCCTCCTGGCACTCCTTCATCGCCGCGAAGGCGGCGTCGGTGCCGGCGAGGCTGACCTCGACCGGGGGAAGATCGGCGACGGTGATGGTCATCGACGCCTGCTTGGCGAGTTCGAAGACGAATTCGTCGTTGTTGACCGGCACCCAGGCGCCGCGGAATCCCTTGTCCTGCTCGCCGAAGGCGACGCCGTCATAGGAGCGGCCACCGACGTCGAAGGCGACCGGGACCACCTCGCCCTGGGCCACCGGCACGTCGGCGCGGGTGAAGACCGCCATGTAGCCGGTGAGCTCGGGCGAGAGCGCGTTCACGCCGAGCTGCACCTGCAGGTGATCGACCGTCTTCGTTATCAGGCACCCGGGTCCGAGGTCCGGGTTGACCGCGATCTCCCAGCCGGCGGTCTCGCCGACCTTCTCGATATGCTGGGCGCTGGCGGCGGTCGCGGCGAACGCGGCCACGGCGAGGGCGGCGCTGACAGGAACGCAACGGATCATTTCATTCCCCTTTTGCTAAGCAAAGCTGCCCGACGCGGGGCAGTGCCGGGGTTATGTTCTCCCGCGGCGGGACGCGCGCTTCATTTCACGCCAGTTCGGATCACGCTCGCGTGGCGGAGCCCGGGGGCTGTGCCGGTGGCGGAAGTCGGGTAAGGGTCGAGGGCCACCGGGGCTCGGGTCCGCGGGGTGGATTGCCGGAGCGTGCCATGACCCCTGCCATTATCTATCTGATCCTCGCCGCCGCGATTGCCGCCGAGGTTGTCGCCACCACGGCGCTTGCGCGCAGTGACGGGTTCACGCGGCTGGCGCCGAGCCTCGTCTCGGTCGTGGGCTATGGCATCGCCTTCTGGCTGCTGGCGCTGACGCTGCGGGTGCTGCCGACGGGCATCGTCTATGCGACCTGGTCGGGGCTGGGCGTGGTGCTGATCGCCGCCGTCGCATGGATCTGGTACGGCCAGCGGCTCGATCTGCCGGCGATGGTGGGGCTCGCCTTCATCGTGGTGGGCGTCGTGCTGGTGAACGGCTTCTCCCGCTCGGTGAGCCACTGATGGCTGCGTGGTTTCCCGCCGACCGCTGCCGGATCGGCGGGGACTGGGTGGTGCCCGTATCCGGCGAGACGCTGCCGGCGGTCGATCCCTCTGACGGGCTTGAGTTCGGGCGGATCGCGCGGGGCGGGGCCCAGGACGTGGACGCGGCGGTGGAGGCCGCGAGCGCGGCCTTCGTCGGCGAATGGGGCGCGCTGAGCGCGGCCGAGCGGGGCCGGGCGCTGGCGGCGCTCGGGCGGCTGGTCGAGACCCGGGTGGAGGAGCTGGCGGCGCTGGAGGCGCAGGACGTCGGCAAGCCGCTCAGCCAGGCGCGGGCGGATGCGCGGGCGCTGGCGCGGTATCTGGAGTTCTATGGCGGCGCGGCCGACAAGCTGACCGGTGAGACGATCCCGTATCTGGCCGGGTACACCGTCTACACCCTGCGCGAGCCGCATGGGGTGACGGGGCATATCATCCCCTGGAACTATCCGATGCAGATCATCGGGCGGTCGGTGGGTGCGGCGCTGGCGGCCGGAAACGCCTGCGTCATCAAGCCGGCGGAGGAGGCGAGCATGACCGCGCTCGCCTTCGCGGCGCTGGCCGAGGAGGCGGGGCTGCCGGCCGGGGCGGTCAACGTGGTGCCCGGGCTCGGCGAGGAGGCGGGGGCGGCGCTGGCGGGGCATTCCGGCGTGGATCACATCTCGTTCACGGGGTCAGTGGAGGTCGGGCGGCTGATCCAGACGGCGGCTGCGAGGAATGTGGTGCCGGTGACGCTGGAGCTGGGGGGCAAGTCGCCGGAGCTGGTCTTTGACGACGCCGATCTGGAGGCGGCGCTGCCGTTCCTGGTGAACCCCGGCATCCAGAACAGCGGCCAGACCTGCTCTGCCGCCTCGCGGATCTTGGTGCAGCGCCGGGTCTACGACCGGGTGCGCGATGCCATGGCCGCGCGCTATGACGCGCTCAGGGTCGGGCCGGCGCGCGAGGACCTGGACCTCGGGCCGCTGATCTCGAGCCGGCAGGCGGAGGTGGTCGCGGGCTGGCTGGGGCAGGGGTCGGACCTGCCCGTCGCCGGGCGGGGCCGGATCGTCGATCACGCGCCGGCGGGGGGCAGCTATGCCGCGCCGGTGCTGCTGGCGGACGTGGCCCCGGGCCATGTGCTGGCGCGCGAGGAGATCTTCGGCCCGGTGCAGGTGCTGATCCCGTTCGAGGACGAGGAGGAGGCGGTGGCGATCGCCAACGGCACCGGCTATGGCCTCGTGGCCGCGGTCTGGACGCGCGACGGCGGCCGGGCGATGCGGCTCGCGCGGAGGTTGCGCGCGGGCCAGGTTTTCCTCAATAACTACGGGGCCGGGGGCGGGGTCGAGCTGCCCTTCGGCGGGGTCGGACGCTCGGGGCACGGGCGCGAGAAGGGCTTCGAGGCGCTGATGGGCTTCACCCGGCTGAAGACGGTGGCGGCGCGGCACGGCTGACGGGAACCCCGCCCCGCCGCCCGGGTTGCCCTGCGAAGGGAGGACGGTGATGGCCGAAGCGACGCCGGCGCAAGCAGCCGGGCCGGGACGTGATGCGGTGCATCCGCGCGGCTTCTCCCGGGCTGCCTGGCGGGCGGTGCTGGGACGGACCTGGACGCAGATCGGCGAGGATCATGTGTCGATGATCGCCGCCGGGGTCGCCTTCTACTGGGTGTTCTCGATCTTTCCGGGCGTTGCCGCGCTGATCGCGGTCTATGGCCTCGTCGCCGACCCGATGGACATCCGCGCGGGCCTGCATGCGCTGGCACCGCTGCTGCCGGCGGACGTGCATCGGATCCTGTCGGCGCAGGTCGAGGAGATCATCGGGGCGGGGACGGGCGCGCTGGGGCTGGCCACCGCGATCTCGATCGCGCTGGCGCTCTGGACCGCGCGGGCCGGGGTGATGGCGCTGATCCAGGGGCTGAACATCGTCTACCGCCAGCAGGACGCGCGCGGGTTTGTCATGCAGTACGTCTGGGCGCTGGCGATGACGCTGGTGCTGGTCGCCTTCGCGGTGGTGGTGCTGCTGGTGGTGGTGGCGCTGCCGGTGGTGCTGCGCTTCAGCGACATGGGCGCGCTGGGGGCGCTGATGGCGCAGATGACGCCGCTTCTGGTGATCGGCGTCGCGGTGATCTTCGGCATCGGCGGGCTTTACCGCTATGGTCCGAACCGGGCGCCGGCACGGCGGCGCTGGCTGACGCCGGGCGCGGTGCTGGCGACGCTCGGCTGGGTGATCGTCTCGGTGGGGCTGTCGGTCTATTTCACCAATTTCGCCAACTTCAACAAGGTCTACGGATCGCTCGGTGCGATCATCGGCCTGATGTTCTGGATGTGGGCGAGCGCCTTCGTGGTGCTGCTGGGGGCGAGCCTGAACGCGTCGATGGAGCTGCAGACGGCGCGCGACACCACCACCGGCCCCGAGAAGCCCATGGGCCGGCGCGGGGCCCATGTGGCCGATCACGTCGAATAGGCGCTATTGCACCGGGACGCGGGCGTTGCGGCTGGCGATGGTCAGGGTCACCGCATAGGCGGCGTCGGCGTTCATGCCGGCGAGGACCTGGGCGGCCAGCTCGGGGCGCATGCGCGCCATCAGCCCTGCGGCGAAGCTGACGTCCATGCGCTCGAAGATGCGCGCCGCCTCGGCCGGTTTCATGTTCTCGTAGACGGCCGTCATCATGCCGATGTCGCGCTCGGAGGCCTGGTCGGCCATGGCGAGCGTGGCCTCGAGGCCGGCGCGAGCCTCCTCGAGGGCGGCGAGCTGTGCGGCGAGGCGGGTCTCGGCGACGGCGAGCGTCTGCGCTCGGTCGGCCAGGCGCGCTTCCTCGGCGGCGATCTGGGTGCTGCGCTCACGGATGGCGGCGAGCAGGAGGTCGCCGTCCTCGGGCGGCGGGGCGGCGGCGGCGGTCTCGGTGCCCTGGGTGCGGGCGTTGATCTCCTGCGCCAGCGCGGCGCCGCTCTCGGTCAGCCGCAGCGCCGCCGAGCCGATGAAACAGACGACGATCAGTCCGATGCCGCTGATCGCGGCAGGCCGTGCGGCGGGGCGGCGCGTCGCGGCGGCCATGGATCAGCGCCGCCCGCCGGCAAGGGCGCTCAGCGCGTCGAGGAGCTCGTCCTCGCTCGCGGGGGCGGGCGCTGCGGCGCGGACAGCGCGGGGGCGCAGCGGGCTGTCGAAGGGCGCGAGGCCGCGGGGCTTGGGCACGAAGTCATCGAGCAGAGGCGCGCGGCCGGAGGCGGCGACGAAGGCCGGGGCGTCGTCTTCGTCAGGCTCGGCCGTGCGCACCTCGGCGGAGGCGGCGAGGCGCAGGTTCGGCGGGCCGGCAGGGGCGCGGACCGGCGCAGGTTCCGCCGCCACCGGGGCGCCTTCGACGGGTGCGGCCGGCACCGGCGGACGGGCGAGCAGGCGCGCCTCGGCATCGCGGGCAGCGGCGAGCGTGCCCTTGAGCGTCGCCGTGGCGGCCTCGGCGCGGGCGATGAGCTGGTTGAGATCGCGCGCGTTCTCGCGGGTTGCGGCGCGCGCCTCGTCGAGGGTGCCGCGGGCGAGCTCGATCTGGCGGGTCAGGGTGACGATCGCTCCCCCGAGGCCGGTATCGAGGGATTTCAGGTCGCGCACACGGCGCGACAACACCCAGCAGTATCCCCCCGCGAAGAGGGACGCCGCGAGGAGCAGGCCGTTCATCAGCACATCCATCGTCAACCCCGTACTCAGTTCATCACGAATTCGGTCACGAGCAGGTCACGCACCCGGCCCTCGCCGGTCACTACCTGCACCCGGCGCAGCATCTGCGCGCGCAGACGCATGGAGGCGGCGGGATCTTCCAGGTCACGCACGTCGACCGCGCGCAGATAGGTGTTCAGCACGTCGATGATGCGCGGCATCAGCATGGTCACCTCGGCTGCATGGGCGGGCGCCACCTCGAGCTGGCCGGTGAAGCGCAGCAGCCGCGCATGGGCGCCGGGCGGCAGCGAGATCATGATCGGCTCCATCGGCACGAAGGCGACCTCGCCGAGAATGGTCGAGGCCGCCTGAGCGCCCGGGTCCGGCTTCATGAGCGAATCGATCAGGCCCGAGTAGACCGCGTAGAAGGACGCGCCGCCGAGCGCCGCCGCGGCGAGAATGCCGAAGATCAGGCCCTTGAGCCCGGATCTTGACGGAACGGGGGCAGGGGATGCGGCGGCATCTACTGTGTCACTCATCGGGTACTCGGCAAATGATGTTCGTGCTTCGATCGCATCTAACCCATTCACCACTAACCAAATGTTAAGCCTGTTCCCCCGATGATCCAGCCATCGAGACCGGCCGTGCCGTCAGGCGCCTTCCGGTGAGAATGACCAGAATGGAAATGTAGAGACCGTGCAGACATCGATCCGCTCCTTCTGGGAAGGTCTCGACCCGCGTCAGCGTCTGGTCGCGGTGCTGGCCGCCGTCGCCGTTTTCGTCGCCGTGCTGGGGATCGGCCGGCTGGCGACCTCGCCCTCCATGGTGCTGCTCTATTCGGGGCTCGACCCGGTCGCCGCCGGCGAGGTGGTGGCCGCGCTGGAGGCCGAGGGCGTGTTCTTCGAGGTGCGCGACGCGGCGATCTTCGTCGAGGGCGGCGCGCGCGACCGGCTGCGCATGGATCTGGCCGGGCAGGGCCTGCCGGCGGGCGGACCGGCGGGCTACGAGCTGCTCGACAATCTCTCGGGCTTCGGCACGACCAGCCAGATGTTCGATGCCGCCTACTGGCGCGCCAAGGAAGGCGAGCTCGCGCGTACCATCACCGGATCGCCGGATGTGCGCGCAGCGCGGGTGCATCTGGCCAATCCGCTTTCGCAGCCCTTCTCGCGCACGCCTGCTGGGTCCGCCTCGGTCACCGTGACCATGGCGCGTGGCCAGCTCACGCCGGCCCAGGCCGAGGCGATGCGCTATCTCGTCTCCTCGGCGGTCGCAGGGATCGCGCCCGAGGCAGTGGCGGTGATCGACAGCGCGCGCGGTGTCGTGCTCGCCGTGGGCGATGCCAATCCCCTGCGCCAGGCGGGACCGAGCCCCGACGACCGGGCCGAGACGCTGCGCGCCAATATCCAGCGGCTGGTCGAGGCGCGCGTCGGCGCCGGCCGGGCGATCGTCGAGGTCAATGTCGATGCCGACATGGACAGCCAGACCATCACCGAGCGGCTGATCGATCCCGAGAGCCGGGTGGCGATCAGCCAGGAGACCGAGACGAGTTCGGAGAACGCCACGGGCGGCGCCTCGGGGGTCACGGTGGCGAGCAACCTGCCCGACGGCGACGTGCAGGGCGGCCCGAATGCCGGCAGCCGCCAGGCCAACCAGAGCCGGGAGCGGCAGAATTTCGAAGTCTCCGAGACCCGGCGCGAGCGGATCATCCTGCCCGGCCAGACCCGGCGCATCAGCGTGGCGGTGATGGTCGACGGGCTGGTCGAGACGGCGGCCGACGGCACCGAGACCTGGGTGCCGCGCGCGCCGGCCGAGATCGAGACGCTGCGCGGCCTCGTGCAGTCGGCGATCGGCTTCGACGCCGCGCGCGGCGACACGGTGACCATCGAATCGCTGCAGTTCACCCTGCCGCCCGAGCAGGGCTCGCTGGTCGAGCGCGGGGGCGATGGCTTCCTCGCCGCCCATGGCGGGCGGCTGGCGCAGATGGGCGTGCTGGCGGCGATCGTGCTGGCGCTGATCTTCTTCGTGCTGCGCCCGATGATCTCGCGCCAGGGCGCCACGATCGACTATGCCGAGCTGACCGGCCCGCGCGATGCGATGCTGGGCGGCGAGGGCGCACGGGCCATCGCCGGGGTGCGCGAGCTGCAGGGCGACATCCTCGAGCTGCCGCCCCATACGCTGACCAAGATCGACCGGCTGCGCGAGGTCATCTCCAGCCGCAGCGACGACAGCGCCGCGGTGCTGCGCAGCTGGATCGAATCCCCCGAGCCGAACAGGGAGCCCGCCGGATCATGAACGCCTTTCGTCTCGAGACCTTCTCGCCCGCGGCCAGCCCGGTCCGGCGCATATCGCCGCTCGAGCGCCAGATCGGCGCCGTGCGCGAGCAGGCGCGCGAAGCGGGTTTCGTCGCCGGGCAGGCCGCCGCGACCGAGGCGCATCTGGACGATCAGAGCCGGCTGACGGCCGAGTTCGTCGAGGCGCTGGAAGACGCGCGGATGACCAACGAGGCGGCGCGGCGGCACGTGGTCGCAAGCCTGGCGCCGGTGCTGGGCGCGCTGGCCCGCACGATCGCGCCGGCGATCGCCGAGGCGGGCCTGGCTGCCGAGGTGGAACGCCTGACGGCCCGCGCGCTCGCCGCCGCCCCCGAGCCCCGGCCGCGGCTGCGCGTTGCACCGGAGATGGCCGCGCGTATCGCTGCCATCCTGGCGGAGCGCGGCGTGGACGCCGCCGTCGAGCCGGCGCCCGAGCTTCTGCCGCGCGAGGTGCAGATCTTCTGGGATCACGGCTACGACCATCTCGATCTCGATGCCTGCGCCGCCGCCGCGCTGGCGCGCATCGCCGCCTGTATCGACCCGCAACGAGACGAGCGAGATCATGACACCCTCCGATTTGGATGACGATGCGATCCCCGAAGGCGCCGCTGCGGCCGAGCCGCTGACCGACGCATCGCGCCCGGGGGCGTCCGAGGCGTCTGCGGACGCGGCCCCGCGCACCGCGCGGGCGGGGGCATTTCTCGGCGTGCCGATCGAGGTGACGATATCGGTCGGCAAGGCGCGGCCACTGGTGAGCGAGCTGGTCGAGCTGCGCCGGGATTCGGTCCTGACGCTCGACAGCTCGATCGACGATCCGGTCGAGCTCTACATCGGCGACCGGCTGATCGCGCGCGGCGAGCTGCAGGAGATCGGCGACGAGACCGGCCGGCTCGGCGTGCGCCTGACCGAGGTCGCCGATTTCGCGAATGAGATCTGACGCCAGACCCGCTGGACGCTATCGCACGGCCGCCCGCGTGCTGATGGCCGCGGGTGCCGCGCTGGTCGCCGGCCTGTTCGCGGCGGCGCTGCTGGTGCCGGTCGCCGCGCATGCACAGGATGTCTCCATCGACTTCGGCGATGGGCAGTCGTTCAGCCTGCGCACCGTGCAGCTGGTGATCCTGCTCACGCTGCTCAGCCTCGCCCCCGGCCTTGCGATCATGGTGACCTGCTTTCCGTTCATGGTGACGGTGCTGTCGATCCTGCGCCAGGCGATCGGCGTGCAGCAGGCCCCTCCCAACATGCTGATCGTCAGCCTCGCGCTGTTCCTGACCTGGTTCGTGATGGAGCCGGTCTTCACCGAGGCCTGGGATGCCGGCATCCAGCCGATGATCGACGGCGAGCTGTCGCCGGAGGCGGCCTTCGGTCCAACCATGGATCCGTTCCGCATCTTCATGGAGGCGCGGGTCGATCCGCAGACGCTGACCACGCTGACCGAGGCCCGCCCGCTGCCGCCCGAGCCTCAGCCCGACGGCGCCGTGCCGCTGTCGATCCTGGTGCCGGCCTTCCTGCTGACCGAGGTCCAGCGCGGCTTCGAGGTGGGCTTCCTGATCTTCCTGCCGTTTCTCATCATCGACCTGGTGATCGCGGCCATCCTGATGTCGATGGGCATGATGATGGTGCCGCCCGTGGTCGTCTCGCTGCCGTTCAAGCTCGCCTTCTTCGTCATCGCTGACGGCTGGAGCCTGCTCGCCGGGGCGATGGTCCGGAGTTATGCCCAATGAGCGACACCGCCCTCGTGCCCGCCGCCGCGCATCGCCCGCCCGCGCCGCCACGGCCCGCAATCCGCCCCGAGCGGATGCCGCGCCCAATCGAGAAGGCGGCGATGATCCTGACCGCCATCGGCCCCGAGCTCGGCGCCGGCTTCCTGCGCGATCTGAGCGAGGGGGACATGGAACGCTTTGCCCGGGCGATCGCCGGGCTCGGCAAGATCAACCAGGACATTCTCGACGCCGTGATCGTCGAGTTCCTCGAGCTGCTGACCACCGGACCGGAAGTGGCGGGCGGTGCCAAGGCCGCGCGCAAGCTGCTGGCGGCGGTGCTCGACGACCCCGAGGAGATCGACCGCCTGGTCGAGGGGCGGCGGCGCAGCACCGAGCGCCCGGTGTGGGAGCGGCTGAACGAGGTGCCGGTCACCGCGCTGGCGAGCTTCGTGCAGGCCGAGCATCCGCAGACGGCGGCGGTGATCCTGAGCGAGCTGCGTGCGGAGGTGGCGGCGAGCGTGCTCGAGCGCCTCGAGCGCAGTTTCGCCCAGTCGGTGGTCGTGCGCCTGTCGCGGGTCCCGAGCCTGGATGCGCCGGTCGCCGCCTCGATCCGGGGTGCAATCGAGCGTGACTTCCTGTCGGTCCTGCAGCGCAACCTGTCGAAGCGCAGGCCGGCCGATCTGATCGCCGGGCTGATGAACAACATCTCGACCGAGGTGCGCGAGGGGTTCATGGGCTATCTCGAAACCCAGGACGCCGCGCTCGCCCAGGACGTCCAGCGCACGATGTTCACCTTCGACGACATCGCCCTGCGCCTGCACGGCCGCGACGTGGCCGGTGTGCTGCGTGACGTGCCCGAGGAGGTGCTGCTGGCCGCGCTGAAGCTCGGCCAGGCACAGGAGAGTGCATCGGTCGCCTTCATCCTCGAGAACGTGCCTCGCCGCCTGTCGGAACGCTATGTCGAGGATCTGGCGGCCCTTCCGGAGGTCGGCCGCAAGGAGGGCGAGGCGGCGCAGATCGAGATTACCAAGGTAATCCAGGCCCAGGTGCGCGAGGGTACGGTCCGACTGATCGAGAAGGACCCCGCCGGTACCTGACGTGCCCGCCTGACACGCTCGCCCGCCTGAACACCGCGCGCGCCCTGCCATGCCTTGCGGGCGCGCGCGGATCGTGCCTAGCGTGATAGGCGCGGGGCGATGCCCGGGCGGGCTTCGAAGGGCCGGACACATGGACATTCCCCGCCACCACCACGCAGGCTTTCTGATCCTGCTGGCGCTGGTGACGATCGCCTTCTTCTGGATCCTGCTTCCGTTCTACGGGGCGGTGTTCTGGGCGGTGATCCTCGCCATCATCTTCCAGCCCATGCACCGCAGCCTGCTGCGGCGCTTCGGCGGGCGGCGCAATCTGGCGGCTTTGGTCAGTCTGCTCGCCTGCATCGTGCTCGCGATCATCCCGATGGTGATCATCTTCTCATCCCTGATCGCCGAGGGGGTGCGGTTCGTCGAGCGCATTCAGGCGCGCGAGCTCGACCTCGGCGCGATCTTCACCCAGCTGCGCGCCGCCCTGCCGTCCTGGGCGGAAGTCTGGCTGGACGGTGTCGACCTGAATGCCTTGCGCGATCGTGTCGGGGGCGCGGCGATGCAGGGCAGCCAGCTCGTGGCCGGTCAGGCGCTCAGCATCGGGCAGAACACCGCGCGCTTCCTCATAAGCACCGGCATCATGCTTTATGTGCTGTTCTTCCTGTTCCGCGATGGCGTGCAGATCGGCCGCACGATCCGGGCCTCGCTGCCGCTCAGCGACGAATACTCCGGCCGCCTGCTGGCGAAATTCACCACGGTCGTCCGGGCGACGGTCAAGGGCAACGTCATCATCGCCGCCATCCAGGGCACGATCGGCGGCGTCACCTTCTGGTTCCTCGGGATCGAGGGGGCGCTGCTCTGGGGCGTGCTGATGGCCTTCCTGTCGCTGTTGCCGGCTGTCGGTGCTGCTCTGATCTGGGCTCCGGCGGCGGCCTGGCTGCTGCTCAGCGGCGACTGGTTCCGCGGTCTGGTGCTGATCGGTGTGGGCGCGGGGGTGATCGGGATGATCGACAACATCCTCCGACCGCCGCTGGTGGGCAAGGACACGCGGCTGCCCGATTATGTGGTGCTCGTCTCGACCCTGGGCGGCATGTCCATCTTCGGCATCAACGGCTTTGTCATCGGGCCCCTGATCGCGGCCCTCTTCATCGCCTGCTGGGAGCTCTTCCGCGACGAGCAGGGGCGGGGCAGGGCGAGTCTCCAGGCCCGCGATCCGCTAGAGGGCTGAGCGCGAGGGTTCGGCGCTCGAGCCATTTCATGTCCGTGCCGCCCCGTGGGACGTGCGGGTGACCGAGACGCCCTGACGCCCTCGGGCACCTGCGCTACTGCGCAGGCGCGGCGGGGGCCGGTGCGTCGACCGGCGGCACGTCCGCGGGCGGTGCGTTCGCGGGCGGCGGGTCGACCGGGGCCACGTCGGCGGGAGGCGCCACGGGCGGCGCCGCGGGCTCGGTGGTCTCGAGCGCGTCCTCGGGCAGCTCGCCGCCATCGGCCGCCGGGTCGACATCGCCGATCGGCTCGATCTCTTCACCCACCCACCAGAAGAATCCGATCAGAACCAGGGCGACCACGACGGCCATGCCGGCCAGGGGGAACCAGTGGCGGCGGGCCTGCCTTTCGGTGTTCGTGTCATGTGGTGCCATGGGGCGCGTCCTTCGCTTCGATCCTGCAATGTCAACGCATGGGGGCGCGAAGGTTCCCGGCCGCCATGGCTGCGCGTGCCGTTTGCATCCGGGGCAGGGGCGGGATACCTGAGGGCCGGAGCCGGAGGCGAGACGGGCATGGCATTCTTCCAGAAGCTCAAGGAGCGGCTGTTCAAATCCTCATCGAAGCTCGACGAGGGGCTCGAGGCGATCATCGAGGAGGCGCCCGGTGCTCCGGAGGCCGCCCCAGCGCCCGCGCCCGCGGCGCCAGAAGTCCCTGCGCCGGCGCCTGCGGGCGAGGCGCCGCGGGGTGGCATCCTCGGGCGGGTGTTCGCGCCGTCCGAGAAGGGCCGGGTGCTCGACGACGACATGCTGGAGAGCCTCGAGGAGCTGCTGATCCAGGCCGACATGGGTGTCGAGACAGCGCTGAAGGTCACCGCCGCCATGGCCGAGGGCCGCTTCGGCCGCCGGCTGGGCGTGCGCGAGATCAAGGAGGCGCTGGCCACCGAGATCGCGGCAATCCTCGAGCCGGCCGCCCGCCCGATGCCCATCTACCCCCGTCGTCCGCAAGTGGTGCTGGTCGTCGGCGTCAACGGCTCGGGCAAGACCACGACCATCGGCAAGCTCGCCAGCCAATTCCGCGCCGCCGGCAAGACGGTGGTGATCGCGGCCGGCGATACGTTCCGGGCGGCGGCGGTGGAGCAGCTCCAGGTCTGGGGCGAGCGCGCCGGGGTGCCGGTGATGACGGCGCCGCAGGGCTCGGACCCCGCCAGCCTTGCCTATGACGCCATGGCGCGGGCCGAGGCCGAGGGCGCGGATCTGTTGCTGATCGACACCGCCGGGCGGCTGCAGAACCGCGAGGACCTGATGGCCGAGCTCGCCAAGATCGTCCGGGTGATCCGCAAGCGCGACCCGGAGGCCCCGCACAACACGCTTCTGGTGCTGGACGCGACCACGGGCCAGAACGCGCTGAACCAGGTCGAGATCTTCCGGAAAATCGCCGATGTGACCGGTCTGGTGATGACCAAGCTCGACGGCACCGCCAAGGGCGGCGTGCTCGTGGCGCTGGCCGACCGGTTCGGCCTGCCGATCCATGCGATCGGGGTGGGCGAGAGCATCGACGATCTGGCGCCTTTCGATCCGGAGGAATTTGCCCGCGCGCTGACCGGCCTCTGAGCCCGTGGCCGACTGGGTCACGGCGATCGAGGGCACGCCCGACGGCCGGCTCGCGGCCATGGCGTTGGCGCTGCTGGCAGCGGTCGCCCATGCCGCCTTCGGGGCGCTGCAGAAGGGGCGTCATGATCCCTGGCTGACCCGCGGCGCGATCGACGCCTGGCTGTTCGTGCTCTCGCTGCCTATCGCGTTCTTTCTGGTGCCCTGGCCCGAGGGCGAGGTGTGGTGGCTGCTCGTCGGCGCGCTGGCGATCCATTTCGTCTACAAGCTGCTCATGGCCATGGCTTACAGCCGCGCGGCCTTCACCGTCGTCTATCCGGTGGTGCGCGGCACGGGGCCGCTGGCCACGGTCGCCATCGCCTCGGTGGTCTTTGCAGAGCGGTATTCGGCCCTGCAGTGGCTGGGCGTCATGCTGCTGTCAGGGGGCATCCTCGCGCTGGCCTTCGTCAACCTGCGGGGTGTCACGGTCGGCCGGCGAGATCTGCGCGCGGGGCTGGCAATCGCCTTTGCCGGTGGGATCATGGTCGCCATCTACACGGCCTATGACGCCTACGGCATCCGCGCGACGCCCGATCCTTTCACGTTTCTCGCCTGGTTCTTCCTGATCACCGCCATCGACTTCCCCGGCATCGCGGCCTGGCGCTACGCCCGCATGGCCGACCCGCCGGATCTGGGGCCGCTGATGCGGCGCGGGCTGGCGGGGGCGCTGATCGCCTATGTGAGCTTCGGCGCGGTGATGCTTGCCACACGGCTCGACAAGGTCGGGCAGGCGGCGGTGCTGCGCGAGACCTCGGTGGTCTTTGCCGCCGTCATCGGCTGGGCGTTCCTGGGTGAGAGGATCGGCTGGCTGCGGGCGAGCCTCGTGGTGTTGATCGCCGCCGGCGCGGTTGTGGTGGAATTCGGCTGAGAGCCACGCTATTCCCCGGCCATGAGCACGCGATCCATTCATCCGATCCTGAAGCTGATCCTCGAAGTGGGGCCTATCGGCGTCTTCTTTCTCGCCTATCGCTGGGCGCCGGTGGACGAGGGGCTCGACACCTCGGCGCGGCAGCTCGAGCAGGTCCTGTTCGCCACCGCGGTCTTCCTGCCGACGATCCTGGCCACGCTGGCGGTCAGTTATGCGCTGACCCGCAAGCTGCCGCGGATGGCGGTGATCACGGCGGTGGTGGTGACGGTCTTCGGAGGGCTGACGCTGATCCTGCGCGACGACACCTTCGTGAAGATGAAGCCCACGATCCTCTACGGCCTGTTCGCCGGCATCCTCGGCTTCGGGCTGATGCGGGGGCAGAGCTACCTCAAGTATCTGATGGATGAGCTGATCCCGATGCGCGACGAGGGGTGGATGAAGTTCACCCGGCGGTTCGTGGTGTTCTACGTGGTGCTGGCGCTGGTGAACGAATTCGTCTGGCGGACCTATGGGACCGATACCTGGGTGAATTTCCGCACCTTCGTCCTGCCGGCGGCGAATTTCCTGTTCATCATGGCGCAGGTGCCGCTGTTCAGCCGCTATGGCGCGGCCGAGGAGCCGAAGGGTTCGGCGTGAGCGCGGGGATTCGCACGCGTGCGAATCCGGATAACATATTGATTTTAAATCGTAAGATGGTGGCCCGTTAATCTTCTGGAAACCTCTGCGAGGGGTGCCGTCATCCGTCCCGGCCGCGGCGGGGGCGAAAGCGATGCCGTCACGCAGCAGGACGCGGTCCGCGCGGCGCTCTGGGCGCGGGGATCGCTGGTGATCCTGTATCTGGCGGGTGCGACGCTGGTCGCGGCCGTCTAGGCGCGGGCGTTGCCGGTCACTCGCCCGCCAGCAGCGGCGCGAAGCGCTTGTCGAACACGTCGCGGGTGATCGGCCCCGGATGGCGCAGCAGGATGTTGCCCGCGCCATCGACGACGAAGGTTTCGGGCACGCCGTAAATGCCCCAGTCGAGCGCGGTGCGTCCCGTGGCATCGGCGCCGATGCGCAGATAGGGGTCGCCGAGCTCGGCTAGGAAGGCAAGCGCGTTGCCCGGCTGGTCCTTGTAGTTCACCCCGATCACCGGCACGCCGCTGGCGGCGATCTCCTCGAGGATGGGGTGCTCGACCCGGCAGGGCGCGCACCAGCTGGCCCAGAAATTCACGAGCTTGACCCCGGGCTCGGTCAGGTCGGCCGCCGTGGGGGCGGGGTCGTCGCGCAGGGGTTCGGTGCGCTCGAATCCGGGCGCCTGCCGGCCGACGAGCGCGGAGGGCAGTTCGTCGGGATTGTCGCGGGTCAGCGCGTACCAGGCCACCAGCGCGAAGGCGAGGAAAGCCAGCGGCGGCAGCAGGAGCAGCGGGTGGGCCTTCAGCCGCATCAGGAGCCCTTCCTCCGCGCGTCCTCGAGCTCGGCGAGCTGCCGGCGCACCCGCGCCGCCCGCCAGAGCGACGCGATCACGAGCCCGCCGAGAAGCGCCAGCGTCACCGCGTAGGCGCCGAGCACGGTGTCGGCGTAGCGCCCGAGTTCGACGATCATGCGCCGACCCCGCTGGCCTGAAGCGCCCGGATGCGGCGGGCGCGGATCTCGGTGCGGGTGCGCAGCAGCACCAGGGCGAGGAACAGCAGCACGAAGCCCGCGATCGAGATCAGCAGCGGCCAGTAGAAGGTGTCGTGCACGTTCTCGCGGCTGTCGAGGCTGAGCGAGGCGCCCTGGTGCAGCCCCTGGCTCCAGAAGAGCACCGCGTAGCGCGACAGCAGCGCGAAGACCGAGCCGACGAGGCAGAGGACGGATGTCAGGTCGGCGGCCTTGTCGGGCTCCTCGACCGCGTCCCAGAGCGAGATGTAGCCGAGGTAGAAGACGAAGAGGATGAAGAACGAGGTCAGTCGCGGGTCCCACGCCCACCAGGTCCCCCACATCGGCTGGCCCCAGATCGCCCCGGTGGCCAGCGCGACCAGGGTCATCACCGCGCCCACGGGGGCGGCCGCGCGCGCGGCCAGCGCCGAGACGTGATGGCGCCGGATCAGCCAGATCAGCGATGCCACCAGCATCATCAGCCAGGCGTTGATCGCCATCAGCGCGGCGGGGACATGGATGAAGAGGATCTTCACCGTTGCGCCCTGCTGGTAGTCGTCCGGGGTGCCGAAGAAGCCCCAGCCGAGGCCGACGCCCAAGCACAGCGCCGTCGCGGCCCAGACATAGGGCAGCGCCGCGCCGGAGACGCGCATGAATTCGGCCGGATTGGCGTATCTCCACAGGCTCATGGCGGCCTTGATAGGACCGGACGGCGGTCGGCGGCAATGGCCTGCGGTGGCCGGGCGTTCAATTTTCCGGATTCAAGATCGAGGCGTGACCGCGCGTGCAGCCTACTACATATGCGAGTATCGGCGTTGAACGAATGCTTCAAAGAAGTCGCGGGAAATGATATGCTGCAGGTATTGAGAGAATGAATTTCGCTTCGGGGTGTCCGCATGTATTCGCCTTACGCATGGGTGGTCGTCGTGCTTGCCGCCGTGACACTGGCCGCGTTCCTCGGCGTCGCTCCAGCGCCCGCGCAGCACGCGCCGTGCAATCCCGACGTCCAGACCTGTCTCTGAGACCCTGATCGTCGCGCCGCCACCGCGGCGGCGCCCGGCCCGGAGCCGCCGTCATGGTGCATGCCTCTGCCCAGTTCTGGATGTTCTTCGCGATCGGGCTGATCCTGATCGTCGCCTTCTCGCATCGCCAGTTCAACGAGCCGTCCTGGCAGAACGAATCCAATATCATCCAGCGCCTGGCGCCCTCGGAGGTGATCGGGCGCGCGACCTATTACAAGGCCTATCTGGTCTATCTCGCGGTGATCGCGGGCATCTACTATCTGCTGTGCTTCTCGCAGGCGGCGTTTCAGGTGGCGCTGACCATCGTCGATCTCGCGCTCAGCCGCGCGCCGGGCGGGGGCGCCGCCGGCGGTGTGGTCGGGTCGGCGGGCGGCGTTGCGGCGGTGGCGGGCGATGCCGCGCGCCAGGTCAACCCGCTGGCGCTCGACGCCACCAACCCGTCCTTTCCGCTTCTGGTCAGCCTGGCCATGGGCGCGCTGATGCGGCTTCCTTATGTGCAGCGCGGCGAGCGCTGGCTGCGCGGCTCGGCGCATTGGGTGTTCGGCATTCCCACCGTGCCGGTGAAGCTGCTCGACCGGATGCTGCGCACCCCGGTCGATCTGCCGCTCCTGGAGACGCAGGTCGCGTTCGACCCGGGCGCCGAGACCTTCAGCGCGCGCATCGCGCGGTTCGCCGAGGCGGGGGCCTCGGTGCTCAAGGGCGGCTTCAGCAAGCAGCGCTTCGCGGCGCAGCTCGCCACGATCTATGCCTTCCGCGTCTGGGTGCATGACAAGGGCATCTGGCCGACGAACGGGCTGACGGCGGATTCCTCCAGCTTCGCCCCGGTCTATCGCAACGTGCTCGACGAGATCGCGGTATTGGAGAAGGATCTGCAGCTCTTGTCGACGCCGGCGCTGAAGGCGGGGGCGCCGGACACGACCCTCGATGACAAGATGCTGGAGGAGCTCTGGGAGCACCGGGTGCGCGAGGTGGCGCGGGTGTGCAAGGACGCCTGCTCGGTCATGGCGCTGTTCGCGCCGAACTCGGACTATCCGGATGCGCGCGCCCCCACGGCCGCGAGCCTGATCCGCTTTCTGGACGACAGCGGCAATGCCGATGTCGTCTGGCGCATTCATCGGAACTCGGCGCTGATGGCGATCATGCTCAGCGCCGCCTGGATGGCGCTGATGGGCGCGGTCTTCGCCCTCGGGCTGCAGCGGGCGGTGCCCGAGATCTACGCGGCCGAGCCGCTCAACCGGCTGTTCGACCCGCTGGTCAATGCCGGTCAGTGGCTGCTGACCGGGGTGCTCGCTTATGGGGTCGCCACCTATATCGCCATCCACCGGCGTTCGGTGCTGCTGCGCCGCGGCCGCTGGATCAGTGCCTTCGGCGGGCGGTTCTGGCCGTTCGACCAATGGATGGTGCTGGGCCTGCGCTGCTTCGTCGCGGTGGTGATCTGCTATGCGGTCTATTTCACCGCCCGCGAGGTCTTCGTGCCGCTCGACCAGCTCGCCGCGACGCTGTCGCGGTTCCAGGCGACGCTGTGGCGCAACCTGACCGAGATCCTGCCCTTCGGGCTGATCGCGGGACTGCACGGGGTGATGGTGGCGATCCTGATGGATCTGGGCCCGCGCCAGCTCGGCGACGGGACCTGGCGCAAGCCGGTCGCGGTGCATGTGACGCTGATGGCGCTCGCGGGGCTGGCCATCGGCTTCTACATCTCGGAGCTGCGCAACGTGCCCGAGGCGGTGATGTATCTGCGGCTGGTGATGCATGCGCTGGCCTCGGCCGGGGTGGCGGTGGCCGCGGGCCTCACGATCCCGCAGGCGCTGCGCCGGGCCTTCGAGATCGAGGGCGAGGCGGCCGAGCCGCCTGCCGCCGCGCCGCGTGTGGCGGTGGCGCCGTGATTGCGGCGCTGGCACTCGCCGCGGCGCTGCTGGCGGGCGCGGGGGCGGCGGGGGCCGAGGAGGCGCGGATCGGGATGCGCTCCGACGCCAACCCCTTCGTCTACGAGACAGCCCCCGGCGTCTTCGAGGGATTTCTCGCCGACATCTGCCGGGCGGCGGTCGAGGCGGCGGGCTACGGGCCGGGGACCGAGGTGCCCATCGATGCGGGCAACCGGCTCGAAGAGCCGGCCGGCGGCGGGGTCGACGTGGTCTGCGACCCCACGACGCTGACCCTGGAGCGGGCCGGGCGGTTCGATTTCTCGCCGATCGTTTTCATCGCCAATGCGACCTTCGTCTCGCGCGACACGCGCGCTTTCCTCGCGCCGGGGCAGGCGGGGCTGTCGGCGGATTGCGCCGCGGCTCTGGCCGGGGTCGGGCGGGTCGCGGCGGCGGGGATGCTGGCGGGGACGACGGCGGTCGCCGCCTATGAGCTGGCGCGGGAGCGGGGCTTTCTCGGCGATCGGCGCGAGTACGGCGTCTGCGCGGTCACCGTCGCGAGCCATGTCGAGGGGATCGATCGGCTCTGCGCGGGCGAGCTCAGCTTCTATTTCGGAGATGCCGACATTCTGCGCGCCTTCCTGCAGGAGCGCCCCGGCTGCCGCGCCGCCTTCCACACCTCGTTCCTGACCTACGAGCCCTATGCGCTGGTGATCAGCCGCGAGGATGCGGAGTTCCGCCGCCGCTTCAACCAGGCCGTCTACGGGCTGTTCTCGAGCGGTGCGGTGGACGGGTTCTACGAGACGCATTTCGGCACCCGCCGGCGCAGCGATGCGTTGAACATGCTGTTCAGCATCAATGCGGTGCCGCGGGGATCGCTCAGCGCAGATTGAGCCGGAGCACCGCCGCGGCGGTGAAGGGCGCAAGCGCGAGGATGCCGAGGGTCAGTCCGGCGAGCAGGATCAGCCCCGGCAGCGGCTCGGCGCCCTCGGCGGCCAGCGTCGCTGTACGCGCGCCCAGGATCAGCGTGGGAATGTAGAGCGGCAGCACCAGGAGCGACAGCAGCAGCCCGCCGCGGCGGATCCCGAGCGTCAGCGCCGCGCCGATCGCGCCGAGAAACGACAGGCCGGGCGTGCCGACCAGCAGGCCCGCCACCAGCCAGGGATAGGCGGGGCCGGGCAGGTTCAGCGTCAGCGCCAGCACGGGAGCGGCGATCACCAGCGGCAGGCCGGTGGTCAGCCAGTGGGCGGCGGCCTTGAGCGCCACGAGCGCGGCGAGGGGCATGGGCGAGAGCGCCAGCACGTCGAGCGTGCCGTCCTCGAGGTCGGCCTGGAACAGCCGGTCGAGCGAGAGCAGGCAGGCCAGCAGCGCGGCCACCCAGATGAGGCCCGCGGCGACGCCTGCCAGCCGGTCGAGGTCGGGGCCGATCCCGAGGGGCGCGAGCAGGAGCACGATCAGGAAGAAGGAGAGGCCCAGCCCGGCGCCGCCGCCCGAGCGCAGCGCAAGCATCAGCTCGCGCGCCAGGACCGCCCGGGCGGCCTTCACGCGAAGGCTCCGGCGAGGAAGGGGTCGCCGGCGGTCCCGGGTGCGATCGGGGCGAGATGCAGCGCGCGCGTCTCGCCGAGCGGCAGGTCGATGTGGGTGGCGATGATCGCCATTCCGCCCGCATCCGCATGGGCGCGGATGGCCTCCGCGAGCCGCGTGACGGCGGCGGCGTCGAGGGCCACGGTGGGCTCGTCGAGGAGCCAGAGGCGGCGCGGGGCGAGCAACAGGCGGGCGAGGCCGAGGCGGCGCTTCTGCCCGGCCGAGAGCAGGTGGGCGGGGCGGTCGGCGAGGGGGGTAAGGTCGAGCGCCGCCAGGGCCGGTCCGACCGGGCCGCCGCCGAGCAGCGCCGACCAGAAGGCGAGATTCTCGGCGACGGTGAGCTGCAGCTTGATGGCGTCGAGATGGCCGGTCAGGGCGATGCGCTCGGCAACGGCGTCGGGGTCGGCGGCGAGGTCATGGCCGTCGAGGGTGACGCGGCCCGCGCTCAGCGGGAGGAGGCCGGCGAGGGCGCGCAGGAGCGTGGACTTGCCCGCGCCGTTCGGGCCGCGCAGCATCAGGGTCTCGCCATCGGCCAGCGTGAGGCTGACGCCCGCGAGGACAGGGCGGCCCGAGCGGCTGCAGGCGAGATCGTCGACGGTCAGTCCCATGGGGCTCGCTTAGCGGATGCGGCGGAGCTGGGGAAGGGTGCAACCCGGCGGCGGGGAAGCGGCAGATAGCGCCACCCGGGCGAGGGTGCCGCCCGCGCGATCCGTCCCGGCGGTGCCCTCAGTGCACCGACGCGGTGTCGGCATGGATCACTCCACGCCTCCGTCGTCCAGGTGACAGGCGATGCGGCGGGCGCCGTCCTGCCGCAGCCTCGGCACCTCGCGGCGGCAGCGGGGGCCGGCGTGCGGGCAGCGGGTGTGGAAGTGGCAGCCGGGGGGTGGGGCGAGGGGCGAGGGGATCTCGCCCTTGATCGGCTGGAAGCTGCGTTTCCCGGTGGAGAGGCGGGGCACCTCGGCGAGCAGCGCCTGGGTGTAGGGGTGGCGGGGCTCAGTGAAGAGGGCCTCTGTCGGCGCCTCCTCGACCACGCGGCCGAGGTAGAGGATCACCACCCGGTCGGAGATGTGCTCGACCACGCCGAGGTCGTGGGAGATGAAGAGATAGGTGAGGCCGAGCTCGCGGCGCAGGCGCATGAAGAGGTTGAGGACCTGCGCCTGGATCGAGACGTCGAGGGCGGCGACGCTCTCGTCGCAGATGAGAAAGCGCGGCTCGACCGCCAGCGCGCGGGCGATGACGATGCGCTGGCGCTGGCCGCCGGAGAACTGGTGCGGGTAGCGGTCGCGCACGCTGGGATCGAGGCCGACGCGGGCCAGCATCTCCTCGGCGAAGGCGCGGGCATCGCGGCGGCGGATGAGGCCGTGAACGATGGGGGCCTCGGCGATGATGTCCTGGACGCGCTTGCGCGGGTTCAGCGAGGACATCGGATCCTGGAAGATCATCTGGATCTGCAGGGCGGCGGCGCGGGCTTCGGCACGCGAGCGGCGGGTGATGTCGGCGCCGCGGAGGCGAATGGTGCCCTCGGTCGGCGGGATCAGGCCCGCGATCATCCGGCCGATGGTGGATTTGCCCGAGCCGCTCTCACCGACCAGGCCGACGACCTCGCCCTCGGCGACGGTGAGCGTCACGCCGTCCACGGCATGGACCACGGCGGGCGGGTCGGCGGCACCGATGCGGGCGGCGAGGCGCTCGGCGAGGTCGGGCTCCTGCGTGAACCGCTTGGTCAGGTTCGCCACTTCGATGAGGGCGCTCATGCGGGCACCGCCTCGGGTGCATCGTGGGGATGGATGCAGCGCGCGCCCTGGTCGGGGCGGAGGACGCGCATCGGCTGGGGGGCGCGGCAGGCTTGCGTTGCGCGCGGGCAGCGGGGGCGGAAGGGGCAGCCCTCGGGCAGGTTCAGAAGCGAGGGCGTCATGCCGGGGATCTGCACGAGGTCGGTGCCGCGGCGGTTATTGCTGGGGATCGAGCCGATCAGGCCGTGGGTATAGGGGTGGAGGGGAGCAGCCAGCACCTGGGCGGCGGGGCCCTCCTCGACCACGCGGCCCGCGTACATCACCGCGATCCGGTCGGCGAGCGAGGAGACGACGGTCAGGTCATGGGTGATCCAGACCAGCGCCGTGCCGGTCTCGATGGCGAGCTTCTGCACCTCGGCGAGGATCTGCGCCTGGATGGTGACATCGAGCGCGGTGGTGGGCTCGTCGGCGATGATCAGCTCGGGGTCGTGCAGGAGCGCGATGGCGATGGCCACGCGCTGGCGCATGCCCCCCGAGAACTGGTGGGGATAGGCGTCGAGGCGTTCGTCGGGCGAGGGTATGCCGACGCGCGCGAGGGCGGCGCGCGAACGCTCGCGCGCGGCGGCGCGGCTGACGTCGGCATGGGCGCGCACGGCCTCGACCATCTGGGTCTCGATCTTCAGGACCGGGTTGAGGGTCATCATCGGGTCCTGGACGATCATCGCGATGTGCCGGCCGCGGACCGCCTGCCAGTCGCGTTCGCTGAGGTTCGCGATGTCGCGGCCCTGGAAGCGGATGGCGCCTTCCACGATACGGCCCGGCGGATCCACGAGGCCCATGATCGAGAAGCCGGTGACGGTCTTGCCCGAGCCGCTCTCGCCGACGAGGCCGAGGACCTGTCCGCGCGAGACGGTCAGGTCGACGCCGTCCACGGCAGGGATCGTGCCGCCGCGGGTGAAGAAATGGGTCTTGAGACCGCGGACCTCGAGGACGGGCATGCTCATCGGCGCAGCCTCGGGTTCAGCACGTCGCGGAGCTGGTCCCCGACGAGATTGATCGCGACGATCGTCACCAGCAGCGCGATGCCGGGATAGACGCTGATCCAGTAGGACCCCGACAGCAGGTAGTTGTAGCCGTTGGCGATCAGCAGGCCGAGCGAGGGCTCGGTGATGGGCACGCCGACGCCAAGGAAGGAGAGCGTGGCCTCGAGCGCGATGGCCTGGGCGACCTGGACGGTGGCGACCACGATCAGCGGCGGCAGGCAATTCGGCAGCAGGTGATGGAACATGATCCGCGCGTGGCTGAGGCCGAGGCCGCGGGCCGCCGCCACATAGTCCATCTGGCGTTCCACCAGCGCGGAGCCGCGCACCGTGCGCGCGTAATACGCCCATTGCACGGCGACGAGCGCGATGATGACCTTGTCGACGCCCTTGCCGAGGATGGCCAGCAGGATCAGCGCGATCAGGATCGCGGGGAAGGAGAGCTGAAGGTCGACGATCCGCATGATCAGCGTGTCGATGCGGCCGCCGAAATAGGCGGCGGTGATCCCCGCGGCCATGCCGATGACCAGCGCGAAGAAGGTGGCGGTGCCGGCCACGATCAGGCTCATGCGCAGGCCGTAGATGATGGCCGAGAGCATGTCGCGGCCCTGTACGTCGGTGCCGAGCCAGTAGGTCATGCCGGAGAAGGCCTGGCTGCCCGGGGGCAGGCCGCCGTCGAGGATCGAGAGCTGGCGCAGATCGTAGGGGTTCTGCGGCGTGATCCAGGGCGCGAAGACGGCGGCGAGGATGATGAGGATGACGACGGCAAGGCCGATCAGCGCCAGCGGGCTGGCGGCGAAGTCGAGCATGGCGGCACGCAGCGGGCTGACGGCGCGCGGCGGGGCGGCGGCGGCTTCGGTCATCGGGCGCCTCGCTGGGCCAGGCGGACGCGGGGATCGAGGGCCGAGTAGAGCAGGTCGACGACGAGGTTGATGATGACGAAGAGGAAGACGACGAGCATCAGGTAGGCGACGATCACCGGACGGTCGAGGCGGTTGATCGAGTCGATCAGCAGCTTGCCCATGCCCGGCCAGGCGAAGACGGTCTCGGTCACCACGGCGAAGGCGATCATCGAGCCGAGTTCCAGCCCGAGGATGGTGACGACCGGGATCATGATGTTCTTGAGCACATGCACCAGGATGACGCGGCGGCGCGACAGGCCCTTGGCGCGGGCGAACTTGATGTAGTCCTGGTTCACCACCTCGCGGGTGCCAGCGCGGGCGAGGCGGATGACGAGCGCCATCTTGAAGAGCGCGAGGTTGATCGAGGGCAGGATCATGTGGCGCAGGCCATCCCAGCTGAGGAAGCTGACGCGCAGGCCGAGGAATTCCGTGGTGGGGCCGCGCCCGCCCGCCGGAAGCCAGCCGAGAAAGACCGCGAAGATCAGGATCAGCATCAGACCCTGCCAGAAGTTGGGCAGACTGAAGCCGAGGATGGATCCGGCCATGATCGAGCGGCCGGCGACGCCGTCAGGGTAGAGGCCGGCGATCACGCCGAGCGGCACGCCGAAGACGACGGCGATGAAGAGGGCGACGAAGGCCAGTTCCAGCGTCGCGGGCAGGCGCTGGAGGATGATCGACATGGCGGGTTCGCCATAGACGAAGGAGGTGCCGAAGTCGCCGCGCGCGAGGTTGCCGAAATAGACGAAGAACTGCTCCCAGAGCGGCAGGTCGAGGCCGAGCCGCGCGGTGGCGGCGATGCGCTCGCGCTCGGTGGCCTCGGGGTTGATCAGGATGTCGACGGGGTTGCCGATGGCATAGACGCCGATGAAGACCAGCACCGCCATGACGAGCACGGCGATGAGGCTCTGGCCGAGGCGGCGGAGGAAGTAGACGACCATCGGGGCATCCCCGCGCGGGTGGGTTCATGCGGGGCCGCGACCGGCCCCGCACGTGCCTGCGGTTCGCGTCAGTTCGCGGGCGCGACCAGATAGCCGAGCGTGTACTGGTCAGCGCGCGCCTCGTAGTCGAGATCGCCGCGCAGCGCCCAGGTGGTCATCTCGTAGTGGATCGGGATCATCCCGAACGTGTCCATCACGAGCGCGCTGGCCTGGCGCAGCAGATCCTCGCGCGCGCCATCATCCACCGTCGCCAGCGCCTGCACGAGCAGGTCGTCCATCTCGGGGTTCGAGTGGCGGGCGAAGTTGGTGCCGCCGAGGCTGCGGTCGGGGTCGCGGGTGGCGACCAGCGCGCCGAGCGGCGAGGACATCTCGCCCGTGCCCGCGCCCCAGCCGGCGAGGAAGGCCGAGAAGGCGAAGGCGTTGCGATCGGCAATGAAGGCCGAGAAGGTCTTGGCGTCGACGTCGGTGGTCACGCCGACCTGCGTCCACATCTGCGCGACCGCCTGGGAGATCTGGCCGTCGTTGATGTAGCGATCGTTCGGCGTGCCGAGGGTGATCGCGAAGCCATCGGGATAGCCCGCCTCGGCCAGAAGCTCGCGCGCGCGCTCGGGATCATAGGCGATCGGCGGGCGGTTCGGGTCGGTGCCGAACATCGGCGGCGACAGGAGCTCGCCCGCGGGTTCGGAATAGCCGAGCATCAGCCGTTCCTTGATCGCGTTGCGGTCGATGGCCAGCGCCAGCGCCTCGCGGACACGCGCGTCCTGGAGCGGGTTGGTGTCCCCGGCGATTCCCGGCGTGGGTGCGTCACCCTGGTCGAGGGCGATGTAGATCACCCGGTTCGACAGGCCGGCCGAGATGTTGAAGCCGCCGCCCTCGATGCGGGCGAGGTCCTGGGTGGGCGGGTTCTCGATGAAATCGACATCGCCCGCGAGCAGCGCCGCGACCCGTGCGCCCTGGTTGGTCAGCGGCCGCATGACGATCCGCTCCCAGGCCGGGGCGTCGCCCCAGTAGTCGTCGTTGCGCGCCAGGGTGATTTCTTCGCCGCGCACGAAGCGCTCGAGCTTGTAGGGGCCGGTGCCGACGGCGAAGGCGGGGCTGTTGAACCCGGCCGAGACGGGCGGCTCGCCGAGCCCGGTGCAGCCGTCGCGGCTGAAGGTGATCTCGCCCTCGCCGCCGGAGATGTCGGCGGAGACGATGGTGAAGGTGGAGAGCTGCGTCGGCAGCAGCGGCGCCGGCGCGTCGGTCGTGAAGATCACGGTGTGATCATCCGGCGTCTCGATGCCCGAGATGGCCGAGGTATAGAGCGTGAAGGGCGAGGGGGCATCCGGCACCACTGGGATGCGGCAGATGGTGTAGACCACATCGCGCGCGGTGAAAGGCGTGCCGTCCGAGAAGGTGACGCCCTCGCGCAGGGTGAAGCGCCAGGTGTTCTCGTCGATCGTCTCCCATTCGGTGGCAAGGCCCGGGCCGATGCGCTGCTGCGCGTCCTGCTCGGTCAGCGCGCCGAAGATGTGCTTGGCCAGCGCGTTGTTCGGGCCGAGGTTGTGATAGTGGGGATCGGCCGAGGTGGGCTCGGCCGCGAGGCCGATCGTCAGGGTATCGGCACTGGCGGCCGCGGCAAGCGCGACCATGGCACCGCCGGCAAGCGTGGCGACACGCCGGGCTCGGACAAGCTCGTGTTTCATCGTCATCTTCCCTGTTGTTGCGTCGTTTTCCGGTGTGGCCCCGGATGAACCCGCTGGGTCGCGTCCAGTGCCACCCTTGCCAGCGAGGTTATTATTCGATAATTGTATTGTAAACTCCAAACTCGATAACCTAAACGCATAGATCATGCGCGAGTCCGCATAGATGAACGTGGTTACTCCACCACCCCTGTCGCGATCGGGCCTGACCCTGCGCGAGCTCGAGGTCCTGCGGGCGTTGGTCCAGTCGGGAACGACGCGCGCGGCTGCCGACCGGCTCGGCATCTCACAACCGGCGGTCAGCCGGGCGGTGGCGCAGCTCGAGGTGCGGCTGCAGCGGCTGCTGTTCCGGCGCGAGGGCGGGCGGCTGACGCCGCTGCCCGAGGCGCTGGCCGTGGATGCCGAACTCGACCCGCTCTTCGCGGCGCTGGGGCGGATCGAGCATGCGGCCATGCGTGCCGCCGACCCGTCGGTGCCGCTGCGGATCACTGCGCCGCCGACGCTCGCGCATCGCTTCCTGCCGGGCGCTGTGGGCGATTTCATGCGCGCAAATCCAGGCGTGCCGGTCAGCGTCGACGTGCTGTCGAGCGACGTGCTGGTGACGCAGGTGGCCGAGGGGCGCGTGGACGTCGCGCTCTCCGACGTCGAGCCCTCCCATACCGGCGTGCGCATCGAGCCTTTCCGGACGACCGAGGCGGTCTGCATGATGCCGCGCGGTCATCCGCTCGGAGAACACGAATGGGTGTCGGCCGGCGACCTGGTCGGGGCTGATTTCATCGCGCTGACCCGGCGTCATACCGCGCGGGTGGCGATCGATGCGGTGCTGGCCGCGGCGGGGGTGCGCTGCCGGATCGTCATCGAGACGGCGACCAGCATCTCGGCGGCCGAGTATGTGCGCGAGGGGTTGGGGCTGACGCTGGTCAACCCGTTCCCGGTCGCCTGGCGGCCCGATCCGGCGGTCGTGGTGCGGCCCTTCCGCCCGGGTATTCCGCTGCGCTCCTCCTTCCTCCTTCCCAACGGCGTTCGGCCGGGGGCGGCGACGCTCGCCTTCATGGCCTGCGTGCGTGCTCGCGCCGAGGCCGATCGCTGACAGGACAGACCATGCCCACGCCCGCCACGCTCGAGCTTCTCGACCGGCTGATCAGCTTCGACACGACCAGCCGCAATTCGAACCTGCCGCTGATCGACTGGGCCGAGGACTGGCTGACCGGCCAGGGCGCGCGCTGCCTGCGGGTGCCGGACGAGACCGGGACCAAGGCCAATCTCTGGGCGAGCATCGGCCCCGAGGGCGTGCCGGGCTGGGTGCTGTCGGGGCATACGGACGTGGTGCCGGTGGACGGGCAGGCGTGGGCGAGCGATCCCTTCCGGCTCGATCGGCGCGGCAGCCGGCTCTACGGGCGCGGCACCACGGACATGAAGGGCTATCTCGCCTGTTGCATGGGGCTGGTGCCGCAGCTTGACCCGGCGCGGATGACGCGGCCCATCCACCTGGCGCTGTCCTATGACGAGGAGGTGGGCTGCCTCGGCGTGCGGGGATTGATCGCGGCGGTGGCGGGGACGATCCCGACGCCGGTGGGCTGCATCGTCGGCGAGCCGACGCAGATGCGGGTCTGCGTCGCGCACAAGGCCAAGCGCAGCCTGCGGGCGACCTTCACCGGGACCACCGGGCATTCCTCGCGGGCGCCCGAATTCGTCAATGCGGTCGAATACGCGGCGCGGCTGGTTGTCTGGCTGCAGGCGCGCGGGCGGCGGATGATGGCCGAGGGCGCGCGCGACGCGCTCTTCGACACCCCCCATTCCACCACCCATGTTGGCGTCAGCCGGGGTGGCACGGCGCTGAACATCGTGCCCGACGAGGCCGTGGCGGATTTCGAGTTCCGCGTCGTGCCGGGCGAGGATGCCGATGCGCTGGTGGCGGAGGTGACGGAGTTCGTGGAGACCACGCTCATGCCCGAGATGCGCGCGACCGACCCGGCGGCGGGCGTGACGCTCGAGCTGCGCTCGGCCTTCCCCGGCCTCGACACAGATCCCGCCGCGCCGGTGATCGAGACGCTGCGGCTGCTGACCGGGCAGGGCGGCCATATCAAGGTCGCCTACGGCACCGAAGCGGGGCTGTTCCAGGCAGCGGGATTTCCCTCTGTCGTCTGCGGGCCGGGGTCGATCGCCGAGGCCCACAAGGCCGACGAATTCATCGAGGCCGCCGAGCTGGCTGCCTGCGAGGCGATGCTGACCCGGCTGGCGGCGGAATGCGCGTGACGCGGCGCGGGTAGGGCGGCGCTGCCCTCGCGCCGGGGCGCTGCGGCTGGTCGACCCGGCCCCGGCGCACTATCCTCACCCGAGGAGCCCCGCGAGTGGGCGCAGACAGGAGCGGTCGCATGCAACTCACAGGCATTCATCACCTGACGGCGATCACGGCCCAAGCGGCGGCGAACCGGCGCTTCTACACGGATGTGCTGGGCCTGCGGCTGGTGAAGAAGACGGTGAACCAGGACGACACCAGCGCCTATCACCTCTTTTATGCCGACGGGCTGGCCACCCCCGGAACCGATCTCACCTTCTTCGACTGGCCGACCGGGCCCGAGCGGCGGGGCACCCATTCGATCAGCCGCACCGGCCTGCGGGTCGCGGGCGGCGGCAGCCTCGACTACTGGACCGGGCGGCTGCGCGACGCGGGCCTGCGCGCCGGCGAGATCGCCGAAATCGACGGCCGCGCCAGCCTCGACTTCCAGGACCCCGAGGGCCAGCGTTTCCGCATGATCGACGACGGCGGCGCCGGCGAGGCCCATCCCTGGGACCGCAGCCCGGTGCCGGCCGAGCACCAGATCCGCGGCCTCGGCCCGATCACCATCTCGGTGCCGCAGAAGGCGCCGACCGATGCGGTGCTGACCCGCGTGATGAACATGACGGAGGTGCGCGACTACGCCTCGCCCGATGGCGAGGGGCAGGTGCATGTCTACCGGATGGGCGACGGCGGCGCGGCGGCCGAGCTGCATGTGGCCGTCCAGCCGGGCCTGCCGGTCGCGCGGCAGGGGGCGGGCGGCGTGCATCACGTGGCCTTCCGCACCCCCGATGCCGCCGGTATCCATGCCTGGACCAAGCGGCTCGCCGAGATGCGCGTTCCCAGCTCGGGCGAGGTGGAGCGGTATTACTTCCGCTCGCTCTACTTCCGTGAGCCGGGCGGGAACCTGTTCGAGATCGCCACCGACGGGCCGGGCTTTGCCGTGGACGAGCCGCTGGAGAGCCTCGGCGAGCGGCTGTCGCTGCCGCCTTTCCTCGAAGACCGCCGGGCCGCGATCGAGGCGCGGCTGAAGCCGCTGGATTAGAGCGCGGTCCCTCCCGGCAGCGCCGGGCTGTCTGCTGTTCAGCCTCGAGCTGCCCAGCGGGGGTCGCTCTAGCCGCCGCGAGCGGCGAGCCAGGCGCGGGCGATCCCCTCGTCCTCGGGCGTGAGTTCATGGCCGGCGGGGACGAGATGCGCCTCGACCGTGGCGCCAGCCGCCCGCAGCCAGTCGACCAGCGCCGGCCCGGTGGCACCGAACCCGTCGGTCTGCCCGTTCACGACCAGCACGTCGGACCCGCTCAGGTCGACCTGCGGCAGTTCCTCGAGCACCGGGATGGCACGCAAGAGGATCGCCTTGCGGATCAGGCCCGGATGCAGCGCCATCACCGCGGCGAGGAAGTTCGCCCCGTTCGAATAGCCAAGAGCGGCCATGCGCGCCGCGTCGAGGCCGTAGAGCGTCTCCGCTCCCGCGATCGTGGCCGCGAAGGCCTCGGCCTCGGCATGGATGTCGGGCTGGTCGAATCGCGTCATGCCGAGGCGCCGGAACCAGCGCTGCGTGCCGTCCTCGTCGGCGCGCCCGCGCAGGCCGAGCAGGGTGGCGCTGGGTGCGATGCGCCGCCCGATCGGCATGAGATCCGCCTCGTTGCCGCCGGTCCCGTGCAGCAGCGCGAGGATGCTGCCATCGGGCGCCGCGGGGTCGTTGAAACGGTGCACGAAGGGCAGGTCGCGCCGCGGCCGGCGTTCCTCGCCGGGCATGGCGAACTGGGGCAGCATCACCCGCAGCGCCTCGGCCCGCTGGGCCTCGTGCGGGGGCATGAGCAGTGTCTGACCGAGCGCCTCCAGCGGCTCGTCGATACCGAACCCGGGTCCGTCGCTGGCCAGCTCGAAGAGCGTGCCCCCCGGCTCGCGCACATAGAGCGAGGTGAAATACTTGCGGTCGTGCAGGTTGGTGGGCGAGGAATTCAGCCGCGAGAGATCATCGAACATCGCCCGCACCACCACCGCATCCGGGGCGCGGAAGGCGACATGGTCGGCCACGCCGGCGCCCGGCACGCCCGGGACGTAGCCGGTGGCATCGCGCACGTCCACGACATCGGTCTCGGCCACCATGCGGGTGATGGCGCCCTCCTGCGGCCCGGGTACATAGCCGAAGCGGGCGACGAAGGCGGAGGTCTCGTCCGGGGTCTCGGTCAGGATCGTCACCGAGCGCAGGCGGCGGACGGCGGTCTCGTCCTCGCCCCAGGGCGCGGTGGCCGGCAGATCGACGCCGGCAAGCTTCACGATCACGCCGTCGGGGTCCCTGAGCCGCAGCACCGGCTCGCCGAACTCGCGCAAGGGGCCCTGCACCGGCACGTTGCCGGCGACCGCGCGGGTCATCCACTCGCCGATCGAGGCGGGCGGAACGGCGAAGGCGATCTCGGAGACCTGGCCGGTCCCCACGCGGCCGGTGCCGCCATCCTCCCAGACGAGGAAGCTGACCAGCGAGCCGGGGCTGCCCTGACGATCGCCATAGAACAGGTGCAGCTGCTCGCCATCCTCGAAGCCGCCCGTACGCTTCACCAGCCGCAGGCCGAGAAAGCCGGCGTAGAAGTCGACGTTGTCCTGAACGCGGCGGGTGATGAGGGTAACGTGATGGAGACCGGTGGCCGGTTTCGGGTCACTCTTGAACACAGACGTACTCCATCGACCGGACCAAACGCCGGAACCGGCGTGGCGGAGACTACAGCAGAAATTCACCGCGGCCAGTCACCCTTTCGGCGTAGGCTGAATCCCGCGTTACCATGGTGTTCGGGGCCCAGGTGGTGCTTCGCCCGCAGCCGCTTTAGCTGCCTGACGGCCTATGCTCAGGCCGGCTCGGCGACGGCGTCCAAGCTGCAGCCGATGGCCGTCTCGATGCGCTGCGCCGAGGCCCGCACGGCGCGGGCCAGCTCGTCAGCGCGCTGCTCGGCCTGTCGCTCGGCCAGCACGATCGAGATCGTGGCGGCGCAGGCGCCTTTCTCGTCGCGGATGGGGGCGGCGATGCAGGCCACCGCAAACTCCGACTGGCTCATCTGCACCGAGAGCCGGCGGGCGAAATCCGCCTCGCTCTGATGGGCGAGGCGCAAGGGATCGGTCTCGGCCATGCCGGTCGACGACGGCCGGGCGGCCTCGGCGAAGGCCGCGACCCGCGCCGCCTCGGGCAGATGCCCGAGCAGGAGGCGCCCCGAGGCCGTCCAGTTCAGCGGTACCCGCGTGCCGACGTTGGAGGTGATGCGGAAATGCCCCGGGCCCTCCTCCATGGCGATCACCGCCATCATGACGCCGTCCCGCGCGCAGAGCTGCACCGTCTCGCCGGTCTCGCGCATCAGCCGGCGCATCTCGCGCCGCGCCTCGGCGAAGAGGTCCATCGAGGCGCGGTAGCGCAGCCCGTAGCGCATCAGCCGCGGCCCCAGCCAGACCAGCCCGTCGTCGCGGCGCGACAGCATCTCGCGCTCGACCAGCTCGTCCACCAGCCGGTAGACGGTGGACACCGGCGCACCGGTGGCCTTGCCGAGCTCGTAGGCACTCATCGCCCGCTCGTGCTCGGTCAGCGCGTCGAGGATCTGCAGCGTCCGGTCGATACCGCTGGTGCGGCTGCGGGGACTGTCGGTCATCGTCTCCTCCGGGCGGCCGGTGGGCCTCAACTGCCCCCCTCGCCGGCGAGCCAGGTCAGATAGGGCGTGACGCCGCCGTTGCGCTGACGGTCGTAGTCGTCGGGCTGCGGGGCGATGCCGGCGGCCGAGCGCAGCACCTCGCCGACCGTGGCGGCGACCACTTCGGCCTGGCCGGGGGCGAGGTTGCAGGGGTCGAGCTGGAAATAGCCCAGTTCGACCTCGTGGTCACGCACGACGATCGCCGGGTCGAAGGTGCCGAGGTGGCGGGCGATGGCCGCGGCCGTGGTGCCGGCTGTGGCGGGATCGACGTTCACCTGCATCCGGTCCAGCGGGTTGTTGGTGGGATCGGGCACGATCTGCGGTGTGATGCCGGCGTTGCCGGAGAAGGCGCGCATCCACAGATCAAGCGCGGCACGCTCCTCTGCGCGGATGCCGTCGTGGTCGCGGACCATCCAGGCCTCCATCGCGGCGATGGCGCCGGCGATACTCTCCTTGCCGATCTTCATGCCGCGGCCGATGCCCAGGTTCTGCATGTAGACGGCGCGCACCAGATCGCGGCGGCCGGCGACGATGCCCGAGGTCGGCCCGCCGAGGAACTTGTGGCCGGAATAGATCGCGATGTCGGCGCCGTCGGCGATGAAGCCCTTTAGGTCGTACTCCGACGCGGCATCGACGATCACCGGCACGCCAGCCTCGCGGCAGATGGCGGCGAAGCGGGGGAAGGGGATCTGGCCGTAGTCGACAACATGGTGCGAGACGACATAGAGCGCGGCCGCGGTCTCCGGCCCCAGCGCCGCCTGGAGCTGGTAGTCCATCACATGCGTGGACTGGCCGACGGGCAGGACGGTCGCGCCGGCGAGCTCGATCCCCTGCGCGATCGGGGCGCCGTAGCCGCAGAGATGGCCGACCTGGATCGCGACCTTCGACTTCGGGCCGGGGGCCTTGGGCAGCGCCTCGACATGGGCGGGGTTCAGCCCGGTGATGCAGGCCGCGACCGAGAGGGTGATGCCGGCGGCGGCCGATGCCGTCAGGCAGCCGGCCTCGGCGCCGGTCAGTTTCGCGATCACCCGGCTGGCGTCGGACTGCATCTCGTGGATGCGCACGAAGCGGCGCATCGAGGCCGCCGTGGCGGCGGCGACCTCGGCCGCGGTCATCGAGGCGCCGAGGCTGGTCATCGTGCCCGAGACATTGACGACCGGCGTATAGCCGCGGGCGCGGTGCCAGTTCCAGTCCGCGTTCTCGCCGTGCAGGGGGTTAGGGGTGTTCATCGCAGTGTCCTCTTGGGCGCCGGTCAGGCCTTGGGCGCCAGTTCGAAAATGGCCTCGATCTCGACGGTGATCCGGTTCGGCAGCGAGCCGACGCCGAAGGAGGAACGCGCATGCGCCCCCGCCTCGCCGAAGATCTGGTGGAAGAGCTCCGAGGCGCCGTCGATCACCGCCGGGTGCTCCTCGTAGTCGGGGGTGGCGTTGACGAGGCCGAGGAGCTTCACCACGCCGGCCACCGCGTCGAGCGAGCCCAACTCGTCGCGCAGCACCGCGAGGATGTTGAGCGCCACCAGACGCGCGTGGTCGCGGGCCTCGGTGGTGGTCACGTCCTCGCCGACCTTGCCGCGTAGGAGCGTGCCCTCGGCGGTCACCGGGCCCTGGCCCGACACGTATACGGTATCGCCCGAGCGGCGCAGGTTGCGGAAGGCGCCGATCGGCGAAGGCGCCGCGGCGGGCAGGGTCAGGCCGAGCGCACGCAGGCGGGCCTCGGGGGTCTGCAGGGCGTCAAAGGTCATGCGGCGATCATCTCGGTCTTGAGGCAGTAGCTGATCTGCCCGGGGGCTGTGACCACGGGCGGGGGGATGGCGGCGGCGCAGGCGGCATCGGCCAGCCGGCAGCGGGTGCGGAAGACGCAGCCCGAGGGCGGGTTCAGCGGGCTCGGGATGTCGTCGGCCAGCACCTCGCGCGCCTTGGGCGCCCGCGGGTCGGGGTGCGGGATCGCCGAGAGCAGCGCGCGCGTATAGGGATGCGTTGGTCGCTCGTAGAGCTGGCGGGCGGGGCCCTGCTCGACGATGCGCCCGAGATACATCACCACGATCTGGTCGCAGAGATATTCCACCACCGACAGGTCATGGGCGATGAACAGCATCGTCAGGTTGCGGCTCTCGCGCAGGTCGAGCAGCAGGTTCAGCACCTGCGCCTGGATCGAGACGTCGAGGGCCGAGACGCTCTCGTCGGCCACGATGAACTCGGGATCGAGCGCCAGCGCGCGGGCGATGCCGATGCGCTGACGCTGACCGCCCGAGAACTCGTGCGGGTAGCGGGTGGCGGCGTCGGGCGCGAGGCCGACCTCCTCCAGCAGGCGCGCGACCCGGGCGCGGCGCTCGGCGGGCGAGCCGACCTTCTGGGCGATCAGCCCCTCGGCGATGATCTGGCCGACCTTCAGGCGCGGGTTCAGCGACGAGACCGGGTCCTGGAAGATGATCTGCATCCGTCGGCGCAGGGCGCGCATCTCGGCGGCGCTGGCGGCGTTGATGTCGCGGCCGTCGAATTCGGTGGTGCCCGAGGTCGGCTCGACCAGGCGCAGGAGCGTGCGGCCCAGCGTGGTCTTGCCCGAGCCGCTCTCGCCGACGAGGCCGGTGATCGAGCCGCGGGGGATGTCGAAGGAGACGTCGGTGACCGCGTGGACGGTGCCGCGGGAGGTGCCGAAGGTCTTGGTGAGGTTGCGGATGCGCAGCAGGGGCTCAGGCATGGGCGACCTCCAGCGCGGGATGGTGCCAGCAGGCGACCTGATGGCGGGGGGCGACGGGCTTCAGCGCCACGGGGCGCTCGCAGATCGCATCGGCCTTCGGGCAGCGCGGCGCGAAGGCACAGCCGGGCGGCATGGCCGCGAGCGAGGGCACCGTACCGGGGATCGGGCGGATGCGGGTGCCCGGCGCGCGGTCGGGGCGCGGGATCGAGGCGAGCAGACCTTGCGTGTAGGGGTGGCCCGGCGCGTCGAAGAGCTCGGGCACCGGCGCGCTCTCGACGATCGCGCCGGCGTACATGACCGCGACCGCATCGGCGATCTCGGCCACCACGCCCATGTCATGGGTGATGAAGAGGATCGACATGCCCATCTCGGCCTGGAGCCTGCGCATCAGGTCGAGGATCTGCGCCTGCACGGTCACGTCGAGCGCGGTGGTCGGCTCGTCGGCGATCAGAAGGCGCGGGCGGCAGATCAGCGCCATGGCGATCATCACGCGCTGGCGCATGCCCCCCGACATCTCGTGCGGATACTGGTCGAGGCGCGTGGCCGCGGCGGGGATCTCGACCAGCTCCAGCATCTCGATGACGCGCTTGCGGCGGGCGGCGCCGTCGAGGCCCTCGTGGAGATAGAGCATCTCGCCGATCTGGTCGCCGATCGAGAACAGCGGGTTCAGCGAGGACATCGGCTCCTGGAAGATCATCGCGATCTCGGCGCCGCGCAGCCGCCGCCGGGTGGCGTCGTCGGCGGTCACGAGGTCATGGGCGCGCCCGGCGCCGTCGGTGAAGGCGATGCGCCCGGCCGAGACGGCGCCGTTGCGGGGCAGGAGGCCCATGATGGCCAGCGAGGAGACCGACTTGCCCGAGCCGCTCTCGCCGACCAGCGCCAGCACGCGGCCGGGTTCCAGCGCGAAGGTCACGTCGCGCGGCGCCGTGACCGTGCCGCGATGCGAGGAGAAGGTGACGCGCAGGCCGTCGACGGAGAGAAGCGGGCTTGTCATGTGGCCCTCCGGGATGCGGGCTGGTGGCTGGTGCCGATGACCGTGGCGACCGGCTCGAGCATCTGGCGCATGACCATGGTGTTGCCGAGGCTGTCCATGACCTCCTCCTCGACCTCCGCCAGACGGAAGACGGTGAAATCGGCCTTGTCGCCCACGCCAGGCACCGGCGTCAGACCCATGGTCTCGCGGGGGTGCGCGGTGATCGCGGTGACCACATCCTCGAAGGGCAGGCCGACGGCCAGCAGCTTGGACGCCGTGGTGGCGAAGTCCTTCACCGATCCGCGGATGTTGCGCAGATGCAGGTCGGTCGAGATCGACCAGGGCTTCAGACCCGCCTCGAGCGAGGCGCGCGCGGTGGCGAAGCAGAACGACGCCTGCCCATGCCCGATGTCCATGCGCACGCCGCTCTCGGCCAGCCGCATCGCCTGCTCGAACAGCGCCTTGGTGTCGCGGATCGAGCCCGCCTTCTTGCCGTTGAAGCAATGGGTGATGATGTCGCCGGGCCCGAGGATGTCGAAGACCTCGTCGAGGAGCGCGGGGGGCTCGCCCACATGCACCATCAGCGGCAGGCCGGCGATCTCGGCCACGCGCTTGGCGATCTTGGCCGGCGTGATGCCCCAGGCGCCGACGATCACCCCCGAGGCGCGGACCTTGACGCCGCAGATCACGTCGCGGTTGGCCTCGATCACTTCAAGGGTGCGGTCCACGTCCACCGAGCGCATGTCGATGAGCTCGGAGACGCGGTTGCAGGCCACGAGCCCGATCGAGCCGATGTTGAGGAAGGCACGGATCGTCTCGGCGGAGGGGTCGATGACGTATTCCCGCAGCCCGTGGAAATTCGCCTCGCCCGCCGAGCCGGCATCGGCCATGGCGGTGACGCCGGTCCCGCGGCCCGCCTCGGAGGGGCGGATCGAGATGTCGGTGCCGCCGTGCCAGACATGGACATGCAGGTCGCACCAGCCGGGCGAGAGATACGCGCCGCCGCAGTCGATGACCTCGGCGCCCGGCGCGGCATTGGCCTGGATCAGCCCGTCCGCGCCGGCATGGATCGCGGTGCCCGCGTCAAAGCCTGCGGCACGGAAGTTGGTGAGGGTCAGGGCGGGCATAGCTCAGAGTTCCTTGGCAAGGCGCGGGTCGAGCGCGTCGCGCAGCCCGTCGCCGATCAGTTGCAGCGAGAGGACGGACACCGAGATCGCGATGCCGGGAAACATGATCAGGAACGAGGCCTGGTCGATGAACTGCCGGCCCTCGTTGATCATCGTGCCCCAGGTCGGGATCGAGGGATCGACGCCGACCCCGAGGAAGGACAGGCCCGCCTCGGCCAGCATCGCATAGGCGAAGATGAAGGTGGCCTGCACGATCACCGGCGAGACGATGTTGCGCAGCACGTGGTTGAAGATGATGTAGCGGGTGGACGAGCCCAGCGCGCGGGCCGCCTCGACGAAGGGCAGCTCGCGGATCACCAGGGTGGAGGCCCGCGAGATGCGCGCGAAGCGGGGCGCATAGACGATGGACAGCGCCAGGATCACGTTGAAGACCGAGCCGCCGAGAATCGACACCAGCGCGATCGCCAGAAGGATGTCGGGGAAGGCCATCATCGCGTCGACCAGCCGCGACAGGAACCCGTCGAGCCCGCGGATGAAGCCCGCGAGCAGCCCGAGGGTGATCCCGATGACGGTCGAGACCAGCGCCACGCCGAAGCCGATCATCAGCGACACGCGGCCCGCATAGAGCAGCCGCGACAGCACGTCGCGCCCATAGGCGTCGGCGCCGAGCCAGTAGGCCTCGCCCGGCGGTGTCAGCCGGGCGCGCACCGACATGCGGGCCGGGTCGGCGGGCGCGACCAGCGGCGCCAGCAGGCAGAGCGCGACGATGGTCAGGAAGATGACCAGTGCCACGATCACCGAGCGGCGCGCCATCAGCAGGCGGAAGAAGCCGGGATCGGTGGCGACGGAAGCGGAGGCGGCCATCTGCGTCTCCCTCAGTATTTCACGCGCCGGTCGATGACCGCATAGAGCAGGTCGACCGCGAGGTTGATGAGCACGTAGAGCGTGGCGACGACGATCAGCGTCCCCTGGATCACCGGGTAATCCCGCCGCAACACGGCGTTGACGACGAGGTTCCCCATGCCGGGGATGTTGAACACCCGCTCGGTCACCACCGCGCCCGAGACCAGCAGCGCGAAGGTCAGGCCCACGACGGTGATGATCGGGATGGCCGCGTTCTTCAGCGCATGGCGCAGCACGACCCGCGCCTCGCGCATGCCCTTGGAGCGCGCCGTGCGCACATAGTCCTCGCCGAGGACGTCGAGCATGGAGGCCCGCGTAAATCGCAGGATCAGCGCCGAGTTCACGATCCCAAGCACCAGCGAGGGCAGCAGCAGATGACGCATCCGCTCGAGGAAAGCCGCATCAGGCCCGCCATATCCCGAGGCGGGGAACCAGCCGAGGTCGGTGGCTAGGTACCGCTGCAGGATCAGCCCGGTCCAGAAGGACGGCACCGAGGCCGCCAGCATCGCCGCCGAGATCGAGGCCTGGTCGAGGAACGACCCGCGCCGGTACGCGGCCCAGATGCCGATGGGCGTGGCGATCACCACCGCGAAGGTCAGCGAGAAGAGCGCCAGAAACACGGTCGGCTCGGCGCGGTCCCACAGGACCTGCGTCACCGGCTGGTTGAAGAAGATCGAGGTGCCGAGATCGCCCCGCGCCGCGTTCAGCACGAAGGAGAGGTACTGCACGATCACCGGCCGGTCGAGGCCGAGCTGGGTGCGCAGCGCCGCCGCGTCCTCGGGGGTCGCATCGGGGCCGAGCAGAAGTGCGGCCGGATCGCCGGGCGCAAGCCGGACGATGACGAAGGCGATGGTCAGGACCAGCCAGACGACGATTACGAGCCCGACCAGCCTGCTGGCGATATAGCGAGCCATGGCTGTTCCCTGCGACGGAAGGCCGCGACCGGTTGTCCCGGTCGCGGTTGGGGTCATGGACCCGGCTTAGTCGGTCGTGGCGTTCCAGAAGGCCGGCCAGGGCGAGGGCACGACGCCCTGAAGGCTCTGGCTCTTGCCCTGCAGCGCCGCGAAGTCGCCGATCTTGATGAAGCCGACGTCGCCCATGTTCCAGCCCTGGAGCTGGCCGAAGATCTCCAGCCGCTTGGCCTGGTCGGTCTCGGTGGTGAAGGCCGTCCAGACCGCGTCCTTCTCGGGCTCGCTCCAGCCGAGACGCGAGGTCGGTCCGTACATGTCGGTCAGCGCGGGCTCGGGCAGGAAGGGCGAATGGGTGATGTAGATATCCCAGAGCGCCGGATCATCACGGCGCTGGCCGAGTGTCGCCCAGTCCACCACGTCGAGCTGCACGGTGAAGCCGGCGGTTTCCAGCGCCATCTGCGCCACTTCGGCCATCTTGAAGTGGAACTCGTACTGGCGCGAGGTCAGGATGCGCAGCGGCGTGCCGTCGTAGCCTGCAGCCTCCAGGAACGCGCCGGCCGCGGCCGGGTCGTTCTGGTTGTAGAGCTCGAGCCCGTTCTCCACCCGCCAGGGCCAGCCCTCGGGGTACATGGCGCCATCGACCTTGAAGAACTTGTCGTCGCCGAAGGCCGCGAACAGCATGTCGTCGAAGGGCAGCGCCGCCTGGACGGCCTTGCGGATGTTGGCATCCGTCATCAGCCCGGCCTTGTGGTTGATCGCCCAGACCGGCCAGCCGAAGCTCTCGAGCAGCACCGGCTCGGCCACGTTCGAGCCGGCGATGCGGTCGTAGGCCTCGACCGGCAGGCCGTCAGCGTAGTCGAACTGGCCCGACATCAGGCCCTCGACGCGGGTATTGGGATCGGGCACCGGGACGAAGCGGATCTCGTCGACCGTCTGCTGGCGCGCACCGCCGTTGCCGTCCGAGGGCTCGTCGCGCGAGACGAAGCCGTCGAACTTCGCCACCTGGATGTACTGGTCGGGCCGGTGCTCGACGAGCCGGTAGGGGCCGGTGCCGACGGTGGCCGAGAGCGTCTCGCCGAGGACCTCCTCGGGATAGATCGCGGCGGCCGAGTTCGAGAAGGCGAGCAGCGACAGGAGCGGCGCATAGGGCGCGGAGAGCTTGATCTCGACGGTCAGCGGGTCCGGGGCCGTGATGGAATCGATCCGGTCGGCGACGCCGCGGCCGCGGGTGGCGGCGGTGGTCCAGCGGGTCAGCGAGGCGACCACGTCGGCGCTGTCCATGCTCGAGCCGTCATGGAAGGTGATCCCGTCGCGCAGCGCGATCGTGTAGGTCGTGCCGTCCTCGGAGATCTCCGGCATGTCCACGGCCAGCAGCGGCACGACGTTCCAGTTGCTGTCGAAGGTATAGAGCGTCTCGACAAAGTGCTGGGTGACGATGCTGACCACGTCCTGGGTGGAGACCATCGGGTCGAGCGACTGCGGCTCGCCGATGATCGCGACCTCGATCGTGGACTGGGCAAGCGCCGGGCCGGCCAGCGCGCTCCCCAACAGCAGTGCGCTCATCAGGCGCAGGTTCAGCCTCGGCATGGTGTGCTCCCTTATTATGTAATGTAGTATCTTATAAGATAAAACTGCGCCCAATCGACCCGCGCGTCAAGTCACGTTTTCCGCTGGCGGGGCAGGGGCACGCGACGCCCCCGGCCAGGCACCGGCGGCGGAAATCGAGACAGGGGGGGAGGGAGCCTAGGCCCGCTCTTCCAGCCAGCGCAGCGTCAGCAGCTCCGCCCGCTCCAGGCCGGCGGGCGCCCGGCGATAGCGCCGCCGCAGCACATCGACGTCTTCGGCGAGCAGCCCGTCCTCCCAGCGCGCCAGCACCGCGGGGTGGATGTAGCACTTGCGACAGACGGCTCGGGTATTGCCGAGCGTCTGCGCCACCTCGTCGACCACCTCGTTCGTCGCGCGGGCGAACGCGCGCTGGGATTCCGGCGGCCCAAGCGTCGCAAAGCGCATCAGCGCCAGCACCGTGCCGCCCCAGGTCCGGAAGTGCTTGGACGAGAACGGCCCATCGGCCGCCTCGCGGATATAGGCGTTCACATCGGTCGAGCTGACGCCGCGGCGCTCGCCGGCCTCGTCGAGATACTGGAAGAGCCGCTGCCCGGGCAGGTCCTGCACCTGCTTGACGATCCGGGCGATGCGGCGGTCGCTCACCTTCAGCCGCCACTCCTTGCCCGACTTGCCCTTGAAGCGAAAGCGCAGCGTCGAGCCCTCGATGCTGACATGCCGGTCGCGCAGCGTGGTCAGCCCGAAGCTGCCGTTCTCGCGGGCATAGGCGGCGTTGCCGACCCGGATCATCGTGGTGTCGAGCAGATGCGTCACCGTGGCGAGCACCTTCGCCCGGTCCATGCCGCGCCGAGCGAGGTCGGTGTCGATGCTGCGGCGCAGCCGGGGCAGGGCGCGCCCGAAGGCGACGAGGTTCGCGTATTTCACCTCGTCGCGGCAGGCGGTCCACCGCTCGTGATAGCGGTACTGCTTGCGCCCGCGGGCGTCATGGCCGGTGACCTGGAGATGGCTGTTGGCATGGGGCGCGATCCAGACATGCGACCAGGCCGGCGGAATGACGAGGGCGCGGATGCGCTCGATCACCTCGGGGTCGCGGACGCGCGCGCCGTCGGGCCAGAAATACGAGAACCCGCGCCCGGCACGCCGCCGGCGGATGCCGGGCTCGCCGGCATCGGCATAGACGAGCGCGACCTCGGCGGCGGCCTGACTGGCGTCGAAGGCGGCGGCGCTTGCCACGAAGGCCCCTCAGCCCTGCGCGCCCATGCCTCGCGCCGCGGCCTCAGTAGCCGCCGACGATCGGCAGGATCTCACCGGTGATGTAGCTCGAGCATTGCGGCGACGCGAGAAAGACAAAGGCCGGCGCGATCTCCTCGGGCTGGGCGGGGCGCTTCATCGGGGTTCCCTCGCCGAAATGCGCCACCCGCTCCGGCTCCTTGTCGGAGGGGTTCAGCGGGGTCCAGACCGGCCCCGGGGCCACGCAGTTCACCCGTATCCCCCGCGGCAGCAGGTTGCCCGACAGCGCCCGGGTGAATGCGTGGATGCCGCCCTTGGTCATCGAGTAGTCGACGAGATCCTTCGACCCGTCGATGCCGGTGACCGAGCCCGTGTTGACGATCGCCGAGCCCGGCGGCATCTCCGCCGCGGCCGCCTGCGCCAGGTGGAAGTAGCCGTAGAGGTTCGTCTTCACCGTCTCGTCGAAATGCTCGGGCGTAAGATCGAGAAAGTCCTCGGTATGCACCTGGAAGGCCGCGTTGTTCACCAGCACGTCGATGCCGCCGAGCTCGCGCACCGTGCGCGCCACCGCCTCGCGGCAGAAGTCGCGGTCCGCGACATTGCCGCGCAGAACGATGGCGCGGCGGCCCTCGGCCTCGACCGCGTTCAGGGTCTCCTCGGCATCGGCATCCTCGGCCAGATGCGCGATCGCCACATCGGCGCCCTCGCGCGCGAACAGAACAGCGACCGCCCGCCCGATCCCCGAATCGCCCCCCGTGACCAGCGCAACCTTGCCCTCGAGCTTGCCCGAGCCCTTCCAGAACGGTGCGTCGTACATGGGTGCGGGGTCCAGTTGCGCCTCGGCGCCGGGCTTGGGCTGGTGCTGCTCGGGGAAGGGCGGCACCGGATAGCGGCGGGCGCCGAGTTGTGCGGCCTCGCTCTCGGGCCCGTCCGGCTTCCGGTCGTCCTCGGCGACCTGCTTCTGGATGTCGCGCTGCGCCTCGACCACGGCGGCGGGATCGCGGGTGTCGGAATTGCTCATCGGAGGCTCCTGGGACTGCGGGGACGCCCCAAGGCGGACCGCCCTCTCCATAGGCGCAACGCGCACCCTTGCCCGCCGTTCCCGTGGCGGGCGGATCATGGCGCGGGAAGGCGGCACCGAAGCGGCCGGAAACCGTGCACCAGACCTTTCCTAATGGTAAACGGTCCTGAATCGCGACGTGATTCCAATGCCTTGAAAATTGCGCACATGTGCGCACCCTTGCCCGGGCACACCTCCGCTCCCCGTTCGCGACGCCGTTTCGTCCCGGCCGGCGGCTTGACAGGCCGCCGCCCGCGCGCCATGCCGGGCCCATGATGGACCCCCGCCTGATCGTCGGCCTCGACCTCGCCGATACCGCCGCCGCCCGCGTCATGGCCGCCCGGCTTGCCGGAACCGTCGGCTTCTACAAGGTGGGGCTCGGCCTGCTCGGCTCGGGCGGGCTCGACCTCGCGGCCGAGCTGAAGCGGGGAGGCGCGCAGGTCTTTCTCGACCTGAAGCTCTTCGATATTCCCAACACGGTCGCGAATGCCGTGCGCGGCCTCGCACCCATCGCGCCGGACTTCCTGACCGTCCACGGCGATCCGCATGTGGTCCGCGCCGCCGTCGAGGGCCGCGGCGACGGTCCGACCCGCATCCTCGCGGTGACCATCCTGACCTCGCTCGACCGCGCCGATCTCGATGCCGCGATGATCCTGCCCGGCGATCTGGCGGCGCTCACCGTCGAGCGGGCCCGGCGCGCCTTCGCCGCCGGTGCGGACGGGGTGATCGCCTCGCCGCAGGAGGCTGCGGCCATCCGCGCCCTGCCGGAAGCGGCGGGCCGGCTGATCGTCACGCCGGGCGTGCGCCCCGCCGGCGACGCCGCCCACGACCAGAAGCGCATTGCCACCCCTGCCGCGGCCCTGGCGGCCGGCGCCGATCACATCGTCGTCGCCCGTCCCGTCATCGCCGCTGCGGATCCCGCCGCCGCCGCTCGCGCGATCCTGGCGGCGATCGCCGCCTGACCCTCGTCCTGCGGCCGGCGGGGCAGGCCCGCCAGCCGCGGCTCGGCCTAGCCGCCGATCTGCGCGATGTATCCGTCGAAACGCTGGCGCGCCTTGGGCGTCATCCGCACGTCGGCGAAGGCGTCGATGTTCTGCGGGTCGTCACCCACCACGATCAGCCCGACCATGCCCATGGCGAAATGCGGCAGGCACATGTAGCCGTAGGCGCCCTCGACGTCGAAGGTGACGGTGATCTCCTCGTTGATCCGCCCCTTGAACGGCTCGGCCCCCTCCGGGGTCATTCCGCGCACGCTCTCGGCGTTGTGGCCGCGATCGGTCGGCACGAAGCGCACGCTGTCGCCCGGCTGGATCTGCAGGAACGCCGGCTCGAACACCATCGTCCCCTCCGCGCCGCGGTTCAGCATCTGCACCTCGAACTCCTCGGCCGCGACCGCCCCCGCGCCGCAGAGCACCAGGGCCGAGAGGCCGGCCAGGATCGTCGTTCTCATGTCTCATCCTCCCAAACGAAAACAGGGCGGCACCTGGGTGCCGCCGGGGAATGCTCTGTCTGGCTTGGAGGGTGGCGAAAGGCTGTCCGGCGCGATCGAGCGTGCGCGGACCATAAGGCGGGACCGCCCCGAGACTCAAGCCCCCGCCGGGCTCGGGTGCGCTACATCCGCCCCCAGATGTCGATGTCGCGGACCGACAGCCCGCCCCAGATGATGACTGCGGCGATCGGCGCCCAGATGAGCAGGGTGGCGACGGTGGTCCAGACGAGTTTGCGCCCGAGCATCGGATCCACGGGGGCCGAGGCCGGCGTGCCCGGAACGATGTGGCCGTCCTCCTCCTGCGTGCGCACGCGCATCGGCAGGACCGTCAGCAGGGCGAGGAACCAGATGACCAGGAAGAGGACAACGGCGGAAAAGATGTTCATGCCTGTTCCAGCTCCACCAGCGTGCCGGTGAAGTCCTTGGGATGGAGAAAGAGCACCGGCTTGCCATGCGCACCGATCTTCGGCTCGCCCGAGCCGAGCACCCGCGCACCGCGGGCGCGCAGATGGTCGCGGGCGGCGAGGATGTCGTCGACCTCGTAGCAGATGTGGTGGATGCCGCCGGCGGGATTGCGGGTGAGGAAAGCGGCCACGGGCGAGTCCGCATCCAGCGGATGCAGAAGCTCGATCTTGGTGTTCGGCAGTTCGATGAAGACCACGGTCACCCCATGCTCGGGCTCGTCCTGGGGCGCACCGACGCGCGCGTCCAGCGTGTCGCGATAGCCGGCAATGGCGGCCTCGAGATCGGGGACGGCAATGGCCACGTGGTTCAGACGGCCGATCACGGCGGGACTCCTTGCGGCTGGCGCACCGGTGATAGCCGAGGCGCCCGGCAACGGCAATCGCTCGCCATCGCGCCGCGCCGGCGCGGCACGTGCCAGCGGCCATGGACGACGTGCCGGGCCGAATCCGACGAAACAGAGAACTATGTCTACTCTAAAGCCCTCCAAAACTGATGTGCGGCCGACGGCTAAAATGCGATGGTAAGCGGACGGTCGGTTCAAGATGTCCTATTGGACCACGATGAGCTGACAGGGTCGTTGACAACAGGCCTTCGCGGAGGCACGATTGAGTTGTTGCATAGGGTGCATCGGCGCAAGTCGAAAGGGCAATGCCCGCCTATACTGTCATAACAGTTGCGCCTATGCCGAATATAGAGAACCTCAAAAAGCAAGCCAAACAATATTTGCGATGGCACCGCGAACGGTATTACCCGGTCGCTGCCGAGATCAGAGCCGCCTTGCCGCGTTTCCGGAATCTCGATGACAGCCAAGTATTCGAGGCAAGCTTTAAGCTGACCGACGCGCAGGAACTGATCGCGCGTCAAATGGGGCTCGAAGGCTGGCAAGCGCTGAAAACAGGAGCCCCAGCGATGACCGATCAGCGAAAACCGGCCCCAGCTAAGCCCGTTCTGACTTCAACTTCAGCCCAGCTATACGTCACCGACATCAAGGCGTCGTGTGAATTCTTCAAATCCAAATTGGGCTTCACAGTCGACTTTGTTTACGGTGAGCCGCCATTCTATGGACAGGTCGTGCGCGACCGCGCGCAACTTGCGCTCAGGCTGGTCTGCGAACCCGTCTTTGTGGGCGATATACGCCAGCGTGAACATCTGCTCTCCGCCTCAATCACCGTCGATACAAGAGACGAGATCAAGCAACTTTTTCTGAATTTCGAGGCTGCAGGCGTTCCCTTCCATCAACTGCTCAAGAAGGAGCCGTGGGGCGCCAAGAATTTCATTATTCTCGACCCAGACGGAAATCTCATCCTATTTGCTGGCCCAGGCGATTGAGCGTTGCTTCAAATGAATCCGGCCCGTCCGCCGGCGCCTCGGCCAGCTCCGAGCTCGCTTGCTGCCGTCGCTGATCCTCAAGATATATCCGGCTGTAGCGCAGAATCTACGGTTCTCAGCGCTGCTTAGCGTGAGTGCGGTAATCGGCGGCAATATCGCACGATAGAGGGCAATCGGCGGCCAGTGGCGGGGCGCGCGGGAGGCGAACTGGGTGGCAGAGACGGGATCACCGCTCCGTCAGCAGCGCGTCCCCGTACCGAGGCAGAGGACGGTTTCGCCGAGTCCATAGGTCTCGGCCAGGTCTGCGACCACACCTTCATCTGCGAGCTCGTTCAGCACGCGCTCGACATGCATGCGCAAGGTCAGGTCGCCGCGCCAGAAGCCGATCCCCACCGGGAAATGGCCGGTCTCCTCCGGCATCCATTCGACCGCCCAGGCCTCGTCCTCGAAGGTCTGATCGGCGAGGAGCGCCTCGGTTATGGCAACGTCGAAATCGCCGTCCTCGAGGCCGGTGCGCAGGGCCCGCGCGTCCGACACGAGCCGTACCTCGACGCCGATGCCGCGCAGGTACTGGCCAAGGCCAATGCGGTCGAGGCCGCTCAGTCCGGGAAAGAAGCCGACCCGCGTCCCGGCCGCCAGCACGGGTGGATCTGCAGCGGCGCCCACCATCACCCATCCGGTGCGCAGGTGCCCGGGCGTCGTGTCGAGGAAGGACCGGGTCATGGGCGAGAGCGCCAGCCCACCGGCCAGCATCCGGCACTGGGCGCGGGTGACGCGCCAGCTGCGCGGATTGAAATCCCGCCCCATGGCGCTGTTGGTCACGACCGTCAGGCGCCAGCCCGACCGCTCGGCGACGGCGCGTACCAGCTCCACGTCGAACCCGGGGCGCTCGCCCCCGCCCTGGATGACGAGCGGCGGATAATCGGGGGGCATGCAGACGGCAATGCGCCCCGCGGCGTTCACCTCGCGCAGCGCATTGTCGGGCGGCAGAAAGGAGACCGCGAACAGCAGCGCGAAGACGACGGCGAGCGGGCGCAGGCCGAGGGCAAGCGCGCGCAGGCGGGACAGGATCGTCGGGGCGGAGGTGTCTGGCATGGGATCAGACCTTGCGGAACTCCCACACGGCCAGGGCAAAGAGGCCGATCGCCATCCCCCCCACGACCTGGTAGCCGAGCGTCGGGTCGAACTGGTTGAAGTTGATGAGCACACCCCGCATCGCGTCGACCGCATAGGTCAGCGGATTCCACTCGACCAGCGTCACCAGCCAGCGCGGATAGACCACCAGGGTCTGCGACCGGGTCAGCGCGGGATCGAGGGGGAAGACCGAACTGGACGTGAAGTAGAGCGGCAGGATCAGCGCGTTGGAGAAGATGCCGAAGCTCTCGAAGCCGCGCACGTAATTGGCCACGACAATGCCGAACGACGTCAGTCCGAAGGCCAGGACGAACATCAGCGCCAGCGACTGCAGGAAGACCGTGGGGGTCATGGTGACGCCGACGAACCGCGCCACGGCCAGCACCATGCAGCCGTGTATGACGGCCGTGGTGGCGCCGCCCAGCACCTTGCCGAGCAGAACCAGGTTGCGGGGCATGGGCGAGACCATCACCTCGCGCAGGAACCCGAATTCACGGTCCCAGATCAGCGACACCGCCGATTGGACCGACGTGTAGAGGATGTTCAGCACGACGACGGCGGGGAAGATGAACTGCAGATAGGTGAAGGGCACGACGAAGCGCACCTCGCCGTAGACCTCGCCGCGGAAATACGGATTGAGCCCCACGCCGAGGATCAGCACCCAGAGCAAGGGGCGGCTGATGCCGCCGATAAGCTGGCCCCTGTCCCGCAGCGAGCGCTTCACCTCGCGCAGCCAGATGGCGTAAACCCCGACCAACAGCCCTACCATCTCGTCTCCTATTCCTGCGTCGGGTCGCGACCGTAGAAATCCGATCTCGGGTCCGTGAGGACCAGGTCGCGGATACGGTTCCAGAGATAGCTTCGCAGCTCGATGAACCGCCGCTCCGCCCGGAAAGCCGGCGACCAGCGTGGGCGCTCGAGATCCACGTCGATCACCTCGAGCACGCGACCCGCGCCCATCACCACGATGCGGTCGGCCAGGACGATGGCCTCGTCGACGCTGTGGGTGACGAAGAGCACCATCGCGCGCCGCCGCGTCCAGATCGCCATCAGCTCCGCCTGCATCAGCTCGCGCGTCTGGGCGTCGAGGCTGGCGAAGGGTTCGTCCATCAGCAGCATCTCGGGCTCGACGGCCAGGGCGCGGGCGAGGGCCACGCGCTGGCGCATGCCTCCGGAGAGCTGCGCGGGATAGCTGTCGGCAACGCGGCTCAGCCCGACAAGCGCGAGATAGTGGCGCACGCGCTCGGTCCGTTCGGCGCCGGTAAGCGGCAGGGCGTCCAGGGCGAACGTGATGTTCTGCGCGACCGTCGCCCAGGGGATAAGGCGGAACGACTGGAAGACGAAACCCGCCTGGGCGCCCGGCTGCGGCGGTCTGCCCGACAGCAGCACCGAGCCCGTGTCCGGCAGGATCAGGCCGTTGGCGATGCGCAGGACGGTGGTCTTGCCGCAGCCGGACGGGCCGATCAGCGCGACGAAGGTCTCGTCGGCGACCTCGAGCGAGACCCCGTCGAGTGCCGTCGTGCGCTGCCCGTCCTTCTGGCCGAACTGCTTGGTGACGCGATCGAGCACGAGCTTCGGCGCCGCGACGGGCGCCGAAGCGGGGTCTGCGACCAGGGATGCCGGCGTAGGCTTCACCGCGCGGGTTCGTCCATGCCGGGGGCCGTGCCGATATCGGCCAGGACCGCATCGACGGGACCGAAATCGACCCAGGCCGAAATGGGAACGACCTCGGCCCCCTTGAAATCCTCGCCTTCGTAGAGCCAGTCCTGCGTGTACTGCAGCTCCGGCAGGCTCATGCCGCCGTTGATGCTCCAGCTGCCCTTGAAGGCCTCGGCAAGCACCTCCAGCGTGGCGCGATCGATATGCGGCAGCGCCTGCGCCATGGCATCGACCCAGGTGGACGGGTTCTCCGCCGCGTCGCGGCTGATGCGGATCAGCGCGCGGATCACGCCCTCGACCTCGTCGCCCCGGGTCTCGAGCGTTTCGCTGGTCACGACGTTGACCTTGTTCACGACGGGGGCGGCCGCATAGTAGGCATCCTGATCGACGAGCACCGAAAGGCCGTCGCGATCGGGCAGCGAGCTCCAGACGCCGATCGACATGGTGGTCGCATCGACCTGGCCGGCAGCGAGCGCCTGCGCCCGGACGTTTGGCTGTCCGAGCGTGACGATCTCGAGATCCTCGGTATCGGCCCCGGCCGTCGCCAGCACCTTCATGCTGAGCGAGTGGTCGAGGCTGCCGATCCGGCCGACGCCGAAGGTTTGCCCCGAGAGATCACCGGGCGTGGTGATGTCGTCGCGCGAGACGATCATGAAGGGCAGCGACTTGTTGGGCGAGGTCACCGCGCGCAGATCGTCGGCGCCGCCGATCACGAGTTGCAGCAGGGAATCGATGGAAATGTTGGCCATCTCGCCCTCGCCGGCCTGCAGCGCCGCGAGCGCCGATGGGGTCTGCTGGACCCGCACGAGCTCGACATCCACGCCCTCCTCGGCGAAGTAGCCGCCCTGCAAGGCCAGATCCATGACCGAGTTCGGGACCAGCGGCGTCTCGAGGTCGGTGACGATCAGGCGGAAGGGCTC
>CAYLHK010000016.1:0-44497 GCA_964383295.1 uncultured Rhodovulum sp.
AGGGCAACGGCCTGTCGATGGAGGACTGGCTGACCTATGCCAGCCCCGAGAGCCTGGCGCTCTTCATGTTCGCCAAGCCGCGCACGGCCAAGCGGCTCTATTTCGACGTCATCCCCAAGGCGATGGACGACTACGACGCGCATCTGCGCGCCTTCCCCGGCCAGTCGGTCGAGGAGCGGCTGGCCAACCCGGTCTGGCATATCCACCAGGGCAATCCGCCCACGTCGGACATGCTGGTCAGCTATTCGATGCTGCTGAACCTCGCCAGCGTCGCCAACGCGCATGACAGGCAGGTGCTCTGGGGCTTCATCCGCAAATATGCACCCGAGGCGAGCCCCGAGACGCATCCCGGCCTCGACGCGGCGGCGGGATTTGCGGTGCGCTATTTCGAGGATTTCGTCAGGCCCGCCAAGCGCTACCGGCTGGCGGATGCGAAGGAGGCGGCTGCGCTCGGCGATCTGCGCGACCGGCTGGCGGCGTGGTCGGGGCCGGTGGACGCCACCGCGCTGCAGGACGAGGTCTATGCGGTCGGCAAGGAACACGGCTTCGAGCCGCTGCGGGCATGGTTCGGGGCGCTCTACGAGGTGCTGCTCGGCGAGACGCAGGGGCCGCGGTTCGGCGGTTTCATCGCGGTCTACGGGGTGCCCGAGACCATCGCGCTAATCGAGGCGGGGCTCGCCGGCCGGCTGGTCGAGGCGGCGCCAGCCACCACGTGACCCGGCCGTTCCTGATCCTGCAGCTCAGGCCTGAGCCGGAGGTTTCGGACGACGAATACGCGGGGCTGCTGAAGCGTGGCGGCCTTGCCGCCGGCGAGACGCGGCGGATCCGGCTGGAGCGCGAGGCGCTGCCCGGCGATCTCGTCCTCGACGACTATGCCGGCGTGATCGTGGGCGGCGGGCCGGGCTGCGTCAGCGACGATCCGGCCACCAAGCCTGCGGTCGAGAAGCGGATGGAGGCGGCGGTGCTTGGGCTGATGCCCGAGATAGTGGGGCGCGACGTGCCCTTCCTTGGCTGCTGCTACGGGATCGGGATCCTCGGCCATCACCTGGGCGCCCCGGTGGGCAAGGGGCTCTATGGCGAGCCGGTGGGCGGCGTGGCGTGCCGGGTGACCGGGGCGGGGCGCGCCGACCCGCTGCTTGCGGGCGTGCCCGAGGGCTTCACCGCGCTTGTCGGCCACAAGGAGGCGGTCGAGGCGCTGCCCGCGGGCTGCGTGCATCTGGTCGCCTCAGACCCCTGTCCGTTGCAGATGATCCGCCACGGGCGCAACGTCTATGCGACCCAGTTCCATCCCGAGGCGGACGGTGCCGCCTTCGCGCTGCGCATCGCCGCCTACCGCGACCGCGGGTACTTTCCGCCCGCCGACGCCGATCGCCTGACCGCGGCGGTGCTGGCCGTGGATGCAACGGCCTCGGGCCGCATCCTGCGCAACTTCGTCACCCGCTACCGGGACGCGGCGTAACAAGTTGTGACGGCAATCAAGTCGTTGATATAAAAGTATAAACCATAGAGCGCCGTTTTACGGATGCTTCGTCCCGGTCTCATACAGACAGAATTCCTATCGGGCAGGAACGGGGTCCCCGCGCAAAGGCGCGGGGGAAAGAAACAGTGCGGCCAACGGGCCGCTCGATATAACTCCTGCAGGAACGACGGGCTGGCCGGTGCCGCGCTGTGCGGCACCTGCCGCGCGACCGGTCAGCTGATCCCGAGGCTGGCCTTGTAGAGCGCGATCTGGCTCTCGCGGCCGATCTGGTCGGTGATCCGCTCCCAGGCGGCGACGATCGAATCCGCGCCCTCCTGGGCGGTCATCTGCCCGGCGAAGACCTTGGCCAGTTCATCCTCGGCGATCGAATAGTACTGGAAGATGCCGGGAATGCGGGGTTCGATCGCCGCATTGGGATGATTGTAGCTGTCGAGATTGGAGCCGAGGTAGTCCTCGATGAAGGCGCGGTCGTATCCGGCCTCCTCCCATTCGTCGTAGATGAAATGCGACTGGCGATAGGGCTGGAAGCCGGAGGGATAGGCCACCATCCACAGCGACAGGTCTTTGCCGCCGAGATGCGCCGCCGCCGACCAGGCGGCCTTCTGCTTCACCGGATCGCCGTCGACGCGCGCCATGACGTACACGCCCCAGCCGATGTAGGCCATGTTGGGCGCGTAGTTCGGCCCCGAGGGCAGGGTGTCCCACTGGCCGGTGCGATGGTTCCAGACGTCGTTCGAGCCGGGCAGGATCGAGAAGCCGGTCACGTCGCCGACAACCGAGCTGTCCGAGGTGCGCACGTTCGAGCCCACATCGCCCCACCAGCTCAGCGCCGAGCCGGTGCCGGCGAGGAACTGCTGGAAGGCGGTCGTATTGGGATCGGCGTTGAGCTGGTCGGCCGGCTGCGCCGGCAGGGTGTCGAGCACGTCCTGGATCGCCCGCACGAAGGCGGGGTTGTCGATGCGCGGCCGCATCGTGTCGGGGTCGAACAGCCAGGCCGGGTCGTCGGGGTGCTTGGCGTAGGCGGTGGCGCGGCTCTCCAGGAAATAGAACCCGAACCCGCCCCAGGGCTTGAGCGGATCGAGATAGCCGTTGAGCGGCATCCCGTTCAGCTCCTTGCCGGCGAGAAACAGCGTCGCCTCCTGCACCTGCTGCCAGGTGGTGGGCACGCTCCATTCGCCGTCATGGCCCTCGGCCTTCCAGGCCTCGGCCAGCGTCGGGTCGGAGAAGACATCCGTGCGGTAGGCGAAGGTGTGGCAGTCGCCGTCGATCGAGACGCGATAGGTCTTGCCGTCCCAGGTCCCGACCGGCGCCTTGAGATATTCGACGTAGTCGTCCATCTCGATCAGATCGGCCACCCATTGCGGCATCTCGGACGCCAGGCCCTTGCCGCAGGCGTCACCCTCGAAGGGCGCGCCCATCTCGATGATGTCGAAATCCACCGTGCCGGTGGCGATCGCCTGCTGGAGCCGTGCGTTGTAGTCGGCCTGAGCGAGGTCGATCCAGTTGATCCGCGCCCCGGTATAGGCCTCCCAGGGCCGCAGGAAGCCGCGGAAGAGGAAGTTGTGCAGGTTCTGGTTGTTGAGCCCCATGAAGGTCAGCTCGACACCGGCGAATTCGCCCTCGGCCACGGTCTCGCGCGTGCCGCCGAGGCACATTTCGCCGACCCGCTGCCAGTCCGCGTCGGTGGGCGAGCCCATGCCGACGCCCGGGATCTGCAGGATCTGGGCGCGAAGGTCGTCCTGGGCGCGCGCGCGCCCTGCGAGCAGGCCGAGCGGCCCCGAGGCCGCGGCCATGGCGAGGACGCCCGCGCCGCCCTTGAGGACGGCCCGGCGCCCGGTCCGGGATGCAGTCAGGCGGTCGTATATCTCCGGCTTCATGATTTCCCTCCCTGGGTGGTCACCGCGCGTCCCCCTGCCGGCTGACCCGGTCCCTTGGAGAGGCGCGCGGGGATGCCCGCAGGCATGGCGGGCGCGCGCTACTATGAAGCATGAGCGTGTCAAGTCAATCGAGAGCATCGGCCGGGTCCCGCCGGTGCCGGGGCGCGTGCTGCGCGCTCTGCCGCGCAGGTCCTTCAAATGCAACGCGGATCCGGTTTGTCGCACCTGCCGGTGCGACCACCCGCGCCCCGGCATCTTCGCAGCCTGCTGCGGGCGGGGCGCGCGTTGAGCGACTTGCCTTGGGCGCTCGCGTGGGCAAGGTACGCGCACGCAGCTACGGGAGAACGGATCATGAAAGCGGACATTGGGCTGGTTGGCCTCGGAACCATGGGCGCGGCACTGGCGCTCAACATCGCCGAGAAGGGCTTCCGGGTCGCGGTGTTCAACCGTACCGTCGGCGTTGCCGACGCCTTCGTCGCCGGGGCGGGTGCGCTCGCGGGCAATCTGGTGGCCTGCGCCAGTCTCGAGGCGCTCGCCGGTACGCTCGAGGCCCCGGGCGCGGTGATCCTGATGGTGCCGGCGGGGGCGCCGGTGGACGCGATGATCGCCGAGCTGCGTCCGGTCATGGGGCCGGACGGGCTGATCATCGACGCAGGCAACGCCAATTTCCACGACACCCGCCGCCGCGCCGCCGAGGCCGTTGCGGCCGGCCGGCCGTTTCTGGGCATCGGCGTCTCGGGGGGCGAGGAGGGCGCCCGCCACGGGCCGTCGATCATGGGCGGAGGCCCGCGCGAGGCCTGGGACCGCGTGGCGCCGATCCTGCAGGCGATCGCGGCGCGGTTCGAGGGCAGCCCCTGCGCCGAGTGGTTCGGAACGGACGGGGCGGGTCATTTCGTCAAGACCGTCCACAACGGCATCGAATATGCCGACATGCAGATGATCGCCGAGGTCTACGGCATCATGCGCGACGGGATGGGGATGGAGGCCGGCGCGATCGCCGATGTCTTCGCAGCATGGAACGAGGGGCCGCTGCGCTCCTATCTGATCGAGATCACCGCCGCCGTGCTGCGCGCGACCGATCCCGAGACCGGCCGGCCGGTGCCCGACATCATCCTCGACCGGGCCGGGCAGAAGGGCACCGGGCGCTGGACGGCGATCGAGGCGCTGCATCTGGGGGCGCCTGCCACGGCGATCGAAGCGGCGGTGGCGGCGCGCAACCTCTCGTCGCGGGCGACCGAGCGGGCGCTGGGGGCCGAGATCTTCGGGCCGGCGGAGGGCGCGGTCCCGGGCGGCGCCGAGGCGGTCGCGGCGCTCGGCGAGGCGCTGCTGGCCGGCAAGATCGCCTGCTATGCGCAGGGCTTCGGCCTGCTCGCCGCGGCTTCCGACGAATTCGGCTGGGCGCTGCCGCTGCCGGCCGTGGCGCGGGTCTGGCGGGCCGGATGCATCATCCGCTCGGCAATGCTCGACGACATGGCCGCGGCCCTCGCGGACGATCCGTCCCGCAACCTGATGTTCGCCCCCGATTTCGCCGATCGGATGCGCGCGAGCCACGGCGCCCTGCGCGGCACGATCGCCCGCGCGGCGACGGCCGGGCTCGCCGTTCCGGCGCTCTCGGCCGCGCTTGGCTATTTCGACATGATCCGGACCGCACGTTCCACGGCCAATCTGCTGCAGGCGCAGCGGGACTTCTTCGGTGCGCACGGCTTCGAGCGCATCGACGCGGCCGGTGTTCACCACGGCCCCTGGTCCGCGCATGCGGGAGGGCAGGGCTGAGCAGGTGGGGTGATCGAATGGCGAGCAGCAGGAGAAATTCTGCTCTGCGGAGCCGGAAGGAAAGAATGGTTTAGGTAAACAAAGGGGGTTTGCAGCGCGCGCCAAATCGCTAAAAATGTAGGGGGATTCGAAATTGATTGTTCTGGACCGGCCTCCGGTCCTGAAACGTTTCGATGGGGTGGGGTAATGAGAATGATGAGTGAGGCCTCTGCGGCCTACGAGTGCCTTGGTGCGACACGTCCAAGCGATACCGTTATAGAGCATCCGGGTGGCAGCCGCGCCTTCTGGGCGGCGAAGCGTGCCTTCGACATCGTGGTCGCGCTGCTCGGTCTGCCGATCATCGCCATGGTCGCGCTGGGTCTGATGGTGGTCAATCCGGTGTGGAATCCGGGCCCGCTGCTCTACCGTCAGCAGCGAATGGGTCGCGGCGGCGGGGTGATGACGGTGTGGAAGTTCCGCACCATGCGTCCCGACGACGGAATCATTACGCGTGGGCCCGATGATCCCCTCGAGGAGGATCGCATCACGCCGCTCGGCGGCTGGCTGCGCCAGGCGCGGATAGACGAACTCCCGCAGTTCTTGAACGTCCTTTTCGGCAGCATGAGCCTTATCGGCCCGCGGCCGGACTACATCGATCATGCGCGCTTCTACGCCAAGGTCGTCCCGGGCTATCGCAGCCGCTACGCCGTTCGTCCGGGGATCTCCGGCTGGGCGCAGGTGCGTCTCGGCTATGCCGAGGGCTTTGAGGTGACGGCGGAGAAGACGCGGTTCGATCTGCTCTACATCCGCCGCGCGGGCTGGTGGCTCGAGATGCGTATCTTCTGGCGGACGATCGTCGTAATGGTGACCGGGTTCGGCGCACGCTGACGCGGCCGGCGGCAGGCTTCGGCCGTCGCCACCCGCCGCGGCACCGCGCAGCATCGGGATTTGCCTGTCATGAGCGCTGTCACCATCCGTGCGTCGGACCGTGAGCCGGGGGCCGAACGCCAGGCGGCACCGGGTCAGCGGTGGCATGTCGTGTACACCCGGCCCGGCAAGGAAGCCTGGACGCTCGCCAATCTCGAGCGCCAGGGGTTCGCGCCGTTCCTGCCGCAGATCAGCCGCACGGTGCGGCACGCGCGCGCGGTGCGCGAGGTCATGCGGCCGCTGTTTCCGCGCTACCTGTTCGTGGCCTTCGATCCCGCGGTCGACCGCTGGCGTGCGGTGCGCGGCACTCTGGGGGTGAGCAGCCTGTTGATGGAGGGCGACCGCCCGCGTCCGGTGCCGGTGGGGCTGGTGGAAGGGCTGATGGCGGCGACCGGCGTCAGCGGCAGCCAGGGCCTTGCCGGCCACATACTACCGGGGCAGGCGGTACGCTTCCTCCGGGGTCCCTTCGCCGACCGACTGGCCCGTGTGGTGGACATGAGCGACGCCGAGCGCGTGCATCTGCTGCTGGAGGTTCTCGGGACCGAGCGTGAGGTGCTGGCGCGCGCATGCGACCTGTTTCCGGCGCAGGAGTAGGGCGGTGGACCGGGGCGGTTTCTTTGCGGTTTCTGTCCGTAGTGAAATCATTAACAAATAATCGTGGTAAATCGGAGCCTTGCCGGGCTCGTCGTATATTGAACGAGGCAGGGGAAGTTGGTCTAGTCCGGCACGCGGGTGCGGGGCGGGCGATCGTGATGTGGCGGCGCCCTGCTCGCTGCCGGACGGGGGCTTTTGCCCCCTGAGCGACGGGTGACATGTCACCCGCAGTGCGGTAGCTGTTGCGCGCGCCGGCGCGCCCAGGGAAGAGGCCGGGGACCTGCCCGGCGCGAATGAACGGGACGCGGATGGCGATCGGTATCCAGCACGGGACGGCCGAAGCGGGGCGCGGAAGCGCCGGCCTCGCCGGATTCGCGTGGTTTGCGCTCGCGATCCTGGCGGCGGTTCCGGCCTTCTGGTTCGGCTTCGAGCGGCTGGCCCAAGAATGGGCGCGGCCGGAGTTCCGCTTCAAGGCCTTCGTTCCGCTGTTCTCGTTCTTCCTGCTGCTGCAGGTGCTGCGCAGCGTGCCTCCGGCGCAGGGCAGGGTGCGCGGGCGCTGGCTGGGCGTGGCGGCGATCTGCGTGGCGCTGGCGGCGTCTGTCTTCGGCAGCTTCATAAATATCGACGATTTCGTCTTCTCGTCCATCGTGCTGTGGGTGGCGGGGATGATCGTCGTCTGCTTCGGCCTGCCGGGCGCGCTGGCGTTCTGGGCACCGGTGGCGAGCCTGTTCCTGATGGTCCCCGTGCCGCGCTTCGTGATGGCGCCGATCCACCGGGCGCTCGAAGCCGGCGCGTCCGAGCTCGGCATGGCCGCGCTGCGCGGCCTCGGGATCCCGGCGCGGGTGGAGGGACAGATCCTGGATTTCGGCATCCACCGGCTTCCGATCGCGGAGGCCACGGCCGGGCTGGTCAGTTTCCTCCCGGTCATGCTGGCCTTCTTCTTCTTCGCGACCGTCTATCGCGGCCCGCTGTGGACGCGGCTGATGCCGCTGATCCTCGCGGCGCCGATCATGGTCGTAATGACGGCCCTGCGGATCGCCGGCATCGGGCTTGCGGTGGATCGCGCCGGTCCCGAGGCGGCGGAGCGCGTGCTTCGGCTGACGGGCGACTGGGTGTTCCTGGGCGCCTGCATCCTGGTCCTGCTCGGCCTGGTGATGGGGGCCCGGCGCATGTCCGGACGGAACGTACAGGGCGAGCGGGGGATCGATCTTCGCCTTGGCGGAGCGGGCGGCCAGCTGGCGCGCGTTCTGGCGATCCGGCCGACTGGCGCCCTGATCGCCTCCGCCGTCGTGACCACCGTCGTGGCGCTGCTGCTCGTCGCCGGCCCCACGCGCCCGGCCGGCACCGTCGATCGCGATCCGTTCCGGCTGTTTCCGCCCGATGTCGCCGGCTGGAGCGGTACGTCGAGCACGATCACGCCCGGCGTTGCGAACGTGCTCAACGCCGACGATCACGTGCTGATCGACTTCATTCATCCCGAGGAGCGCGCCTCGGTGAATTTCTGGAGCGCCTTCTACTACCGGCAGGATCACGATGTCGGAGGCATCCATTCGCCGCAGGACTGCCTGCCGGCCGATGGCTGGAACATCGTGGCCTTCCGGCCGATGGAGCTGGAGATCGCGGGCGGCGCCGGTTCGCTTGCGCTCAACCGCGCGGTCATCGAGAAGAACGGCACGCGCGCCCTGGTCTACTACTGGTTCGACGGTCGCGGGCGGCGCCTGTCGAACGAGCGCATGGCGCGCATGATGGTCAAGGTGGACGCGCTGACCCGCGGGCGCAGTGATGGCGCGCTGGTGCGCTATGTCACGCCGATCCTGCCCGGCGAGAGCGACGCCGATGCCGATGCGCGGATCCAGCGGCTGCTGGGCGACACGATCGGCCTGCTGCCGCGGTTCGTGCCGGCGTGAGACATGCTGTTCTTCATCGTGACATGACGGCAGCCGTGACGGCGCCGGCGGCGCAGCCGGCAGGGCGGGGCGGCAGCGCGCAGGCCGCGCAGGCGCTCGACATCCTGGTGACCGTCAACGCCTCGTGGAACCTCGTGAACTTCCGCCGCGGCCTCGTCGCCGCCCTGCTTGCCGACGGGCACCGGGTCACGGTGCTGGCGCCGCGGGACGCGACATCGCAGGTGCTGGCGGACATGGGATGCCGCTTCATCCCGCTGGAGATGGACGGAAAGGGGCTTTCGCCGCTGCGCGATCTGGCGCTGCTCGCGCGGTTTGCGCGGGTGTTTCGCCGGGAGCGGCCGGATGTGATCCTCGGATATACGATCAAGAACAACGTCTACGGCGCGCTGGCGGCGCGAACGCTCGGGATCCCGTTTCTGCCGAACGTCTCCGGGCTCGGGACGGCCTTTCTCGGCCGGTCCTGGCTCCGCGGCGTTGCGACCACGCTCTACCGCGCGGCGTTCGCGGGTGTGCCGGTGGTGTTCTTCCAGAACGAGGACGACCGGGCGCTGTTCGTAGACGAGCGGCTGGTCGCGCGGGAGCGCACGCATGTCCTGCCCGGCTCGGGGATCGACCTGCGCGCCTTTGCGCCGGCGCCGCCGCGGCAGGGTGGCCGGGTGCGCTTCCTGCTGATCGCGCGCATGCTGGCGGACAAAGGCGTCGGCGAGTTCGTCGAGGCGGCGCGCCTGTTGCGTGCGCAGGGCAGCGACGCGGCGTTCGTGCTGCTCGGGCCGGCGGATGCGGTGAACCGGACCGCGATCTCGCGGGCGGTGATAGACGGCTGGGTCGAGGAGGGCGTGGTGACCTATGCCGGCGCGGTCGAGGACGTGCGCCCCTTCATCGCCGACGCCGACTGCGTCGTGCTGCCCTCGTACCGGGAAGGCGCGCCCCGCACGCTGATCGAGGCGGCGGCGATGGCGCGGCCGGTGGTCGCGACCCGGGTTCCGGGCTGCACCGCCGTCGTCGACGAGGGCCGCAGCGGGCTTCTCTGCGCGCTGCGTGACAGCCGCGATCTGGCGGAGCGGATGGGTGAGATCGTCGCCATGGGGCCGGTCGCGCGGGCGGCCATGGGAGCCGCCGGGCGGGCGAAGATGGAGCGCGAGTTCGACGAGGCGCATGTCGTGGCGGCTTATCGCGAGGGCCTCGCGCGCCATGCGGTGCCGCGTCGGCAGCAGGAGTAGACTTGAAGATGGGAAGACAGGGTGCCGGGTTTGCGGATGGGGCAAAGGCAGTGATTGATCTTGCGGATGCAAGGCTCGCGGTGATCGGGCTCGGCTATGTCGGGCTGCCGCTGGCGGTGGCCTTCGGGCGACGACGGCCGGTCACCGGTTTCGACATCCATGCCGGGCGGATCGGCGAGCTGCGGCAGGGGCGCGACGCGACGCTCGAGGTGTCATCCGCGGACCTCGCGGGCGCGGGCCAGTTGGCGCTGTCGTCGGATCCGTCCGATCTCGCCTCCTGCAGGGTGTTCATCGTCACCGTGCCCACCCCGATCGATCAGGCCAAGCGCCCTGACCTGCGGCCGCTGGAGCGGGCCTCGGAGACCGTCGGGCGGGCGCTGTCTCCGGGGGCGATCGTGGTCTACGAATCCACCGTTTATCCCGGCTGCACCGAGAATGTCTGCGTCCCGATCCTCGAGCGGGAGTCGGGCCTGAAGGTCAACGAGGACTTCTTCGTCGGCTACAGCCCCGAGCGGATCAACCCGGGCGACCGTGAGCGGCGGCTGGAGACGATCGTCAAGGTGACGAGCGGTTCGACGCCGGAGGCGGCGGCGGCGATCGACGCGCTCTACCGCGAGATCGTGCCTGCCGGCACCCATCGCGCTGCCTCGATCCGCGTGGCCGAGGCGGCCAAGGTGATCGAGAACACCCAGCGCGACCTGAACATCGCGCTGATGAACGAGCTTGCCATCATCTTCCACCGCCTCGGCATCGACACCGGCGAGGTGCTGGAGGCGGCGGGAACCAAGTGGAATTTCCTGCCCTTCCGGCCGGGGCTGGTCGGCGGCCACTGCATCGGGGTCGATCCCTACTATCTCACCTACCGCGCCGAGGAGATCGGCTATAACCCCCAGGTGATCCTCGCCGGCCGGCGCATCAACGACGGCATGGGCGAGTACGTCGCCAACCGCGTCGCACAGCTGATGATGCAGCGCCGATCGCCGGTCGTGGGCAGCCGCATCCTTGTCATGGGCCTGACCTTCAAGGAGAACTGCCCCGATGTACGCAACACCAAGGTCATCGACGTGATCACCACGCTGCGGGGCTTCAATGCCGATGTCGACGTCTGGGACCCCTGGGTGGACGCAGCCGAAGCGCGTCACGAGTTCGGGCTCGACATCCTCGCCGAGCGGCCTGAGCCCGGCAGCTATGACGCGGTGATCCTGGCCGTGGCGCACGGCGCCTTCGTCGAGATGGGCGCCGACGCCATTCGCGCCCTCGGCGGGCCGGAGGCGGTGTTCTTCGACGTGAAGGGCGTGTTCGACCGGCACGCAAGCAGCGGGCGGATCTGATGAAGGTTCTCGTCACAGGCACCGCCGGCTTCATCGGCTTTCACCTCGCGCGGCGGCTGCTGGCGCGCGGCGACACTGTCGTCGGATTCGATATCGTCAACGACTACTACGATCCCGAGATCAAGGAGGCCCGCCTGCGGCTGCTGGCCGAGGACGGGCAGGCGCGGCAGGGCAGCTGGACCTTCATCCGCGCGGATCTCGCCGACGAGGCGGCGGTGCGCGACTGCGTCGCCGGCGGGGAGTTCGACCGGGTGATCCACCTCGCCGCCCAGGCGGGGGTGCGCCACAGCCTGACGCATCCGCATGACTATGTGCGCTCGAACATCGTCGCCTTTACCAACATCCTCGAGGCGTGCCGCTATGCGCAGGTGCCGCATCTGACCTATGCCTCGACCTCGAGCGTCTATGGCGCCAATACGGCCATGCCCTTCTCCGAGCATCAGGGCGTGGATCATCCGCTGCAGTTCTACGCCGCCACCAAGCGGGCGAACGAGCTGATGGCGCATGCCTACAGCCACCTGTTCCGGCTTCCGACGACGGGCCTGCGGTTCTTCACCGTCTATGGCCCCTGGGGGCGCCCGGACATGGCGCTCTTCCTGTTCACCAAGGCGATCCTGGCCGGCGAGCCGATCCGGGTCTTCAACCACGGCAACCATACGCGCGACTTCACCTATGTCGACGACATCGTCGAGGGCGTTATCCGCGCCAGCGACCAGATCGCCGCCCCGAACCCTGACTGGTCGAGCGACGCGCCCGATCCGGCGACCTCGAACGCGCCGTTCCGGATATTCAACATCGGCAACAACGCCCCGGTGCGGCTGTCGGAATACATCGAGGCGATCGAGGACGCGTTGGGCCGGAAGGCGATCCGCGAACTCCTGCCGCTTCAGCCGGGCGACGTCCCGGACACCTTCGCGGACGTCTCCGAACTGGAGCGGAGCGTGGGGTATCGGCCGGCGACCTCGGTGCGCGAGGGGGTAGGGCGGTTCGTCGAGTGGTACCGTGGGTATTATGGGGCGTGAGGGGCGGGCGGCAGCCTGGCAGTCATCTCTGATCAGATGATGTCGCTGCTATCCAGAATAGGCGAGCCAGCCAGCCTCGCGAGAATGGTGTTCCATGCAACGCTTGGCAGCGGCTTTGTCCGCTTGGCGAGCATGGCCCTGTCGTTCCTCGTGGGCGTCCAGCTCGCGCGCTATCTCGGCGTGGCGGAATATGGCATCTATGGCGCGATCATGTCCGGCGTCGCAATCGCGAGCACGGTCATCGGGCTCGGTGTTCCGCCCCTGGCCTCGCGCGAGGCGGCCATCGCCGTATCCCGACGCGACTGGCCGCAGCTGCGCGGCATCGTCCGCTGGTCCCTCGCCGTTGTCGGCGGGATCGGGTGTCTGGCATGGGGAGTCGCGGCGGCCGGCTTGCTGTCGTTTCCCGGGATGGTTCCCGACGATCTACGCTTCGGCGTTCTCGTGGCGTTGCCACTCGTGCTCGTCCTGGCGTTGATCTCGGTTGTAGCTGCGCTGCTGCGCGGGGCAGGCCGCCTGGTCGGCGGTCAGCTCTTCGACGGAATCCTGCTGCCGGCGCTTTTCGCGCTGGCGCTTGCATCGGCATTTTTGCTTTCCGATAGGCTCAACGCCGAGACGGCTCTGGCGCTGCAGCTGGTCGCGGCCTTCGTCACGGCAGTTGCGGCCGGCGCGTGGCTCGCTATCCTTCTGCGGCGCCGCGCCACAGACGCGCGCGCGGTGATGCGGGGCCAAGACTGGCTACGCGGGGCAATTCCGATGGGGCTGACGGATGTTCTGCGTGTCCTTGATGCGCATCTGTCGGTGCTGATCCTTGCAATGATGGTGCCCGTAGCCGACGTGGGGCTGTTTCGGGTTGCCTTGTCTTGCGCGGTGTTCGTCGCACTGCCCTACAGCCTGTTCGGGACCATTGCCGTGCCCATCGTTGCCCGGCTCGTCACCGAGGGCAACAGCTCGGCGCTTCAGAGATTTGCGAGCGCCGCGTCGCTCAGCGGCTCTGCTGCGATCCTGGTGGCTCTGCTTGCTCTCTGGTTCGTGGGGGAGCCGCTGATCAAGCTGGTGTTCGGCGGCGAGTATGCCGGTGCGTGGTCGGTTCTCATGATTCTGGGGCTTGCGCATCTGCTGACGGCGACCAACGGCATCGCCGCCGGCATTCTCACCGCTACGGGAAACGAACGCTCGGTCACACGTGCCTTTGCCGCGTCAGTCGCCGCAGGCTTTGCTGCGGTGCTCGCGCTTGGGTGGCTTTTCGGAATCGTCGGCGCTGCCTGGGCAGTCGTGCTCGCCGCGGCCGTCCGGACGGCACTGCTGCACCGGAGCTCGGTTCGTCTTTCCGGAACCAACCCGAGCATATTCTCATTCGGCGAGTTGTTCGGACGGCAGGGGGTTCGCCCATGACGTCCCGGCTTCGCGACAGACTGAAGAAGATGCTTCCGGCCGGCCTTCGTACGTATCTGCGCCGCGCCGAGACCTACGCCGCGCGTTTAGTGTACTGGACGCGGATCGCCTATGCGGCGCGTGGCGAGCGGCCCGAAGACAGGCGCGCCGTCAGATCGGCGTTTCTCCGGTGTCCGCTAACAGCTCTCTCCGGGATCGACCACTGGCAGGACCCGACACTCGCCCGCGATGCCCGGATCAGGATTCGCGGTGTGGGTCTGTTCGACGTGAGGGCAGGTGCCGACGACCTCCACCATGTCCTGCCCGGTCGGGAGCCGGAGGTGTTCGACGCGATACGGACGTGGCTCCGGCCAGGCGACACCTTTGTCGATGCCGGTGCGAACATAGGGTTCTATACAATCCTAGCCTCGCGGATCGTCGGTGGGGAGGGGCGCGTGGTCGCGATCGAGATGATGCCGGACACGGCCGCCATTCTCCGGAGGCATGTCGCCATCAACGATGCGGGCAACGTCGCGGTCGTCGAGCATGCCCTCTGCGAAACTGCCAATCTTGAGATCGAGGCTCGCGTCGACGATGGCAAGTTCGGCCAGGCCTCCATCCGCCGCGCAGAGGGTGGTAGGGTTGTCCATGTACGCACGGAGACGCTCGACAACCTTCTCGACGGCGTCGAGCATGTCCGGCTGATGAAGATGGACTTGGAGGGCGCTGAGCATCTCGCGCTGGCGGGCGCTCGATCGGTGCTGCGCCGTACCGACGCTCTGCTTTTCGAGGCCCTACCTGGCTCCGAGGATGTCTTGCCTCTCCTAGCCCGCCACGGCTTCACCGTCACATCGCTCAACGGACGCGATCACCTCGCAGTAAAGGCGGATAAGCAAGCATCCTATGAGCATAGCTAAGCCCCGCATTGCCGTCCTCCTGCCTGACCTCCGCGGGGGCGGGGCGGAGCGCGTCAACCTGGATCTCGCCCGCGAAGAGTACATCGCTCGCGGGTATGCGGTCGATTTCGTGCTCATGCGCGACGAAGGCGAATTGCGAAGCCTGCTGCCGGACGGGATTAACGTCGTCAATCTCAACGCGCCCAGATTGCGGAGCGTCCTCCCGCCGCTAGTGCGCTATATCCGCGAGGCCCGCCCCGATGCGATCCTGGCATCCATGTGGCCGCTTACCTCGGTTGCCGTCATCGCCCGTCGGCTGGCCGGCAGCAAGGCGCGGGTGGTAGTGAGCGACCACACTCTCCTCTCGCATGGCTACGCAGGCTGGGGAGCACTTCATCGGCTGGCGCTGAGGGTCAGCATCGCGACCACCTATCGCCTTGCCGACGGCTGCGTTGCCGTTTCTGACGGTGTGCGGGATGACCTGTCAAATCTTTCGGGAATTCCCCGCAAGAGGTTTGACGTCATTTTCAATTCGATCCCGCCCCCTTCCGAACTGGAGTTGCCCTATCCGGATGCGACGTGGAATGGACCGCCGGGCAGGCGCATCCTTACCGTCGGGTCCTTCAAACCGGTGAAGAACCACGCCCTTTTGATAAGCGCGTTCGCGCGGCTCCGCGACTGGCCGGACGCCCGGCTGATGTTGCTTGGCGACGGCCCTTTGCGGGCCGAGATCACGGCGCTCGTCGCCGCAGAAGGACTCAGCGACCGAGTTCTGATGCCCGGCTTCGTGCGCGACCCTGGGCCGTACTACCGCTCGGCCGATCTCTTTGTCCTGTCCTCTGACTACGAGGGGTTCGGCAACGTGATCGTCGAGGCGCTTGCCTGCGGGGTTCCCGTCGTATCGACCGATTGCCCCTCCGGCCCGACGGAAATCCTCGAAGGCGGCCGCCATGGACGCCTCGTTCCCGTTGGTAACGCTGCAGCGCTCGCCGAAGCAATGCGCACAGCTCTCGGTGCGCAGCATGATCGCGCCGCGCTCCAACGGCGTGCGGGCGACTTTACGGTGAAGCGTGCGGCGGACCGCTATCTGTCCCTGATGTTTCCCAACTCCACGATGTCTGGGTTGACCGGGAACGCTCGGCGCGGATAAGCACTAATCCCGAATTGTACATTTGCTGCAGAAATATCAGTATGTTGAAGTATAGAACACTTTTTCGCGCCCGGTTCCGGCCCGGAGCCCCACTGTGAACGCCGCCCCCCATCAGCCCACGCCCGTACTCTACATTTCCTACGACGGGATGCTCGAGCCGCTGGGCCAGAGCCAGGTCGTGAGCTATGTCGAGCGGCTAGCGGGCGGGCGGCCGATGTATCTGGTGTCGTTCGAGAAGCCCGCGGATCTGGCCGACGCCGCTCGCATGGCTGCGATGCGCGAACGCCTCGCGGCCGCCGGTGTCGGCTGGGTGCCGCTCACCTACCACAAGCGCCCCTCCGCCGCCGCCACCGCGTGGGACATTGCGGTCGGCATCGCCTCCGGCCTGCGCCTGATCCGCCGGCATCGGATCGGCATCGTCCACGCCCGCTCCTACGTTCCCGCCGTCATGGCGCTCGCGCTGAAGCGGCTCACGGGTGTGCGGTTCCTTTTCGACATGCGCGGATTCTGGGCCGACGAGCGCGTGGACGGCGGTATATGGCCGCCTGGCTCGCGCCTCTACCGGACGGCCAAGGACATGGAGCGGCGCTTCATGCTGGCCGCGGATCACGTGGTCACGCTGACCCATGCCTCGGCGCGCGAGATTGCGACCTTCGACTACCTCCAGGACCGGTTGCCTCCGATCACCGTCATCCCGACCTGCGCCGATCTGGCGCGCTTTCGGCTGCAACCGGCGGATCCGGACCGCCCCTTCACCTTCGGATACGTCGGCTCGGTGGGCACCTGGTACCTGTTTGACGAGACGCTTGCATTCTTCAGTCTGCTGCGCCGTCACCGGCCGGATGCCCGATTGCTCGTCGTCAACCGGAGCGAGCACGAGGCGATCCGCGCGGCAGTCGAACGTGCGGGCATCGAGCCAGAGCGCCTGGAGCTGGTGAGCGCGGAGCACGGCGAGGTCCCGGGTCATATCGCGCGGATGCATGTGGCGGGGGCAGTGATCAAGCCGTGCTATTCGAAGATCGCCAGTGCGGCGACCAAGCTCGCCGAGTATCTCGGGTGTGGCGTTCCCTGCGTCGGAAACACCGGAGTAGGAGATATGGAGGAAATCCTTGAGGGCGAGAGAGTGGGGGTGGCGCTCACGGACTTCTCGGCCTCCGACATGGAGAAAGCGGCGGATCGGCTTCTGGCCCTCCTGGACGAGCCAGGACTGGACACGCGTTGCGTCGACCTGGCGCGGAAGCTCTTTTCCGTGACGGATGGTGTGGACAGGTACGATGGCATCTATCGCGCGATTGCCACAAGATAGTGGCGAGATGACAATAGACAGGAACGACTTCGGCGGGGGTTCGGCCTCCAATCGTCGCGTCGCGCTGCAGGCATTTGCCAAATATGGCGATCAGGCCGCGAGCACGCGGCAGCGGCTTATTCAGTTCGCTCCGTTCCTGGCGGAATGCGGTCTGGACTTGTCGGTTGAGCCGCTGCTGCCGAACTCTGCGCTGCAACGCTTGTACCGAACTCGGCGCCGCTCTCCGCTCGGCTTGGCCCGTGCGTATTCATCACGTCTGCGAAGTGTAGTCCAGATAGATCCCGACAACGCTCTCTGGATTTACTGCGAGCTCTTCCCTTATATGCCGGGATGGGCGGAGCGTATTTCCTTCAGATCGGGTGCTCCTGTCATCTACGACTTCGACGACGCGATCTTTCATCAATATGATGCGCATCCCAACCCACTCATTCGCCGCGCTCTCGGCCGAAAGCTGGAGGCCCTGCTGAAAGGCAGCGATCTGGCCATCTGCGGTAACGCCTACTTGCAGGCATATGCCGCGAGGTTCTGTCGGCGCACGGAATTGGTGCCGACAGTCGTCGACACGGAGGTCTACCGCCCAGCGAACCGCGCCGGGACAGGAGGGACGACGCTGGGCTGGATCGGCTCGCCGTCCACGTGGACATATGTACGCCCCGTTCTGCCGGTGCTCGACCAGCTGGCCGCCGAATGCGGATTGAACGCGGTGGCCATCGGTGCGGGGCCAGACGCCGAGCGCTCGGCGAGTCTGACCCACGTCGCGTGGTCCGCGGAAAGTGAAGTCGAAATGTTGCAGGGCATGGATATCGGCATCATGCCCCTTCCGGACGAGCAGTGGGCGCGGGGAAAATGCGGCTACAAGCTCATCCAGTACATGGCGTGCGGCTTGCCTGTCATTGCGTCCCCGGTCGGCGTGAACGCCGAAATCGTCGAGCATGGCGTGAACGGGTTTCTGGCGACCAGCGAGGCGGAATGGGCGGAGGCCATTCGACAACTGGCGTCCGACCCGCAGCTTCGGCAGCGTATGGGTGCCGCTGGCAGGCGACGCGTGGAAGAGCGCTACTCGCTGCATGTACACGGTCCGCGCGTTGCACGAATGGTTCGCGATGTCGTCGACCGCGCGCGGAGAAACTAGGTAATCGGTATGAATTCATGTGCGGCCTGACGGGCGTCTGGCGAGCACGGCCAGTTGGTGCATCAGAGGCGACATCGACCGTGGAGGCGATGGCGGACCGCATCGCGCACCGCGGCCCCGACGGCGCTGGCTCCTGGGTCGATCCAGAGGCCGGACTTGCCCTCGGCCATCGTCGTCTGGCGATCCTCGATCTGTCTCCCGCGGGCGTTCAGCCGATGGTTTCGGCCTCGGGGCGCTTCGTGCTTTGCTACAACGGCGAGATCTACAATCACCTCGACCTCAGGCGCAGCCTGGAGGAGGCCGGGCATGCGCAAGCGTGGCGCGGGCATTCCGATACCGAGACGCTGCTAGCGGCCATCGAGGCATGGGGCCTGGCGCGTGCACTGAAGGCGGCGGCCGGCATGTTCGCGTTCGCGCTCTGGGACCGCAAGGAGCGACGCCTCAGTCTCGCGCGAGACCGCATGGGGGAGAAGCCGCTCTACTACGGGCGGGTGGGACGCACGCTGGTCTTCGCATCGGAGCTGAAGGCTCTGCGCGCCTATCCAGGCTTCGGGGCGCCGGTCGACCCGGTTGCGCTCACGCAGTTCCTTCGCCTGGGCTATGTCCCGGACCCGCGATCGATCTACCTCGGCATTCTGAAGCTGCCTGCCGGATCCATCCTCACCCTTGCATCTCCCGACGATGACCAGGCTTGGCCAGAGCGGTTCTGGCAGCTCGGCGACGTCATCCAGGCAGGGGCCGAGAATCCGGTCGGGGGCACCTATACGGAACAATGTGACGCGCTCGAGACATGTCTGCGAACGGTGGTGCAGTCGCAGATGCTCAGCGATGTTCCGCTTGGCAGCTTTCTGTCCGGCGGGATTGATTCCTCGTTGGTTACTGCGCTCATGCGCAACGTCACCGAAGACGTCCGCACCTTCTCGATCGGTTTCGAGGACGCCCGCCTTGACGAGGCGAGCCATGCCCGGCGTGTCGCGCAGCATCTGCAGACCCGCCACACCGAGTTTCTGGTTACCGAGGCCGACGCGCTGGCGGTCGTTCCCGACATTCCCCGGATCTACGACGAACCATTCGCGGATTCGTCGCAGATCCCCACCACACTTCTGTCGCGTCTGGCGCGTCAGGATGTAACGGCTGCGCTCACCGGGGACGGGGGCGACGAAGTCTTCGGCGGATACAACCGCCACATGTTTTTTCCCCGGCTCTGGCGCCTGATCGGCCCGATGCCCGAGGCTGGCCGGCGTGGCATCGGCAGGTCGCTTGAATTGACGCAGCGGCTCGCCGCAGGCGAGGCCGCCCCGATCCACAGATTGATCCGGGCGGCGGGCCTTCCTCTGACCACGATCGACAAGCTCGGCCGCCTCGGTGCTGCCATCGGCTCCGCGAAGGACTATGCCGGCTTCTATCGCAGCATGGTGAGCATCCTGCGAGAGCCGGCGCCCTTCCTCATGCGTGGCGCGCTCGATCCCGCAGATCCGGCCCCGGTCAATCTCGGTTTGGCCGAATGGACTATGGCGTCCGATGCGCTCGCCTATCTTCCCGGAGACATTTTGGTGAAGGTCGATCGTGCGGCGATGAGCGCTTCGCTCGAAACACGCGCGCCCTTTCTGGATGCGCGTGTGGTTGAGCTTGCCTGGCGGCTGCCGATCTCGGCCAAGGTCGGCGGGGGCAAGGGAAAGCGCATACTGCGCGATGTCCTTTACCGACATGTCCCCCGGGACCTTGTCGACCGCCCCAAGCAGGGCTTCGCAGTTCCATTGAACACGTGGTTGCGGGGCGGACTGCGCGATTGGGCCGAGGCGCAACTCGACGCGGGGCGGATGCAGCGGGAGGGCGTTCTCAACGCCGGCGAGGTCCGCGCGCTGTGGGAGAGACACCTGACGGGCCGAAGCAATGCAGGTCCCGAACTCTGGAATTTGCTGATGCTACAGGCTTGGATCGAGTGCGCCGAGCCCGCGTTCGACCAGGCTGAGCCCGTGACCGTGCCGGCGTGACCTATATCGGCGTCTATGCGCTTCTGTTGGCGGCGGGTGCGGCATCGATAGGTCAGCCGCGGCTGCGGCGCCAGCTATACGTCATCCTGCTGGTGGCGCTGTTTTGCTTTGTAGCCTTTCGCTACGAGGTGGGGTGCGACTGGACCGGCTATCTCGTGATCTACCAGACCCAGGGCATACAGGACATGGGCGCTGCGCTCCGTTCGCGCGAGCCGCTGTTCCAGGTGGCTAACGAGCTGCTGCACCGGTTCAATCTGGACTATCCATACATCAACGTCATTGCAGCTGCGGTGTATTTTGGCGGCTTCCATCGGCTTGCACGCCGGCAGCCGGATCCGCTCGGCATGCTTATCCTGTCGTTTCCGCTGCTGATCCTCCACCTTGCGATGTCGGGGATCCGCCAGGCGATGGCGGTCGGAATTCTGTGTGTCGCGATCAACGCCTTCAATGATCGACGCGTAGCGGTCTATGTCGCGATGGTCGTCCTGGCCGGCGCATTTCATACGAGCGCCCTCATTTTCCTCGCGCTCACGCCCTTCGTACTGGGCAAGTTCTCACCGCGAAATGCGGTGATCGCTGCTGTGATCGCGCTCCCGGGGCTCGTGGCTATGGCGTCGGGGGAGCAGTTCACCGTGTACTACGACCGGTATGTCGGGACGAGCATTGATGCGGCTGGAGCCCCATTCAGAACGGCTCTTATGACGCTGACAGGATTGGTATTCTTCGTTTTTTTCCGCAGATCCTGGAAGACGGATTGGACTGGCGACTACAAGTTTATATGGATATCGGCCGGAGCCATGCTGCTTCTTTTTCCCATGTCGTTCTTTTCGTCGGTAATAGCAGACAGGCTGGCATATTATTTTATGCCGGCTCAATTGATCATGCTGTCAAGAGTTTCGGCTCTCGGGGGGGGGCGCTTCTCGCCGTTGATCGTTGCGTCGCCGTTCCTCGCTGGCGCTGCCGTCCTGCTGGTGTGGACGGTCATGTCCAGCCTCTTCGTTCAGTGCTACGTCCCGTATGCGGTCTGGCCTGGCTAGTGGCACGCGCCGGCCTGGAACGGCCGGCACGTTGTCTGGCGGAAGGCTCAGCTGGCTATGGGGGCGAAGGTCTTCCAGGTGCCGGGTGATCCAGCAGCTACGCAGATCCAGCCCGCGCTGCCTCCAGCTGCGGCATTGATATTCCAGACGATGTCGCCCCGCGCCCAGTTGCCCGTCGACGGAGCCGTGGTGCTGTTGGTCATACGACGGGCATTCAACCCGGAACCGAGGCCGAGGACGGGAACGCCAAAGATGTAACCGATGGCGGCTGACGTCCCGAAGGTGAGAGTGGTCGCGACGCTAGTTATGTATGCTGCAACGCGCGCGCTGAGGCCGCCATTCTGGAATGCCCAGTTCCCATTGCTGTAGGTAAGCGCCCAAGGCCATGCGCTATCTTCCGTGTGTCCCCACTGAAGGGCGGCATGAGGCTGCTGGCCGGGAAGCGCTGTCGTGATCCCATTTTGTCCAACGGTCACTGACCTGAGTTCCAGGCGATCGCCCGCACGACCAGATACGGCGCCGCCCGCAATGAACCCGGCGCCGTGCATGCCGCCTTCAACGATAGACGGGCCTTCAATGAATGATCCGCCAGCGCCACCTTCGGTGTAGCAGCCTAGAAGCACGTTCCGTGCGTTGTTGCCTCGGACATAGAACGAGCCGCCAACGAAATACGTGCCGACAGGTTGCCCGGGGAGCCAGGTCGGAATGTTGGAATGGGCACCGCCCGCACCCGTTGCCACCCAGATGGCGGGGTTTGAGCCAGGCTGTGTATCCACGAGCTGCTGCTCGGTGGCGTCGGGATGCGTCGAGTAATGGATGCCCGCCACGTGGACGAAGGAACTGTGCCCCGCAGGATTGCCGGCAGCGGACACCGCAACGCCGTTCGTTGCCACGTGATGGCCGATATGAGTGTTGCCGAGGAACGAAAGGTCCACGATTCCCCAGCGTCCGTTCCCGGCGGCATCCAGGCCATAGCAGTAGCCGGCGTTGCCGTCGTAGCCGCGCAAGTAGAATCCATTTCCACCGTTGCCGAGCGCCTGCGACGTGTAGATCTGCACGAGGTTGGCGTTGCCGCAGATAGCCTGATGGCCGCCAATGCCACATTGGTCGCTGGCGCCATAGATATGGACACCATCGCCCGAGAACCCGGATACTTTGCAATTCCGGATCAGGATGCGACACACGGCGTGGATCCCATGCTTCGTCTTGTCCACTCCCAGCGTGCCACGGATCCAGAGACCCTCGACGATCGAGCCGTCCGACGCGCCCGAAGGGGTCGTCTCCACCTTACCGTCGTAGGTGTTGTGCCTCTCGAACTTGAGGCCCGTCGTGTTGGCGGGGAACGCCAGGACTGCCGACGCTCCGTCGGACAGCCCGCTGCGGGTCCCCTTCAGGTGAACCACCTTCTTGAAGAAGACCGTCTTTCCGATGAAATACGTCCCGTCGGGGAAGAACAGCGTACCGCCCGCCGGCAGGGCCTCGATCGCGAGCATCAGTTTCGCGTGGTCGTCCGCCCGGCCATTGGCGGCCGGCGCGAAGGCGCGGAAGTTCAGCGCGCCGTCGTCGGTCGGAAGTACGGCCAGCCGCACGCCGCCTGCGGTAACGAGGTGCCCGCTCGAACCTTCCGCCGTCACAACACGATATCGGAACCCCTCGGCATGCGTGGTGATGATCTCACCCTCGCGCCAGAAGTCGTATCCGCTGCGCTCGGCCAGCAGCGCCGGGAGGCTCGCGAATCCCCCTAGACGCTTGAGGTTCGCGTCGTGATCGGCGGCCGAGAGCGGCTGCCCCTTGTCGGAGCGTCGGATCAGGCTCATAGAAAGACTCCTTCTTCAAAGACGCCCGGCTGAAAGACCAGAAGCGTCTCGCTCGCCGTGACTATAGCGGCAACGGATTCAATTGAAGCAACGCCCTCCGAGTTCTCTGCGACGACCCGGACAGACAGAACACCAGCCATCGACGCGACGAACCGGTCGCCCATGGCATCGCTGATCTCCTCGCCGTCAAGCAACCACTGACACCGGATCTCCGGCGCTGGATGGCCGGTGACCGTGGTAGCCAGCGAGAAGGTGTCGCCGACCCTGCCGCTTGGCGGGATGACGCCCGCGTCCAGCACCTCAGGTGCTGTCAGGGCCGGCTCGACCGCCACTGCCTCGCTCTCGCGATGGTCCGTCCCAGCTGCGTTGGTTGCCGTTACGCGGACCGAAAGCCGGCTGGGGCGCACCGCGATGTGGCTGGCGCCCGTCGAGCCTTCGATCGGCTCCCCGTCGCGCAGCCACTGATAGGTCAGCACCGGCGCAGGCGCGCCGTTGGCGACAGCCGAGGCCACGAAGACGTCGCCGACCCGACCTGCACGCGGATCGATCACGACGGTCTCGATCACCGGAACGGCAATCGCGGGCGCAACCAGGACGCTTGCGCTGGATCTCGCATCCGCGCCGAGTTCGTTGCGCGCGGTCACCTCGACGTGCAGCGCGCCCGGTGTGTCCGCAATGTGGCCTGCCTCGGTCGCCCCGGGTATCAACTCGCCGTTGCGGAACCACTGGTAGGCAAGCTCCGGCACCGGATGGCCCGCGACCCTAGCCGCCGCCTCGAACCGGTCGCCGACCTGTCCGGATGCCGGGATCACCGACAGGTCGGAAATCGCCGCCGAGGCCAGCGCCGGCTCGATGAGCACGGCACCGCTTTCGCGCGAGTCCTGGCCCTCGGGGCTTGTCGCCGCGATGCGGACGTAGATCGAGCCCGGGACGGTCGCGGTATAGGTATCGCCGCTCGGCTCATCGAGCAGGCGGTCGTCGAGGAACCACTCGTAGCGCAGCTCCGGTTCGGGATAGCCACAGGTCGTGACCGTCACCTTGAACGAGTCACCAACACGGCCGGCGTTGGGAAGAATGTCGGCGGCCCGCACCTGGGGGGGCGAGACGGCCGGCTTCACCGTCGCCACCTCGCTCTCGCGGCTATGCGTACCGCCGGCATTGGTTGCAGTGATCCGCACGCTCAGCGCCCCATCGAGCGCCGGCACGTGACTGATGCCGGTTGCGCCGGCAATCGCAGCACCATCAAGGAACCACTGGTAGCTCAGAGCCGGTGCCGGCTGCCCCGAGGCCTCGGCGACGGCGGTGAACTGGGTCGCCGTCGCACGCCCGCTTGCGGGCTGGACCAGGGCTGCGGTCACGACCGGTGCGATTGCGACGGGGCCGATCACGACGGCGGCTGTATCGCGGCTGTCCGAGCCTTCTGCGTTACGCGCGACGACGCGGACGGACAGGCCGCCGGTTGCCCGGGCCACGTAGCTCGGTCCGGTCGCGCCCGTGATCTCGATCCCGTCAAGAAGCCACTGATACGCAAGGGCAGGGGCGGGAACCCCGGCCGCCGCGAGGGTGACGGTGAACCGGGTGCCGATGTCGCCGGTCTCCGGCACGATCCTCGCCTCGATGATCTCCGGCGCGGCAAGGCCGGGCACGACGAGCACCGGGGCGCTTTCGCGCCTGTCCGAGCCGAGTGCGTTCGTCACCGTGATGCGAACGCCCAGCGACCCGGCGACGGTTCCGATATGGCTGGCGCCGTTCGCGCCGGCGATCTCGGCCCCATCGATGTGCCACTGATACGCGATGCGCATCGACGGCACGTCGCTTGCCGTGACCGCAGCATAAAAGCGCGTTCCGCCCGGCCCAGAGGCCGGCGCCACCGATACGCTGGATATAACTGGTGGTGCTTCTCTTGACATGTCACCCTTTCAGGCGCTCGTGCGGGCACCCGGAATTGCTTGGGCTTGGCCGCTATCCGGCGTTCCGCAGGTTGAACGGGCAGGACCGGCCGCGGGGCCTGGGAAATCGATGCATGTGCGAAATCGGGCGACGGGGATCCTGCTCGCAGTATCGGCGTGCTGGATTGTCGTGGGGCCGTGGCAGGCGCCAGGTCACGTCACCCGCGGCGATCTTCTACCATGGGTTGAGTTGCGCATAAAGACGCGGACGAGGACCGCACGCTGCGCCGGATGCCTGCGCAACGGTTGTCAGGTGCCGTCCGGGCCACCGGTGACGGGTGGACCGAATCGCGCAAGGATCCGCGAGGCGATTTGGTCGCGTGTCTGACGATATGCGGCGAGCCGCGCCTCGCGGGTCTCGCCAAGACCGACGGGGTCGAAAGTCGGCCAGTACTCGACCTCGATCGCATGCCAGCGGGTGTACTCGAGCGCCTGCCGCTGCGCGGCCGGTGACAGCGCCACAATCATGTCATATCCGCCGATCAGGTCGCCCCATTCCTCCATCTCGCGCAGGCTGCGGACCCGGTGCCGGTCGAGGGCGATACCGATTTCGGCGCAAGCGGCGACGGTGAACGGGTCGATCTCCACGTCGCTCTTAACGCCGGCCGACTGCACGAAGACACGGGCGCCATGGAGATGCTTCATCATCCCTTCTGCCATCGGTGAACGCACGGCATTGTGGTCACAGCAGAAGAGCACCGAATGGGGAAGCGCGGCCACGGGGGGGCTACCCGGCAGTCCGCCCGCTGGCCCGCCGAGCTCCCGCTCGGCCCTCAACGCCGCTCACGGCTGCACCCGCAGCACGCAGATCAGCGTGAACAGCCGGCGCGCGGTCGGCATGTCGGTTTCGGCCTTGCCCTCCAGCCGCTCGATCAGCAGCCGAGCGCCCTCGTCGTGGATCCCGCGCCGCCCCATGTCGATCGCCTCGATCCGGGCCGGGGGAAGGCGGCGGACGGCGTCGAGATAGGCCTCGCAGATCTGGGAGTAATCCCTCACCACCTGCGCGAATGGGGTGAGCGAGAGGTGGATCTCGCCCGCCCTGGCACCTGCATCAGTTGCGAGATCGAAGACGAGGCGCCCTTCGCGCAGAGCAAGGGTCAGCCGATAGGGGCCTTCGGGCACCAGGCGCCCCTCCCGGCGGGCGAGCGCGAAGCGGTTCTCTTCGAGAAGGTCGAAGACGGCGATGCGGCGCTCCTGCTCGATCTCGGGCGTAGGCGGGGCCAGCCCGGTCTCGTCCAGCTCGACCGCGATCAGCCGCCCGTTGTCAGCCATGGCCATCGTCGGCGTTCAGGCGGTCAAGCCGTCGCTGGACCGAGAGACCATGCGCCTCCAGGCCCTCCGCCTGCGCCAGCCGCACCGCGTCCGGGCCGATCGCCTTCAATGCCCCCGGAGTCATCCGCGCGATCGTCGTGCGCTTCATGAAGTCGATCACCGACAGCCCCGAGGAGAACCGCGCCGACCGTGCGGTCGGCAGCACATGGTTGGGGCCGCCGACATAGTCACCGATCGCCTCGGGCGTGAAGGCGCCGATGAAGATCGCGCCGGCATGCCTGACCCTCGCCGCCAGGTCCTCGGCGTCGCTCGTGCAGACCTGCAGATGCTCCGGAGCGATGCGCGCCGCCAGATCCAGCGCCTCGTCCCAGTCGGCCACCGTGATCACCGCGCCGAAGTCGCGCCAGCTCGCCGCAGCGATTTCGCGGCGATCGAGGCTCGTCAGGCGCTCGTCGACCGCATCGGCGACCGCTTGGCCGAAGGCGGCCGTGTCGGTGATCAGGATCGACTGGGCCGCCGGGTCGTGCTCGGCCTGCGCCATCAGGTCGAGCGCGACCCAGTCGGGATCGTTGTCCGCGTCGGCGAGGATCAGGACCTCCGAGGGGCCGGCGATCATGTCGATGCCGACGCGTCCGTAGACACGCCGCTTGGCGGCGGCCACCCACGCGTTGCCGGGGCCGACGATCTTGTCGACCGCGGCGATCGTCTGCGTCCCGTAGGCCATGGCTCCGATCGCCTGAGCACCGCCGATCCGATAGACGGTCTCCACGCCGGCAAGCCGTGCGGCAAGCAGGACGAGCGGGTTGACGATGCCATCAGGCGTGGGCGCACAGATCACCAGCCGCTCGACCCCGGCGACGCGCGCCGGAATCGCGTTCATCAGCACCGAGGAGGGATAGGAGGCGCGTCCGCCCGGTACGTAGAGACCTGCGGCCTCGACGGGCGTCCAGCGCCAGCCGAGCTGGGCGCCGGTATCGTCCACCCACTGCGCGTCGGCCGGCAGCTGGCGCTCGTGGTAGAGGCGGATTCGCTCCGCCGCCAGTTCCAGCGCCGCCTGGTCCTCGGGGGATACGTGGGCGATCGCCGCGTCGATCTCGGCGGCGCTGAAGGCGATCGTCTCGGGCGTGAGGATGAGGCGGTCCCATTGCTCGGTCATCTCCAGGACCGCAGCATCGCCGCGTTTGGCAACGTCCTTGAGGATGGCGGCCACGTCCGCATCCACGTCGGCGTCCGCCTCGCGCTTGGCGCCGAGCAGGGCGGCGAAGCGGGCGGCGAAATCGGTGTCGGTGGTGGACAGAAACTGCGGCATCCGGCGGGGTCCCCCTTGCGGCACAGGCATAGCCACTGGGGCCGGGGGCCTCAAGATGGACCTGTGGCGAGGTGGAGGATTTTCAAAGCACTGTAAAATTGGGGGTATTGGTGGTTCGCGGGCGATTGTTGCAGATCCGCGCGGTCACGCGCGAGCCCGTGTCCGTTCCACATCCGGCAGTGCGGGCGCATCGGGCACGCTGTTCGGTAGCGAAGAGGCGCCCTCGCCTTGGCACAGGCGCAGACGGCCCTGGAGCGGCCGTGGCTGGTCCCAGATCCGTGTCAGAGCGCCGGGGCAACCCCGGTCCTGCGGCGCAGCAGGCCAAGGCCCGCGAACGAGCCGATCAGCAGTAGCCCCGCCGCCGGAAGCGGAATCGGGGCCGGAGAGCCATCGACGGTGACGCTGGCCGCGTAGAGCCAGAAGTCGTCAGGCCAGCGCCCTGGCCGCCCTTGGTCGGCAAACCAGAAGCCGAGCTGACCGACGCCGACAGCCTGGTCGAAGACGTCGCCCGAGGTCAGGACCACGCTCCAGCTGGCGCCATTCCGCAGCGGAGCCCCGATCTGCAGCGCGTCCGCCGGACCGCTCGAGGCGCCGGACGCGCCCAGCACGCGCCAGTCCTCACCCGATTCACCGGCCCGCGCGATGCTGAGCGTCAGCGTCAGGCTGGTGACAGTACCAAAGCCCGCCCCACTGAAGTCGATTGCGTCGTGGAACCGGTCGGCGCCGGTCGTGTCCAGGACGGTGACGTAATTTGGGGAAAGGTTGGTGCCGCCGCCTTGGAGGGGTGTGGCAAGGCCCGGGAGCGAGCCGTAGTCGTGCGTGAAAGTGACCGGAGCCGCGCTGACGCTCGCTGCGTTCAATGCGGAAGACGCAAGTATAGCTCCGGCCAAAAAAATGAACCTGCGCGACATGATCTCATCCCTATTCCGGTCCGACCAGGTTCGGCGGACGATGAATGTCGTCATCATCGGTGCACGTCGCGATCGGCTTCTGCAAGTTTTCAGTAGAACACTGGTAAACTTGCACGGATCGACCGTTCCGGCGTACCTGTTGCCTGAGCAGATCCGCGAGACGGCCGCGCCCGGATGAGCTGTTGCACGGGCGGGCGGTCCGGCTGGCTCTCTGGGATTCACAAATCGGCTGAAATCTGACTCACTGCCATAGAGCCGGGAGGGCGAGGCGGGTGCCAGCCGCGTCAACGACCTCGTTGTTCCCCAAAACATCCCCTCAGCGTGCTCACGCCCTGCAGTTCCGAGCTGAACCCGATCGAGAGCGTCTGGTTGCATCTGCGGGCCAACTGGCTCGCGAGCATCGTTGTCGACGGCTACGACGCCATCTCAGACGCCTGCTACCAAGCCTGTAACCGCTTCGCAGAGCAACCGCGCGTCGTAGTACCAATCACCGCAAGAGAACGGGCGAAGGTCAATCAGCAAGGCCGTTGATATAAGGCACGGTTCGGCCCTTTTGGCGGCAGACAGCGGCCGTGGGATCCTCAACCTCGCTCCCGCAAGCGGCGGCGGCAATGCGAGCGCCTCGGGCGCGTCATATGGTGCCCATGCCCTTGCCGCGGCACAAACGAAGACGGCCCCCGAGGGGGCCGTCGCCGATATCAAGCCACCTGCGTCAGAGCGCCGGAGCGCCTCCGGTCCTGCGCCGCAGGAGCACGAGGCCCCCGAACGAGCCGATCAGCAGCAGGCCCGCCGCCGGCAGCGGGATCGGCGCGACGGTTCCGTCTACGGTAACTATGGCCGAATAGAGCTTGAAATCGCTGGCTCCGCCGCGGCTGTCGCCGAACCAGAAGGCGAAGGCGCCGCTGGATAGGGCCTGGTTGAAGATCTCGCCGGACGTGAAGGTCTGCGTCCAGCTGGTTCCCGCCAGGGTCCCCAGGGTTACACGGTCGGTCTGCGCAGCCGTGCCGCCGTTTCTGGTCCCATAAACGCTCCAGAGCTCGCCGGAGATGAAGTTACCGGAGGGACCGGCATCGGCGAAGTCCAGCGTCAGCGTCACGCTGTTGATGGTGTCAAAGCCGCTGAAGCTGATCTCGTCGTAGAAGCGGTTTCCCCCGCTGTCGAGGCGATCCAGAACCCGCACATAGTCCGAGGCCGTCGTGCCGACACCGCCGTAGATCGGCGCCACCTGACCCGGCCCGGTACCATAGTCATGGGTGAACGCCACTGGTGCGGCGCTCGCGGCCTGGCCGATAGCGAAGGTGGCCAGAAGCGCAAGGCCCGCTGCCAGAAATCCCTGTTTCATCGTAGTCGTACCCCTCATTTGTATTCATTATAGTTTAAATGCAGTCGAATCCTTCTGCACAAAACCTGAAAATGTTAGCATCCGCTGACGAGCTCTGGCAATCGCAGGCGTAGTTAACCGACGATGCATAAGCCCAGGGATGTGTTTTATCTAAATATATTCTAATCCGGGTGCGCCGGCTGCCGTCCCGAAGCCGCCGCGTAGGGACGGGTCACGTCCGTGAGGCTGACCTGGATCGCCTCGACGTCGATGGCGATCTCGCCGTCACCGGCCATGGTCAGCCGCAGCGTTCCGGCCCCGTCGTCGCCGGGCTCGAAACCGAGCGCCAGTACCGACAGAACCAGATCCTTGTCCAGGGGATCAAGCCCGTTTGCGCGCACGCGCAGGGCGCTGTCGATGACCAGCATCGTGCGAACCCGCTCGACCGGACGCCCCTGACGCGCGGCACGTGGTGCGTCCTCCCAGCGGAACCGGTTGACGAGCAGCGCTAGCCGCCGCCGGCGCGGCATCCAGGCGATGTCGGCGCTCTGCGCGACCGCGTCCTGCACCAGGGCCGAGATCACCGCGAGATCCTCGGCGCTCTCGGCGCGCAGCCGCAGCGGCTTTTCGGCACCGTCCTCGAAGCGGGCGTCCTCGGTCATGCCGCCTCGCGCACCCTCTCGATCGACGCGCCGCAGGCGGTCAGCTTTTCTTCCAGCCGCTCGTAGCCGCGGTCGAGGTGATAGACCCGCGCCACATGGGTTTCGCCCTCGGCGGCGAGGCCGGCGAGGATCAGGCTGACCGAGGCGCGCAGATCGGTGGCCATCACCCGTGCGCCGCGCAGCCGCTCGACGCCCGTCACGGTGGCAGTGCCGCCATGAACCTCGATCCTCGCGCCCATGCGGGTGAGCTCGGGCGCATGCATGAAGCGGTTCTCGAAGATGCGCTCCTCGAGGTGGCTGACGCCCTCGGCGAGCGTGAGCAAGGCCATCATCTGCGCCTGCAGGTCGGTGGGAAAGCCGGGGTAGGGCGCGGTCGCCACGTCCACCGCCCGGATCCGCTCGTTGCCCCGCGCGACCTCGAGGCCGGTGTCGGTCTCGGTGATCGACACGCCGGCGGCCTCCAGCTTGTCGGCGAAGGCCGCGACCAGCTCGCGCCGCCCCCCGATCAGCTCGATCCGTCCGCCGGCAATGGCGGGGGCGAGCATGTAGGTGCCAAGCTCGATCCGGTCGGCCACCACCGGATGGGTGGCCCCGTGCAGGCGATCGACGCCTTCGATCTCGATCGTGTCCGTGCCGGCACCCTCGATCTGCGCGCCCATCCGGCGCAGGCAGTCGGCGAGATCCACGATCTCGGGCTCGCGCGCCGCGCCCTTCAGCACGGTGGTGCCCCGCGCCAGCGTGGCGGCCATCAACAGGTTCTCGGTCGCCCCGACCGAGACGAGCGGGAACTCCACCACCGCGCCGCGCAGCCCGTTGGGCGCCGCGGCGTGCACGTAGCCGTCACGCAGCTCCAGGCTCGCGCCAAGCGCCTCCAGGCCGCGCAGATGCAGATCGACCGGCCGCGCGCCGATCGCACAGCCGCCCGGGAGCGAGACCACCGCATGGCCGTCGCGCGCCAGCATCGGACCGAGCACCAGGATCGAGGCACGCATCTTGCGCACGATGTCGTAGTCCGCGGTATGGTTGGCGATGGCCTGGGCACCGACCACCAGCACGCGCCCGCCCTGCAGGCTCGCGACCTCGCAGCCGAGCGATTCCAAGAGCGCGGTCATCGTGCGGATGTCCGAGAGCCGCGGTGCATTGGTCAGCGTCAGCGGCTCGTCGGTGAGCAGCGCCGCCGGCATCAGCGTCAGGCAGGCGTTCTTGGCGCCGGAGATGGGAATGCTGCCCTCGAGCCGTCGCCCGCCGCGCAGGAGTATGCTGTCCATGAGGCCGTCAGTCCCGATCCTGGGGGGCGGCCCGCTCCACGGCCCGTGCCCGTTGCTGCGCCTTGCGCCGCGACAGATTGGCCTTGAGCGCCGCCGCCAGCCGTTCCGCCTTGGCGCTGGCGGCCTGGGGTTTGCGGGGCGGCGTCGGAGGAGGGGTCTCGCGCATGCCGGCCTGTGTATCCGAACCAGCCCCCCTGGTCCAGATTGCGCTTGCGCCGATCGGCCGATCCGCTAAAAGCGCCGTCGCTTGCTGCCGTAGCTCAGGGGTAGAGCACTCCCTTGGTAAGGGAGAGGCCGAGAGTTCAAATCTCTCCGGCAGCACCAGTTAACCAGATACGATTGCAAACGAGAAAGCTCCTGGGCGGCCGCCATTGCTCGGCGTGCAAATGCGCGGAATGCGGCGTGAACACGCGCCGGCGTCTGGCACGATTCTGGCACAGGATGCTTCGCCCTGTTTAGGGGCGGCGGCGTCGTGCGGCGCTGTAAGCGGCCGGACGGCCCCCAGGACTTGCGCAGTGGGCGCGCTGCGGCAGGCAACTTGTCCTGATCCGAGCAACGGCGTCCTGAGCGGAGAAGCGGCGGGGCGCGGCGTTCTGTACTGAAATGGCGCACCCATCAGGATTCGAACCTGAGACCTCCACCTTCGGAGGGTGGCGCTCTATCCAGCTGAGCTATGGGTGCCTGCTGCCTGCGCAGTGCTTACGCGGTTTTCGGGCGAGTGTTAACCCCAAAAAACGAAGCTCCCAAGCTTCTGTTTTTCCCGGATTTTCGGCCTGCGCGTGAAGTCTGGGGACCTTACATCCACAGACGAGTGGTGGCGCTCCCACTGAGTGGCGCGTCCAGAGCCCAGCAAGGCGACATATGGTAGATATGGGAGGGCCGGCCGGCTGGCCTCAAGGAGGTGCGGCCCTACATCTACAGCCCGCCGGGCCGTTGTCTCGGAGGCCGACCGGGCCAAATGCTGAAACGGGATGCATTGTGCCCGGAAAGTATCCGTGCAAAGTAGCGTGAGGTGGGTGCGGCATTCAGGTGGAGGTTCGGGATTGCAGAATCCGTGCAAGGTATGTGCCTTCACGGTTGCGTTAACTCCCGAAAACGATAACCTTGCCGTCGGTGTAGGGCGGGTCCACGCGCACATATCGTGAATAGTCAGAGTAGGCGGTGCCGCGTGGCGACGGTCGGGTTGGGAAATAAAGTGCCATGATCGTTCGAGGTCATGTGAAATGGTTCGATACCACGAAAGGCTATGGCTTCGTGGTGACGTCGGACGATGAAGGGGATGTACTCCTTCATGGCAATGTCCTTCGAGTTTTCGGCTTTACGTCGGTTGCCGAAGGTGCCGAGATCGTGCTGCGGGTGCAGAGCACCGACCGTGGCCGCCAGGCAGTCGAGGTTGTCGATATCGTGCCCGGCGAGCCGACCGGCGAGGCGGCGGTAACGCTGATCCAGCTTCCGCCGGGTGCGGCGGCAGGCCCGCTGGAGCCGGCGCGCGTCAAGTGGTTCGACCGCGTCAAGGGCTTTGGCTTCGTTAACCTCTACGGCAAGGCCGAGGACGTGTTCCTGCACATGGAAACCCTGCGCCAGTACGGCTACGGCGAGGTCGTCGCCGGTGACGTGCTGGCGGTGCGGGTGACCGCCGGTCCGCGCGGTCCCATGGTTTACGAGGTGCGCAGCTGGGACTATGTCGCCAGGATGCGTGGTGGCGATGACACGGATGCCTAGGCTGCTTGGCTGGTGCCTGGCGCTCGCCCTCGTCAGCGGGGCTGGCGCTGCGGTGGCGCAGGAATGTGCGCCGGACGTGGTTGATCTGCGCGACGCGGATTCCGAGCTGCGGTTCCGGGTCGAAGTCGCGGATACCGAGGCGTCGCGGGCGCGTGGGCTCATGTACCGCGAGCAGATGCCGCGGTTCTCGGGCATGCTTTTCGTTTATCCGGAGCCCTCGACGGTGGGATTCTGGATGCGGAACACGCTGATTCCGCTCGACATGCTGTTCTTCGATGCATCCGGCCGACTCACGCGGCTGCATGAGAATGCGGTGCCGCTCGACGAGACGGCGATTCCCGGTGGAGACAATGTCCTGTTCGTGCTCGAGATCAACGGTGGCTTGGCCAGCGATCTCGGTATCGAGCTGGGCGCGGAGCTCCGTCATCCTGCGGTTGACCCCGTCCTGGCTGCCTGGCCCTGTGAGTAGAGTGGTGATAACCCTTTGCGGCGGTGAGACGACCCGCTAGAGGAGAGTATTCGGGGCGTAGCGCAGCCTGGTAGCGCGACGGTTTTGGGAACCGTAGGTCGTAGGTTCGAATCCTATCGCCCCGACCATTCTTCCCGCGTTTTCCTTTCGGTACGGGTCAGGTTGGATCGTAGGCAGCTAGGATCCCTGGATGGACGCTTGGCACGTCCCCCGGTTCGCGGTCGGGACCCGCATGAACGAAATCCCGGGGCAAGCGCGCGACGGATCGATCCGGAGACCGTCTGCATCCGGGTTTCATGGGTGTTCTCAATACGGCTGGAGAACGCTCCGATCCGCGGGGCAGGGCGTCAGAGCACGAAGCCCAGGAGCAGCACCGCCAGCCCGAGCGCGGCGGTGCCGACCGAGGCGAGGTTCACCGGGACAAGTCCCTGCAACTGCTTGCGCAGCGCCTCGGGCGCCAGGCCTGACCGTGCGAGGCGGTAGCTCCGCACCATGCACCAGCCGAGACCGGCCAGTCCGCAGAACACCAGCAGAAATCCAAGTATCTGAAGTAAGATCAATGTCTTCTCCGGCGGCGCCCCCGTATGGATACAGGCTCGCGCCGGGGCTTGCAAGCGGGGGGGCCGGACGGGTAGGAGGGGCGAGGCAAAGCGAGAGGCGGGCAGATGAACGACATCCTCGAGGATGAGGCGCAGGTCCAGTACAAGGTCACGGCGGGCGAGCTGCGCCAGTTCGTCGAGCGCATGGAGCGGCTCGAGGCCGAGAAGAAGGACATCGCCGACCAGCAGAAAGAAGTCCTCGCCGAAGCCCGCGCCCGCGGCTACGACGTGAAGGTCCTGCGCAAGCTGATCGCCCTGCGCAAGCGCGAGCCCTCGGAGGTCTCCGAGGAGGAGGCGATCCTCGAGCTCTATAAGCAGGCGCTGGGGATGTAGGCGCGCACGGGCCTGTGGATAACTGGACCGTTAATACTTTTCTCCAAGAAGATCAGTGTCTTGAAATCTGTTCGAGCTCGGACAGATTTTTCGGCTAGAGCATCGCCGGCACCACCTGGTCCGGCGGGCGGTGCCCGTCGGCGAAGGTCTTGATGTTGATGATGACCTTCTCGCCCATCTCGATCCGCCCCTCGATCGTGGCCGAGCCCATGTGCGGCAGCAGCATCACGTTGGGCAGGTCGCGCAGCCGCGGATTGATGTCATGGCCATGCTCGTAGACGTCGAGCCCGGCCCCGCCTAGCTCCCCCGCCCGCAGCATCCGCGTCAGCGCGTTCTCGTCGATCACCTCGCCGCGCGCGGTGTTGACGATATAGGCGTCCGGCTTCATCAGCTTCAGCCGCCGCGCGTTCATCAGGTGGAAGGTCGAGGGCGTGTGCGGCACGTTCACGCTCAGGATGTCGATCCGCGCCAGCATCTGGTCTAGGCTCTCCCACCAGGTCGCGCCCAGCTCGGCCTCGATGTCGGCATGGACGCGGCGGCGGTTGTGGTAGTGGATCGCAAGCCCGAAGGTCCGCGCCCGGCGCGCAATCGCCCGGCCGATCCGCCCCATCCCGAGGATGCCGAGCTGCCGCCCGGCGATGCGGTGACCCATCAGTGCCGTTGGGCTCCAGCCCTCCCAGGCGCCGCTCTGCATCTGCATCCAGCCCTCCGGCAGCCGCCGCGGCACCGCGAGGATCAGCGCCATGGCCATGTCGGCAGTGTCCTCGGTCAGCACGCCAGGGGTGTTTGTCACCATGATCCCGCGGCGGAGCGCGCTGGCCACATCGATATGGTCGAATCCCGCGCCGTAGTTGGCAATCAGCCGCAGCCGTGGGCCGGCCTTGGCCAGCATGTTGGCGTCGATGCGGTCGGTGATGGTCGGCACGAGGATATCGGCCTCGGCCATGGCCGCGCCGATCTCGGCCGCGGTCATGGGACGGTCGTCAGGATTCAGCCGGACGTCGAAGAGCTCCTGCATCCGAGCCTCGACCGGCGCGGGCAGGCGGCGCGTCACGACGACGCTGGCGCGGGTGGCAGGCATGCGGATTCCTGTTTCGCTGCGGGGCCGTTCTGGATTATGCTCAGGCGAACAATTGCACGGGCAGGTCGGGGAAATCCAGACACTTCCCGGCACGGGGATCGAGCAGGAGACCCATGAGCGGAAGCCTTCGGCCAGCCTTTTTCGGCGTCGCCCTCGCCGCGGCGGTGCTTGCCTTCGCACCCACCGGCGGGGCCCTTGCCCAGGAGACCGAGGTGGCTGCCGTCGCGGCCGAGGTCGGGCCGGTCACCCGCCTGCCGCTGCCGCGCTATGTCTCGATGCGGGCGGAAAGCGCAAACGCCCGGCGCGGGCCGGGGCTGGAGCATCGCGTGGACTGGGAGTACCGCACACGGGGCATGCCGCTTCGGGTGGTTGCCGAGTATGGCCAATGGCGCCAGGTGCAGGATCCGGACGGGACCGGGGGCTGGGTGCACCACAGCCTGCTCTCGGGATCGCGGACGGTGCTGGTCCGGGGCGAGGGTGCGGTGGTGCTACGCGCCGGGCCGGGCGAGGCCACGGCAGTACGGGCCATGGCGGAGCCCGGCGTGGTGGCGCGGCTCGACACCTGCGGGGAGGAGTGGTGTGCCATCCGCGCCAGCGGGTTCCGGGGCTGGGTACCCCGCGAGCGGCTCTGGGGCGTCGATCCGGGCGAGACCATCCAGTGATCCTGGCGTAATTCGGTGTCCGGCATGATCTGTTCGGGCACACATCGTTCGGCGGCAGTGTGCGCCGTCACAGGTGCGCACATGTGCGCAATTTTCAACATAATGATATAAAAGGCTTATTCCGGCTCACTAACCATTAGGAAAGCTTCGTTAACACCCGGGCTTGCGGCGGTCCGGTCGAACGGAGGCCGGTCAGGCGGGCTTGCGGCGGAGGCGGATCACCACATCGACGCGGGCAAGTTCCGTCCCCTCGGGCAGCTTCGGCGGCGCGGCGAGGCGTACGGCGTCGACAGGCGCGTCGGTGACGCGGCCGTCATCCTCCCAATAGTAGTGCGCGTGATCGTCGAGCCGCGTGTCGAAATAGGAGCGGGTGCTGTCGACCTTAACCTCGCCGAGCAGGCCGGCGTCGCAGAAGGTACGCAGCGTGTTGTAGACGGTGGCGAGCGAGACGGGCGCGCCCTGGGCGCAAACCGCCTCGAACAGGCTCTCCGCGCTGACATGGCGGTCCTTGCCGTCACCGACGAGCAGCTCAGCCAGCGCCAGCCGCTGCCGGGTCGGGCGCAATCCGGCGCCCGCCAGCCATGCGGCAGCGCGCTGCCGCGCCCGGCGATCAAGAAGATTGGTGGTTGGCCGCATCATGCTACCTGACGAACCTCGGAGGCTGAGCCACAAAATACTGCAAGATCCGGCGATCTCAAGGGGTCCAGCCGTTCCATAGTATCCAGCGGCCGTGGAAGTCGGCGCGCCCGAGGCTCCGGGTATCGCCGCCCGGCCACAGCGTCAGGGAAATGGCCGCCCCCGGCGCCGCGCCGTCGCCCTCTAGCCGCAGCCAGGCGAGTGGCGCGTCCATCGTGGCGCGCGCCCCGGCAGCGTTGAGCAGGTTGCTGATGCGTGCCTGGCGGGGCGCGTCGAGGTACTGCCAGAAGATGCTGTGGTAGACGACATGGGCGGCGCCGGGCCGCCGGGTGGCAAGGCGCTCGTCCAGCCAGTCGGCGGCATCGGCCCGGTCCACCGTGACGGGCTCGGCGCTGGCAAGTGTTGTTGCCGCCCGCAAACGCGTCATGCGCTCGGGCTGATCGGGCCAGACGAAGGACAGGAGCCGCAGCCGGTCCGCCTCGTCGTCGAGCCGGGACGGAGCGCGGTCACAGCCGGCGCGCTCGCGCACATGCGGCACCACGTCCGGCGGCGGCGGACCAGTCCAGTCGGGCGCGATGATGACCGGACTGTCGGAGGCGCCGCGCAGGGCCGTGCCGAAGCGATAGGCGAACCGGTCCCAGACCATGTTCAACCCGGCGCTGGCGCCGAGCTCGGAGGTGACAAGCGGCAGGCCGGTCCGCGCGGCCACGGTCAGGAAGCCGGGCGCGAGGGCGGCGCTGCGCATGGTCTCGTTGGTCTGCGGCGGCCCGTCGAGGCGGGCGAGGATAAAAGCGGCATGGGCCCTAAGCGCCGCGGCGACGGCCGACCACAGCGCATCGTCGTCCGCCTCCTGTGGCGGATAGGCTGCGGCGAGGCCAGGGTCGGCGCCTTCGAGGACCAGACCGTGGAGCGCACCGGCAAGACGCAGCGGCAGGGCATCGGCGCGGCTCGACGGATCGCCCGGCCAGCCGAGAACGCGGTCGGCCACCGGCGTGCCGGCGGCCAGTCGCTCGGCTGCGAGCGTGCAGAGCCTGGCGGTGAAGGGTGAGCCGAGCTCCGCGCAGGCCTCGGCCTGGTGACGGAAGGCGTTGCGGACGGCGCTCACCGAAACCGCTCGGCCAGCCGCTGGAGGAGGCTGCGCTCGTCCGCTGCGGGTGGCGTCTCGGCGGTGGCAGCGGCTGGCTCGGCGCGCGGCGGCGCCGGGCGCGGCGACGGGGCGCGTCGCAGCGCGACCCGGTTCAGGAAACCCGCCTCGTCGCCGGCGGCGAGCGCCGGTGCGCCGTCGGCCACGCCCTCGAGCAGCTCGGCGAGCCCGTCCTCTTCGGCCTTGGCAAAATCGCCGAGCACATGGGGCGTGACGAGGTCCTTGTGACCGGGATGGCCGATGCCGAGGCGCACGCGGGTGAACTCGGGGCCGATATGGGCCTGGATCGAGCGCAGCCCGTTGTGGCCGGCATGTCCGCCGCCGGTCTTGACGCGGACCTTGCCGGGCGCGAGATCGAGTTCGTCGTGCAGGACGATGATGTCGGCGGGCGTGAGCTTGTAGAACGTGGCGGCGGCGCGAACGGCATCGCCCGAGAGGTTCATGAAGGTTCCGGGCTTGAGCAGCAGCGCCTTTTCGGTGCCGAGGCGTCCTTCGGCGATCTCGCCCTGGAACTTCGCCCGCCAGGGTCCGAAGTCGTGTGCGCGCGCAATCGCATCGACGGCCATGAAACCGATGTTGTGGCGGTTGCGGGCGTATTTCCCGCCCGGATTGCCGAGGCCGACGAGAAGCCGCATGTCAGCGCTCCCTCAAAATGCGGGCGCCGCGGACCTGCCGCGGCGCCACCTGCGATAGCACGGATCGAGGGGAAGATCAGGCCTCTTCGGCCGTCTCGGCCTCGTTGTCCTCGGAACGCAGGCCCGAGGGCGCCTGGATGTTGGCGATCACAAAGTCGCGCTCGGTGATCGTCGGTGTCACGCCCTTGGGCAAGGTGACGTTGGAGATGTGCAGCGTGTCGTTGATGTTGGTGTCGCTCAGGTCCAGCTCGATGTGATCGGGAATGTCCCCTGCGGTCACGAAGAGCTCGACCTCGGGGCGCACCACCGTCAGGACGCCGCCACGCTTGAGGCCCGGGGACTTCTCGCGGTTTGTGAACTCGACCGGAATGAAGAGCTTGATGCGCGAGGTTTCCGCCAGGCGCAGGAAGTCGACATGCGTCGGCAGGTCCTTGACCACGTCACGCTGGACGCCGCGGCAGATCACGCGGTTGTCCTTGCCGTCGACCTTCACGTTGAGAAGGGTCGACAGGAAGCGGCCTGCCTTGAGCTGCTTGAGCAGCTCGTTGAACTTCACGTTGATGATCTCGGGGGCTTCCTTGCCGCCGTAGATCACTCCGGGAACGTATCCCTCGCGGCGTGCACTGCGGGCGGCCCCCTTGCCGGCCCCTGCGCGCGCCACGGCTTCGAGAACCGGTGTCTCTGCCATGATGCTGTCTCCAATGCTTCAGGATGCGGGTCCCTCCAAGGGTGTGGCCCCGCAAGCCGCGGCTCATAGCCGATCGGGCCGGGGATGGAAAGCGCGATCAGCCAGCGCGGGGAGGGGCGCTTGTCCCGACCGCGCAAACTCCGTAAGTCTCGATGCAAACCTCCGAGGGGGAAGGCATGCCCGGTCCGCGCGTTGCGCTATTCGTCACCTGTCTGGTCGATGTGTTCCGCCCGTCGGTCGGATTTGCGACCGTGAAACTGCTGGAAGATGCCGGATGCACCGTCGAGGTGCCCGAGGCGCAGACCTGCTGCGGCCAGCCGGCCTGGAATTCCGGCGACAGGGCGGATGCGCAGGCGATCGCGCGGCAGGTGATCGCGGCGTTCGAGGGTTATGACTACGTGGTGGCGCCCTCGGGCTCCTGCGCCGCGACGATAGCCAAGGACTACGCCGCCATGTTCGAGGCGGACGATTCCTGGGCCGAGCGGGCGCGGGCGCTTGGGGCGCGGACCCATGAGATCACGTCCTTCCTGACCGATGTGCTGGGGGTGACCGGCGTTGGCGGGCGGGTAGATGCGCGGGTGACCTATCACGACAGCTGCTCGGGGTTGCGAAGCCTGGGCGTGCAGGACCAGCCGCGGCAGCTACTCGCCTCGATCGAGGGGCTGGAACTCCGCGAGATGGCCGAGCGGGACGTCTGTTGCGGCTTTGGCGGCACGTTCTGCGTGAAGTATCCCGACATCTCCAACGTGATGGTCGGCGACAAGACCCGCAACATCGCGGACACGGGTGCGGATCTGGTGCTGGCCGGCGATCTCGGCTGCCTGATGAACATGGCCGGCAAGGCGAGCCGCGAGGGGCGTAGCTTCGAGGTGCGCCATGTCGTCGAGGTCCTGGCGGGCGATCTCGACACGCCGGCGATCGGGGGTGCGCGATGAACCCGGCTGATGCAACCACGCCGGCCTTCAAGGCCAATGCGCGCGCGGCACTCGGCAACACGAACCTGCAAAGTGCGCTGCGCGGCAGCCGGGGGAACTTCGTCAACAAGCGGGCGAAGGCCCGGGCGGACATGCCCGAGTTCGACGCTCTGCGCGACCGCGGGCGCGAGCTGAAGAACCACGTGCTGGCCAATCTCGACCTCTATCTCGAGCGCTACGAGGCGGCGGTGACGGCGAGCGGCGGGCATGTGCACTGGGCCGAAACGGCCGAGGATGCGCAGCGGATCGTGCTCGACATCTGCCGGGCGGCGGGTGCGAAGACCGTCAACAAGGGCAAGACGATGATCTCCGAGGAATGCGGGATCAACGGGATGCTCGAGGAGAACGGCATAAGGCCGGTCGAGACCGATCTCGGCGAGTATATCATTCAGCTGCGTGGCGAGATCCCCTCCCACATCATCGCGCCCGCGGTGCACGTGACCGTAGCCGAGGTCGAGGCGGCCTTCCGCAAGGCGCATACTGACCTTCCGCCCGAGCGCAACCTTTCGGAGCTCGACCTGCTGCAGAAGGAGGCGCGGGGGATCCTGCGCTCCAAATACTTCGAGGCCGAGGTCGGCATCACCGGCGCCAACATGCTGATCGCCGAGACCGGCCAGTCGGTGATCGTGACCAACGAGGGCAACGGCGATCTGAGCCAGTCGCTGCCGCGGGTCCATATCGTCATGGCCTCGCTGGAGAAGCTGGTGCCGACGCCGGAGGATGCGGCCACCGTGCTGCGGCTGCTGGCGCGCTCGGCGACAGGCCAGGAGATGAGCGTCTATACGACTTTCTCCAAGGGGCCGCGGCGGGCCGAGGACCCGGACGGGCCGGAGGAGTACCATGTCGTGCTGCTCGACAACGGGCGCTCGAACATGCTCGGCACTGATTTCCAGGACATGCTCCGCTGCATCCGCTGCGGCGCCTGCATGAACCACTGTCCGGTCTACCAGGCGGTGGGGGGGCATGCCTACGGCTGGGTCTATCCCGGGCCGATGGGGGCGGTGCTGACGCCGAGCCTGATCGGGGTGGAGCAGGGGGGGCAGCTGCCCAATGCCTCGACCTTCTGCGGGCGCTGCGAGTCGGTCTGTCCGATGCATATCCCGCTACCGAAGATGATGCGCCACTGGCGCGAGCGTGAGTTCGAAAAGCGGCTGACGCCGTCCACGGTTCGCGCCGGCCTCGGGCTCTGGGCCTGGCTGGCGCAGCGGCCCAGATTCTACCGGCTGGCGAGCCGCATCGGCAGTCGCGCGCTTCGTACCCTGGGCGGCAGTCGCGGGCGGATCGCGTCGCTGCCTCTGGCCTCGGGCTGGACCGGACAGCGGGACATGCCGGCCCCAGTGGGGCGAACGTTCATGGATCAGTGGAAGGCACGGCGATGAGCGCGCGCGAGCGGATCCTGCAGCGGGTGCGGGCGGGCGTCGGGGTGGCCGGGTCGGGCGACCGGGCGGCGGTCGTCGAGGGCTGGATGGCGGCGCGGGGCGGCGGGCCGAAGCCGGCGCAGGGCGCGAGCCACGGGCCGGTGCGGCTGACGCAGTTCATGGCCAAGCTCGAGGGCGTCTCGGCCACGGTCGGGCGGGTCTCGACGCTGTCGGAGCTGCCCAAGGCGCTGGCGCATGAGCTGCGCAAGCGCAATCTGCCGGCGGCGGTGCGCTTCGGCGAGGAACCGATGTTCCAGGGGCTCGACTGGGGTACGCTGGAGACGAGCCGGGGTGTCGGGCGGATCGAGGAGCCGGCGACGCTGAGCCGGGCGGAGTTCGGCCTGGCCGAGACCGGCACGCTGGCGCTGGCCTCGGGGCCGGACAATCCGGTGACGCTGACCTTCCTCGGCGAGACGCATTTCGTCGTGCTGCGCGAGGCGGATCTCTGCGGCGGCTTCGAGGACTTCTGGGCGGCCTGGCGTGACCGCGGCCTCGACCCGCGGACGCTGAATCTGGTGACCGGGCCGTCGCGCTCGGCAGATATCGGTCAGGTCCTGCAGCTCGGGGCACATGGGCCGGTGGCGCTGCACGTGTTCATCCTGGGCGAGTAGGCGCGCAAGGATTCCCGCGCGCGGGAATATGTCCATCTGGTTGACATTGCTCGGGAATATCCGGCGCGTTAACCCGATTGAAACCATTGCAATGGCGCTGGACATCCCCCTCTGCCCGCATTGCTGCCATGCGCGGGCGTGGCGCGCGTGTCATTGTAGCGATGGGGAAAGGGCGGGGCGGGCCTGCGGGCGCCGGGGGATGGCTGCGCCCGGTGGGCGCAGCCGGCAGGCTCGGGTTGCGGGGGCCGCGTTGGCGCGGCGCAGCCCGCAGGCCGGTCAGTCGACCAGGGCGAGGTTCGCCGCCGACTCGCGGCCGTCACGGCCGGATTCGATGTCGAAGGTGACCTTCTGGTTGTCGTCGAGATGGGTGAGGCCCGCACGCTCGAGGGCGGAGATGTGGACGAACACGTCCTTCGACCCCTTTTCCGGCTGGATGAAGCCGAAACCCTTGGTGGCGTTGAACCATTTCACGGTGCCGTTGGCCATCGTGATGTCTCCTGTCGTGGTGCTGCCCGCAACATGCGGCAGCCTGGCTCAGTTCAGCAAAATCTCAGCACCGAAGCCGAAGAACGGAGACAGCAAAGGATCGTGATAACGTCGCTCGTGACACATGGGGCCGGTGGGGCGAAAAGGCAAGCGAATTTCCTAGGGAGGCCGAAGTTAACTCGGATTCCGAGCGATATGGAAGGCGTACGGAAAGCGTATGGAAGGCGTATGCATACTGATCTGCTCGGGATTATTTCGTTAACGCGGGCGGGCGCTGGCGGGACGCCTGAACTGACTATCGCCGCACCGCCGGCTCGATCGCCTCGCGGATCAGGCGCTGCCAGGGGATGCCGCGCTCGGCTGCACGGGCCTTGACCGCCGCCATGAGTGGTTCCGGCAGGCGCATTCCACATGGGCGTCGCCCTCGAAGACCAGCATGTGGGTGCAGATGCGGTCGAGGAGGAAGCGGTCGTGGCTGACCGCTACGACCGTGCCCCTCACTCCAGCCGCTCGGCAATCCACATCTTGATCAGCGCCTGGCGGGTGATGCCGAGATGCGTGGCGCGGGCGTCGAGCCCTTCGACCATCCAGGTGGGGAAGTCGACGTTGACGCGGCGGGCGCTGAGGCCGGGGCGGGTTGCACCGTCGAGATCGAGATGAGGTGTGATGTCCTCGCCGGCATCGAAGGCGCGGTCGAAGCTAAGGGTTTTCATAGCGAGTCCCCCTGGGCGGTGCAATTCGCCCACAGAGACTAAGTAAACCGCTGTGATGTGCGCAACGAAATGTTGCGCAGGCACCGTTTCGCCTTATTTCCCCGTTATTTGCGAATTATTGTTTAAATAATACTTCACGCGACGGTGCCATGCGCGGGCGCGGCCTGCCGGGGCAGGCGTGGCCCGCCTTTCGGCGGGCCGGCAGGGTCAGCGGGCGAACTTCTTGTACCTGATCCGCTTCGGCTCGACCGCATCCGGGCCCAGGCGGCGGATCTTGTCGGCTTCGTAGTCCTCGAAGTTGCCCTCGAACCATTCCACATGGCCGTCGCCCTCGAAGGCCAGCATGTGGGTGCAGATGCGGTCGAGGAAGAAGCGGTCGTGGCTGATGACCACGGCGCAGCCGGCGAAGGCGTCGAGGGCGTCTTCGAGGGCGCGCAGGGTCTCGACGTCGAGATCGTTCGTGGGCTCGTCGAGGAGGAGGACGTTGCCGCCGGCGCGCAGCAGTTTCGCCAGGTGGACGCGGTTGCGCTCGCCGCCTGACAGGAGCCCCACCTTCTTCTGCTGGTCGGAGCCCTTGAAGTTGAAGGCCGAGCAATAGGCGCGCGAGTTCATCTCGGCGTCGCCCAGCTTGATGATGTCCTGCCCGTCGGCGATGGCCTCCCAGACGTTGTCGTTGGGATTCAGGTCGTCGCGGCTCTGATCGACATAGGACAGCTTGACGGTATCGCCATAGGTGATGGTGCCGGCGTCGGGCGCCTCCTGCCCCGTGAGCATGCGGAAGAGCGTGGTCTTGCCGGCGCCGTTCGGGCCGATCACGCCGA
>CAYLHK010000017.1:0-43369 GCA_964383295.1 uncultured Rhodovulum sp.
CTATTACCGGGTGGATATCGAGGTGGAGATGCCCGAAGCGGCGAGCGGGCTGCGGCTGTTGCCCGGCATGCCGGTCGAGGCGTTCATCCGTACGGCCGACCGCAGCCCGCTCAGCTATCTGATGCGGCCGCTCGCCACCTATTTCAACCGCGCCTTCCGCGAGGGATAGGCCTGATGCTCAACGTTGAGCATCCGATCATCATGTTGATATAGAACAACAATTGTCGCGGCGTTAACCCGCTGTCAACCCAGCGCGAGCTCGGTCATCACCACGCCGGGCTCGTCGCCCACCCGCCCGATGGTGAAGCCGAGCCCCTGCACCAGGTCGAGCATCCCGTGGTTGTCGGCCAGCACCATGCCGGTCAGCCGCGCGAGGCCGCTGTCGCGGGCATAGTCGATCAGCCGGCTCATCAGCAGCGTTCCGAGCCCGCGCCCCTGCAGGTCGCTGCGCACGATCAGCGCGTATTCGGCACTGCGCGCATCCCGGTCGCAGGCGAGCCGCGAGACCCCGGCGAGGCTGCCGTCGGGGCGCAGCGCCACGAAGGCCATCTCGCGATCGTAGTCGATCTGCGAGAGCCGCAGCGCATCCTCCATGGTGAAGTTGCGCCGCGGTGCCAGGAAGCGCATGCGGATATGCTCCGGGGTCAGCCGGGCAAGGAATTCCTCGTAGAGCAGCGCATCGGTCGGCCGGATGGGGCGGACCTCGTAGCGCCCGTCGGCAAGATCCGCCGTGCCGCGCCAGGCGGCGGGGTAGGGGCGGATCGCGAGGTCGGGATTGGGGGCGACGCGCCTGTCGCCGGGGTCGATCTCGATCGCGGCGTCGAGCGCGACCACGCCCGAGGCATCGGCCAGCAGCGGGTTGATGTCGAGCTCGCGCAGGCAGGGAAAGTCCTCGATCAGATGCGAGAGCGCGATCAGCGCCGCGCGCACCGCCGCCATGTCGGCCGGTGCGCGTTCGCGCCAGCCGGCGAGCAGGCGGCCGGCGCGGGTGGCGCCGATCAGATCGTCGGCCAGCCCGGCGTCGAGCGGCGGCAGGCCGATGGCCGTGTCCCCCAGCACCTCGACCGCGGTGCCGCCGGTCCCGAACAGGACCACCGGCCCGAACTGCGGATCCGGCGCGATGCCGAGGATCAGCTCGATCGCGCCGGGCCGGCGCAGCATCGGATGCAGGGTGAAGCCGTCGATGCGCGCATCGGGCCGCGCGGCGGCCACGCGGGCGGCGATGCCGCGCGCTGCGGCCTCGGCCTGGGCGGGGGTCTCGATGTCGAGCACGACGCCGCCGATATCGGACTTGTGGGCGATGTCGCGCGAGAGAAGCTTGACGACGATACGCCGGTGCTCTGCCAGCATCTCGGCCGCAACCCGGCCGACCTCGGCGGCGCTCAAGGCGCTGCGCAGCTCGGGCACCGGGACGCCGTAGGCCGCGATCACCGCCTTGGCCTCGGTCTCGGTCAGCCGCCGGCGGCCCTCGGCGGCAACCCCGGCGAGGACCGCGGCCACCTCGGCGCGGCCGTGCCCCGCATCGTCCTGGGGCTCGACCCCGCGATCGGGCACCCGAAGAACCGCGGCCTGGGCACGGCCCCAGTCGGTCAGATGCCCCACCGCCCCCGCCGCCTCGGCCGGGGTGTCATAGCTCGCCATTCCCGCCGCATGCAGGATCCCGCGGGCGGCGCGCGCCTCGGCCCCCCCGAGCCAGCAGCACAGCACCGGCTTTGCCCCCAGGCCCGGGCGCCCGATATGGCCGGCAATCGCCCGCGCCGCCGCCGTCTGGTCGGCCAGAGCCGTGGGGGTGTTCATCGCCAGCACCGCGTCGACGCCTGGATCCGCCCGCAGCGCGTCGATCGCCTCGAGATAGCGCCCCGGCGGCGCGTCGCCGCCGATGTCGACCGGGTTGGCGGGGGGCACCCCCGCCGGCAGGGCCAGGTGGGTTTGCGGCGCGAGATCCGCCAGCACGCCGCCCACATCGGCGAGGCGGTCGACCGCCAGCACCGCGGCGCCTCCACCGTTGGTGACGATGCCGAGCCGGGCGCGCGGCAGCGGGCGGAACCGGGCCACGGTCTCGGCGGCGGCGAACATCTCGGAGAGCCCGCGCACGCGCAGGACACCGGCGCGGCGCAGCGCGGCGTCGGCGGCCGCGTCCGAGCCCGAGAGCGCACCCGAATGGGTGGCGGCGGCAATGGCACCGTCGTGCGAGCGCCCGGCCTTGATCGCGATCACCGGCTTCAGCCGGGCGATCGCCCGCGCCGCCGACAGGAAGCGGCGGGCATCGGGGATGGCCTCCAGATAGAGCAGTACCGCCCGCGTGCGCCCGTCGCTGGCCATCAGGTCGAGGCAGTCGGCCACATCGACATCGGCCATCTCACCGAGCGAGATCACCGCCGAGAAGCCGATGCCGCGCTCGGCCGCCCAGTCGATCATCGTGTTGGCGATGGCGCCCGACTGGCTGAGCAGCGCCAGCCGGCCGGATGCGGGCGTGACGGGTGAAAGGCTGGCATCGAGCCCGGCCGGAGGGACGGCCAGCCCGATGCTGCCGGGTCCGATGATGCGCATGCGCCGGGCGCGCGCTGCGGCCAGCATCGCCTCCCGGCCCGGCGCGTCGAGCGCCGTCGTGGTGACGACCGCGCAGCGGCAGCCGCGGGCGGCAAGCTCGCCGATCAGGCCGGGGACCGCGGCGGGCGGTGCGGTGACCACGGCGAGCGCTGGCGCATGGGGCAGGAGGGCGACGCTGGGGAAGACCTGCAGGCGGTCGGCGCGGCGGCCCTGCGGGTCTCCAGTGCGGCGGCCCTGCGGGCCGACCCGCCAGATCTCGCCGCCGAAGCCGCCCTCAACGAGCCGGCGCAGCACCGCATCGCCGACCGGGTCCGGGGACGCGCCGTCCCCGACGATCGCGACGCTCTGCGGAGCCAGGAGCTGCTCGAGGTTGCGGATCGTCATGGGACCCTCCGCCTGGCCCGCCGCCGCGGGCGGTTCGCGTCAGGCGCGGGGCGAGAGCATCCGGCCCAGCACCCGGCCTCCGATGACATGGACGTGCAGATGCGGGACTTCCTGAACGCCCGCCGTGCCGGTATTGGCGATCAGCCGATAGCCCTCGCCGCCATCCCCCGGGCCGACGCCCGTCTGCTTGACGACGGCGCTCACCGCGCGGGTGAAATCGGCGATCTCGGCATCGCTCGCCTCGGCGCCGAAATGGTCGAAGTTCATGTAGGCGCCCTTGGGGATCACCAGCACATGCACCGGCGCCTGGGGATTGATGTCCTCGAAGGCCAGGCTGTGTTCGGTCTCCAGCACCTTGCGGCAGGGGATCTCGCCCCGGAGGATCTTCGCGAAGATGTTCTGGTCGTCGTAGCTGTAGGCCATGGGCCTCCCCCTTAGCGCGTCGGCACCGGGCTCTCGCCGCGATAGTCGTAGAAGCCGCGCTTGGTCTTGTAGCCGAGCCAGCCGGCCTCGACGTATTTCACCAGGAGCGGGCAGGGGCGGTACTTGGTGTCGGCCAGCCCCTCGTGCAGGACGTTCATGATCGCGAGGCAGGTGTCCAGCCCGATGAAATCGGCCAGTTCCAGCGGCCCCATCGGGTGGTTGGCGCCGAGCTTCAGCGCCGTGTCGATGGAGGCCACCGAGCCCACGCCCTCGTAGAGCGCATAGACCGCCTCGTTGATCATCGGGATCAGGATGCGGTTGACGATGAAGGCGGGGTAGTCCTCGGAACTGGCGGCGGTCTTGCCCAGCCGCTCGACCACGCCGGCCAGCGTCTTGTAGGTCGCCTCGTCGGTGACGATGCCGCGGATCAGCTCCACGAGCTGCATCACCGGCACCGGGTTCATGAAGTGGAAGCCCATGAACCGCTCGGGCCGGTCGGTGCCGGCGGCCAGCCGGGTGATCGAGATCGAGGAGGTGTTGGTGGTCAGCAGCGTGTGTTCGGCCAGGTGCGGGACGACGCTGTCGAAGATCTTGCGCTTGATCGCCTCGTTCTCGGTGGCCGACTCGATCACGAGGTCGGTCTTGCCCACCGCGGCGATGTCGGGCTCCGGCCGGATGCGGGCCAGCGTGGCATCGCGCTCGGCGGCGCTGATCCGGTCGCGGCTGACCTGGCGGTCGAGGTTGCGGGTGATCGTGGTGACCGCGCGCTTCAGCGCCTCTTCCGAGACGTCGTTCAGCAGGACGTCATAGCCGGCCAGCGCGAAGACATGGGCGATTCCGTTGCCCATCTGCCCGGCGCCGATCACGCCAACACGCCTGATCTCCATGCATTTCTTCCCGCGACCCGATCCGCGGCAACCATAGGGGGCGGCCCGTGGCGGTGCAACGCCATTGTCCCGGCGGGGGGGTGATCAGAAGGCGCGGCCGAAGGTCAGGACGATCGTCTCGACGCCGGGGTTCTCCGATGCGGTGCCCCCGTTCGACTTGTGGTTGAACGCGGCGCCCACGCGCCAGCCGGATGTCAGAAGGTAGGTGGCCCCGATCTGGGTGCGGAAGATCGGCGCCGAGGCGCCGAGGTCGGTCCCGGTGCTGCCCTGCGAATACAGGCCGGGCATGAAGCTCGCCTCGATCCGGACATCCGGAGACACAGGCGCAAGCAGGACGAGACCCGCCCCACCCCAGAGGTCGCCGTCGCCGTCCACCTCGCCGGCGATGCCGAAGGTCAGCGACGTCTGGCCGAAATGCCAGCGCGGCGTGGCGCGGAATTCGGCGGAGAAGGCGGGAAAATCCATGCCCGATCGAAACACGTCATCGGCCCCCAGGCCGAGCATGAACTCACTTGCCGCAACCGGCAGCGGTGCGCAGGCGATCAGGGCGGCGGCGAGCGGCCGTGCGAGCCTCGAGGCAAGGAGGGTCATTAAAGCTTCTTCTCCAGTTCGGGCACCAGCTGGAACAGGTCGCCGACCAGGCCGTAGTCGGCGACCTGGAAGATCGGCGCCTCCTCGTCCTTGTTGATGGCGACGATGACCTTGCTGTCCTTCATGCCCGCCAGATGCTGGATCGCGCCGGAGATGCCGACGGCGATGTAAAGCTCCGGCGCCACGACCTTGCCAGTCTGGCCCACCTGCCAGTCGTTGGGCGCGTAGCCGCTGTCCACCGCCGCGCGGCTGGCGCCGACCGCGGCGCCGAGCTTGCCGGCGAGGCTGGCGATGATGGCGAAGTTCTCCTCCGAGCCGACGCCGCGCCCGCCGGAGACGACGATCCGCGCCGAGGCGAGCTCGGGACGGTCGCTGCTGGCCACGCGGTCCTCGACCCAGGCCGATATGCCCGGGTCAGCCGCGGCCGCCGCGGTCTCGATCGGCGCAGGGGCCTGCGTGCCGGTGGCGTCGAAGTTCGCGCCGCGCACGGTGATGACCTTGACCGCGTCGCCCGACTGCACGGTCTGGATGGCATTGCCGGCATAGATCGGACGCTCGAACGTGTCGGGGGCCACGACCCCGGTGATGTCCGAGATCACCATGACGTCGAGCAGCGCCGCCAGCCGCGGGGCCACGTTCTTGCCGGTCGTGGTGGCGGGGAAGACGACATGCGAGTAGCCATCCGCCATCGAGCGGATCAGGTCCGTCAGCGGCTCGGCCAGCCGGTGGGCATAGGCCGCGCCCTCGACATGGATCACCTTGGCGACGCCGTCGAGCGCCGCGCCCTCGGCGGCCACCGCGCCTGCATTCTCGCCGGCGACCAGCAGGTGGATGTCGCCGCCCATCGCCTTGGCCGCGGTCACCGCGCGGGCGGTGGCGTCGTTGAGATGGGCATTGTCGTGCTTGGCAAAGACCAGGATCGCCATCAGATCACCCCCGCCTCGTTCTTCAGCTTCGCGATCAGCTCGTCGACCGAGCCGACCCGCACACCCGCCTTGCGGGTCGACGGCTCGACGGTCTTGACGATCTTGAGCCGCGGCGTGGTGTCGACGCCGAAATCGGCGGCGGTCTTCTCGTCGAGCGGCTTCTTCTTGGCCTTCATGATGTTGGGAAGGCTGGCGTAGCGCGGCTCGTTCAGCCGCAGGTCCGAGGTGACGATCGCGGGCAGGTTCACGGAGATCACCTGCAGCCCGCCGTCGACCTCGCGGGTGACGGTGGCCTTGCCCCCGTCGATGGCGATCTCGGAGGCGAAGGTCGCCTGCGGCCAGCCGAGAAGGGCCGCCAGCATCTGGCCGGTGGCGTTCATGTCGTTGTCGATCGCCTGCTTGCCGGCGATCACCAGGCCCGGCGCCTCGGCGTCGATCACCACCTTGAGGATCTTGGCCACGGCCAGCGGCTCGACGTCCTGGCTGACGTCCTCGCCGGTGACGACGAGAATGGCGCGGTCGGCCCCCATGGCGAGCGCGGTGCGCAGCGTCTCCTGGGCCTGCTTCACGCCGATCGAGACCACGACGATCTCCTCGGCCAGTCCCTTTTCCTTCAGACGGATCGCCTCTTCGACGGCGATCTCGTCGAAGGGATTGATCGACATCTTGACGTTGGCGAGGTCGACCCCGGTCCCGTCGGCCTTCACCCGGACCTTCACGTTGTAGTCGATCACCCGCTTGACGGGGACGAGGATCTTCATGCGCCCGCTCCTCCTGCCGGCCGGAACACGCGTCGGATTCCGGTCCCGTCCCGTCTAAGCGGCGGTGGTTTGCAGTGCAATAGCGACTTCGGCAGGCCCGCTCAGAGCGCCTGCTGCGCCAGTGCGGCCGAGGTGAGCGACCCGTTGTGCAGCTCCACGACCACGGCCGCGTAGAGCAGGGCGGTCGCGGCCAGTACGAAGACATGCCAGATGGTGTTGTGGTGCGGCAGCCGTTCCCAGAGCAGGAAGGCGATGCCTGCGGTGTAGAGAACGCCGCCGACGAAGATCAGCGCCATTCCCGCTCCGCTCAGCCCGTCGATGAGCGGGCCGCCGACGGCGAGCCCCGCCCATCCGAGCAGGACGTAGAACAGGAAGCTGATCCGCCGCAGCCCGGCGGGGCCGAAGAGGATCAGCGCCGCCCCGCTGAGCGCCGCGCTCCAGATGCCGACCAGGAACGGGCCGGCGGTCGCGCCGGTCAGCACCGCGAAGGGCGTGTAGGTGCCGGCGATCTTGAGGTAGATCGCCGACTGGTCGATCCGGCGCAGCGTGTCCGTCCAGCCCGGCCAGCGCGCCATGTTGTAGAGCGCCGAGCAGGTCAGCATGGCGAGCAGGCAGACGACATAGACGGCCATGGCCGAGACGGTGCCCGCATCACCGATCCAGAGCACCGCGAGCAGGACAAGCACCGGTGCGGCCACCAGCGCGAAGGCGATGCCCGCCATGTGCACGAAGGCATCCGAGCGCAGCTCGGCGGGCGAATAGACCGATGGCAGACGAGCCGGCAGCATGGCACCCCTCGGGCAGACCCGCGTGCGGCGCGCCGCACGCCCCCCGCGCCAGAATAGCCGCGGATCGTTTCAGTTCAAAGAAGGGCGCCGCGGCAGGGTTACCGGTTGGCCCCCGGCACCCAGAGCACGTCGGCCGCCCCGCCGTCGTTGGCGACCCGGCCGGCCACGAAGAACCAGTCCGACAGCCGGTTGAGATAGCGCACGGCATCCGCATTCACGCGCTCGGCCCCCGCCAGGTCCACCGCCAGCCGCTCCGCCCGCCGGCAGACCGTCCGGCAGAGGTGCAGATGCGCGGCGAGCGCCGTGCCGCCGGGCAGGATGAAGCTGCGCAGGGGGGAAAGGTCGGCGTTCATCGCGTCGATCTCGGCCTCCAGCCGGTCGACCTGGGCCGCGACCACGCGCAGGCGCTCGCGCGCCGGGGCGTCGGCCTCGGGCGTGCAGAGATCGGCGCCGAGATCGAACAGGTCGTTCTGGATCCGCCCCAGCGCCGCATCCATCTCGCCTGCCGCGTGCAGGCGTGCGAGCCCGATCGCCGCATTGGTCTCGTCGACGGTGCCGTAGGCGCTCACCCGCAGCGCGTGCTTGGCCACCCGCGAGCCGTCGCCGAGCGCGGTCTCGCCCTTGTCGCCGGTGCGTGTGTAGATCTTGTTCAGGACGACCATGCCCTCACCCTCCCCGGCGCGCGAAATAGACGAAGGCGACGATCAGGATCACCGCGATGAACTGCATCAGCAGCCGCAGCCGCATGATCCGGTTGGCGTGCTTGCGGTTGAAATCGCCGCCCTTGGCAAAGCCGATAACGCCCACCAGCAGCACGGCCACGACCGCGAGGCAGGCGATGGCGGCGACGATGAACAGCGGATCCCGGGTCATCGCGATGTCTCCTGACGGATGGCACGGCCGCTCGGGTTCGCGGCCGGCCCCCGTCACCTAGCTGATTCCGCCGCCGATGCAAGCGGGGGGTCGTTAAGCCATTAGCATCTCGTGGGATGACCCGGGCGGCGCAAGCGGTCACACTGCCCGCGGGTGGATCGAAGGGGGATGCCATGCGCCGGACGGGGCTGGCACGCGCGGGCTGCATGGTCGTGGCGCTGGCCGCCGCGGCATCGCCATCGGCGGCGGAGGCAGAGGCGCCTGCGCGCGTCATCGAGGGCAGTGCCGCTCAGGCCCTGCGCTGCGCGACCTACATCGTAATGGCGGGCCAGTACGGATATGCGGCGGGGCAGCTGACGGCCTCGGATCGCGCGACGATGGCGCGCTGGAGCGCGGACGTGCTCGGCACGCATCTGGCGCTGGCGCCGTACGAGCGGCTCGTCGCCTATGGCGCGGCGATGGGCGAGCTCGGCTCCGAGCCCGAGACCCGTGCGCTGATCGCCCGCCACGGCGAATGGTGCCTGCGGGCCTTCACGCTCGGCACGTTCTGACAGCGATTGATCGCTTCGCCGCCAGGCCTGTGGACTCGTACGCACCGGCACCGCCTTCCCTCCGCGGATTTGTCCGTCGACAAATCCGCGCCGCCCAGGCGGCGCGCGGATTACAGAGCGACGGGAATGCCCAACGCCCCTCGGCTTCCGCGCTCACGCGCTCCGGCCGACGAACCCGCGCGAAGCAGTGCTTCGCACGGGCTCGGGAAAGGGGATGGCTCAATTCCTCTAAAGGAAGCTTTTCCTGTTAACGAAGCTTTCCTAATGGTTAGCGGTCTGGAATAATCAAGTGATTTCAGTGCCATGCAAATGCGCGCACTGTGCGCATCACCGCCGCTCACGCCTGCGTGCCCCCCGGTTGATCCGGCCGCGCATCCCGGTAGGTTCGTGGCACGCCTCCGGGAGAGATTGATGCATGCGCCGATCGCCGCTCTTGCCATGACGATGCTGGCCGCCCTTCCGGCATGGGCGTCGGATGTCACCACCTTCACCCTGCCGAACGGGATGCAGGGGGTGGTGATCGAGGATCACCGCGCGCCGGTGGTCACGCATATGGTCTGGTACCGGGTCGGCGCGGCCGATGATCCGCCGGGCCAGTCGGGACTGGCGCATTTCCTCGAGCATCTGATGTTCAAGGCGACGGCGGAGCTGGAGGACGGCGAGTTCAGCCGGCTGGTGCGCGAGAACGGCGGCGAGGACAACGCCTTCACCTCGAGCGACTACACCGCCTATTTCCAGCGCATCGCCGCCGACCGGCTGGAGATGGTCATGGCGATGGAGGCCGAGCGGATGGTGAACCTCGCCCCCGGTGCGGCAGCCGTTCTGGCCGAGCGCGACGTGGTGTCCGAGGAGCGCCGGCAGGTGGTGGAGAATTCGCCCGACGGGCCGTTCGGCGAGCTGCGCCGGGCGACGATGTATCTGAATCACCCCTACGGGCGGCCGGTGATCGGCTGGGCGCACGAGATCGCGGCGCTCGACGAGGCCGGTGCGATGGACTTCTACCGCAAGCATTACGCGCCGAACAACGCCATCCTGGTGGTGGCGGGGGACGTGGACCCCGCCGAGGTCGAGCGGCTGGCGCTGGCGCATTTCGGGCCGATCCCGGCGTCGGAGGCGATCGTGCCGCGCGTGCGCGCGCAGGAGCCGCCGCATCTCGGCGCCCGGCGCTTCGAGCTGCGTGACGAGCGGGTGCGGCGGCCTTACGTCGCGCGCAGCTATCTCGCGCCCCCGCGCCGGCCCGGCGACCAGCGCGAGGCGGCGGCGCTGCGGCTGCTCGCCGACCTCCTCGGCGGGTCGGGGATCACCTCGGTGATCGGCCAGCGCCTGCAGATCGAGGAGGAGATCGCGCTTGGCGGCGGCGCCTCTTATTCCGATCTCGGGCTCGATCAGCAGATCTTCGCGCTGCATGTCACGCCCAAGCCTGAGGTGGACCTTGCCGAGGCCGAGGCGCGGCTCGATGCGCTGATCGCGCAGTTTCTGGAGGACGGCCCGGACCCGGCGCAGCTCGAGCGCGTGCGCAGGCGCGTGCGCGCGGCGGAGATCTTCGCGCTCGACAGCCAGATGGGACGCGCCCGGCGGATCGGGGCGGGGCTGACATCCGGCCTGACGCTCGAGGACATCGAGGCCTGGCCGGCGGTGCTGCAATCGGTGACGCCGGACGAGATCCTCGCCGCGGCGCGGGCGGTGCTGAGGCCCGAATCGTCGGTCACCGGCTGGATGCTCGGGACCGAGGATGCGCCGGCGACCGGGGGGCTTGGCCAATGACGAGGACAGTGACCCGTCCCATGATCCGCGCCCTTGCCACCAGCGCGCTGCTGCTCGCCTCGACCCTGCCGGTGCGGGCCGAGATCGAGATCGTCGAGGTGACCTCCGCGGGGGGCATCACCGCCTGGGTCAGTGAGGATCACACGATCCCGATCATCGCCATCGAGGCGAGCTTCCGCGGCGGCGGCGTGCTCGACCCCGAAGGGCTGGCGGGTGTCACCAACCTGATGGTGTCGCTGCTCGACGAGGGCGCCGGCGATCGCGACGCCACCGCCTTCGCCGAGGTGCGCGAGGAACTGGCCGCGCGCTTCCGCTTCAGCGCCGGCCGCGACGGTGTCGGCGTGTCGGTGGAAATGCTGAGCGAGACCCGCGACGATACGGTGGATCTGATCCGCAGCGCCCTCACCGAGCCGCGCTTCGACGCGCCGGCGGTGGCGCGGCTGCGCGGGCAGATGCTGGCGCGGCTGCGCAGCCAGGAGACCGATCCGGGCCGGATCTCGGCGCGCGCCTTCAATGCCGCCGCCTTCCCCGGCCACCCCTACGCCCTGCCGCTCGATGGCACGCCCGAGAGCGTCGCCGCGATCGACGAGGCGGCCATCCGCGCGGCCCACCGGGCGGCGCTGGTGCGCGACCGGCTGACGGTCTCGGTGGTGGGCGACATCCGCCCGGACGAGGTCGGCCCGATGCTCGATCGCCTGTTCGGCGGTCTGCCCGAGGGCGGACCCGACCTGCCGCCGGTGGCCGAGCCGGCACTGGCCGGCGGGGTGACGGTCATCGATCTCGGCATCCCGCAGTCGATGGTGGTCTTCGGCCATGCCGGGCTCGCGCGCGACGATGCCGACTTCGTGCCGGCCTTCGTGATGAACCACATCCTCGGCGGCGGCGGCTTCGGCTCGCGGCTGACCGACGAGATACGCGAGCGGCGCGGGCTGACCTACGGGGTGTATTCGAGCCTCTCGACCGGCGACTACGGGGCGCTGATGACCGGCCGCTTCTCGACCGCCAATGCCCGTGCGGCGGAGGCGATGGAGCTGGTGCGGGCCGAATGGGCGCGCATGGCCGAGGGGGGCGTCACCGAGGAGGAGCTCAACCGCGCCAAGCGCTATCTGACCGGCGCCTGGCCGCTGCGCTTCGACGGCTACGGGCGCACCGCCGGGCAGCTCCTGGGGATCCAGCTCGAGGGCCTGGGCATCGGCTATGTCAGCGCGCGCAACGCGCTGATCGAGGCGGTGACGCTCAACGACATCGCCCGGGTGGCGGCGCGGCTGCTGGACCCGGAGGGGCTGAGCTTCGTGGTCGTGGGCCGCCCGGAAGGGGTCATTTCGACACATTAACCATGGTGCGGGCCGCGCGGGCCTGTGCTATGGGTAGCGGCATGAACGTCGCGAACCCCAATATACAGGCCGGGCGCCCCCCGATTCGGCAGCTCGACGCGGCGGCGGCCAACCGCATCGCCGCGGGCGAGGTGGTCGAGCGCCCCGCCTCGGCGATCAAGGAACTGGTCGAAAACGCGCTCGATGCCGGTGCGCGCCGGGTCGAGGTCACCTATGCCGACGGCGGCAAGCGGCTGATCCGCGTGGCCGACGACGGGCACGGGATCCCCGAGTCCGAGCTGTCGCTGGCCCTGTCGCGGCATGCCACGTCCAAGATCGACGGCACCGACCTGACCAACATCCTGAGCTTCGGCTTTCGCGGCGAGGCGCTGCCCTCGCTCGGCGCCGTCGGGCGGCTGACGGTGACCTCGCGGGCGCGCGGCGCCATGGCCGGGGCCAGCATCACCCTGCGCGCGGGCGAGGCGACGGCCGTGCGCCCCGCCGCGCTGGCCCGCGGCACGGTGGTCACGCTCGAGGCGCTGTTCTCGGGCACGCCGGCGCGGCTGAAGTTCCTCCGCTCCGACCGCGCCGAGGCGCAGGCGATCGGCGACGTGATGCGCCGGCTGGCCATGGCGGCGCCCGACGTGGCCTTCGGCCTGACCGATGCGAGCGATCCCGACCGGCCGCGCGAGATCCTGCGGCTGGAGGCGGCCGAGGGCGATCTCTTCGACGGGCTGGGCACGCGGCTCGCGGCGCTGATCGGGGCGGATTTCGTCGCCAATGCGGTGCGGGTCGACGCCGCCCGCGAGGGGATGCGGCTGGCGGGGCTCGCCGGCTTGCCGACGTTTTCGCGGGGTGCGGCGGTGGCGCAGTACCTGTTCGTCAACGGCCGGCCGGTGCGCGACAAGCTCCTGATCGGGGCGCTGCGCGGGGCCTATGCCGACCTGATGTCGCGCGACCGCCATCCGGTGGTGGCGCTGTTTCTCGATGTGCCCCCCGAGGAGGTGGACGTGAACGTCCACCCCGCCAAGGCCGAGGTCCGCTTCCGCGATCCGGGCCTGGTGCGCGGCTTCGTGCTCGGCGCGCTGAAATCCGCGCTGGCCGAAGCGGGGCACCGCGGCGCGACCAGCACGGGGCACGGGATGCTGGGTGCCTTCCGGGCCGAACCGGTGGGCGCGCTGTCGGAGCGGCTGCATGCCCCGCGCGGCTGGTCCGAACGGGCGCTGGCCTTCGAGACGCAGTCGGTGCGCATCGAGGCCCCGGCGCCCGCGCCCGAGGTGGTCGAGGCGCTGGAGGAGGAGCTTCCCCTCGGGCTGGCGCGCGCGCAGCTGCATGCGAACTGGATCATCGCCCAGACCGCCGACGGCATGGTGATCGTCGACCAGCATGCGGCGCATGAGCGGCTGGTCTACGAGCGGCTGAAGGCCGAGCGCGCCGGCGGGCGGGTGGCGGGGCAGATGCTGCTGATCCCCGAGATCGTCGAGCTCGACCCTGCCGCGGCTGCGCGGATCCTCGATGCGGCGGAGGCGCTGGACCGGCTCGGCCTCGTCGTCGAGCCCTTCGGCGGCAATGCGATCTGCCTGCGCGAGACGCCGGCGCTGCTCGGCGCGGTCGACGGGCGGCGGCTGCTGGCGGATCTGGCCGATGCACTCGCCGAGGACGCAGACGCGCTGGGCGCGCGGATCGACGCGGTGCTCTCGCGCATGGCCTGCCACGGATCGGTGCGTTCGGGCCGGCAGATGCGCGCCGACGAGATGAACGCGCTGCTGCGCGAGATGGAGGCGACCCCCTTCTCGGGCCAGTGCAACCATGGCCGGCCGACCTGGGTGGAGCTGAAGCTCGCGGATATCGAGCGGCTGTTCGGGCGGCGTTGACCGCGCCCCTGTGACCCGCCGGGCACGCCCGGCCGCGACATCGCGCGCCGGGCGCGCGGCGGGTGGACAGGCGGCCCCGGATTGGCACCCTGCGCGGCAGGAGATCCGATGACGATGCTGCCGCTGGGCGACTATCCCGACCGCTATGCGCTGACCAACGAGCTGCACGCGCGGCCCTTTCCCGACCTGCGCCCGCCCTGCCGCGCGGCGATGATCGCGATCAAGCAGCCCGGCACCGCCGCCGAGCGCGACCGGGCCGCGGATCTGGCGCATCTGACCGCACTCCTCGATCGCTACGGCGCGCCGCATCCGGCGCCGGGGGCGGGGCACTGGACCGGCAGGCTCGGCCGGGCGACGCTCGCCTGGGAGATGCACACCGAGTTCGTGACCTACACGATCTTCGCCGAAGAGACCGGCACCCGCGACGGGGCCTTTTCCGACGAGACGCTGCGGCTCTTTCCCGCCGACTGGCTGGCGCAGGCGCCGGGCCTCGTCGTGACCGCGAGCCGCGTCTGGGTCGAGCCGGTCACGCCCGAGCAGGAGGCGCAGATCCTCGCCCGCGACCTGTCCGAATGGTTCGTGGCCGAAAGCCTCGCGGTCAGCCGGGTGTCCGAGGGCGACGCGGTGGTGGCGGGCGATTTCCGCATCGACGCCGGCGGAACCAGCCGCTTCGCGGTTCTCTGCCGCCCCGGGATCGGCCCCCGGCGGCTGGGGCGGATCGTTCAGCGGCTGCTCGAGGTCGAGATCTACCGCTCGATGGCGATGCTGACCCTGCCCCCCGCGCGCGAGGTCACCGCGGCGGTCGCGCGCCTCGACCGCGAGCTGACGCAATGCGTCGGCGCGATGGCAGCCCATGCCGGCGATGAGGCGACCACCCTCGACCGGCTGCTGAAGATCGCGGCCGAACTGGAGCTGCTGGCCTCGGACACCGCCTTCCGCTTCGGGGCGGCCGGCGCCTACGAGGCGATCGTCACCCAGCGCATCCAGGTGATGCGCGAGGAGCGCATCGCCGGGCGCCAGCTTTTCGGCGAATTCATGCTGCGCCGCTTCGATCCGGCAATGCGCACCTGCCGCTCGGCCAAGGCGCGGCTCGACGAATTGTCGGACCGGGCCGAGCGGGCGGCGAACCTCCTGCGCACGCGCGTCGATGTCGCCAACCAGGCGCAGAACGTCGAGGTGCTGCGTGCCATGGACCGCCGCGCGGCGCTGCAGCTGCGCCTGCAGGAGACGGTCGAGGGCCTCTCGGTGGTGGCGATCAGCTACTACGGGGTCAGCCTGCTCGCGGGGATGCTGATGCCGGCGGGCGAGCATCTGGGCGTGTCGCGCTCGCTCGTCGTCGCCGGGCTGACCCTTCCGGTGGTGCTGGTGGTCTGGATGCTGGTGCGCCGGGTCCGCACCCGGATCGGCGCGGCGACAGGCCATGCGCCCGAGGGCCGGGATGATTGACCACCTGAACCTCTTCGTCGCGGATGTCGCCCGGGCGCGCGACTTCTACGCCGCGGCGCTGGCGCCGCTCGGTTATCGGCTGGTGACGGACGACCCGGGCGGGGCGGGCTTTGCGGTGACCGAGGGCTGGGGCCGCTCGCCCGATCCGGCCGGGGATTTCTGGGTGGTCGCGGCGGGCGGCGACGTCACGCGGCTGCATCTGGCCTTCAGCGCCGGGACGCGCGGCAAGGTCGATGCCTTCCACGCCGCCGCCCTTGCCGCCGGCGGCCGGGACAACGGCGCGCCCGGTCTGCGCCCGCGCTACCATGCGGAGTACTACGCCGCCTTCGTGGTCGACCCGGACGGCAACAATATCGAGGCCGTCCACCACGGCGGCGGAGGAGCGGCGTGATGCCGGGACGGGGATGGCGCCTGCTGGTCCTGGTGCTGGCCGTGGCCTTTGCGGTCTCGCCCTGGTTCAGCAGCGGCTTCGGCGGCTTCAACCGCGAGAGCTTTCCGGTGAGCGACACGCCCTGGCCGGCGGTGCCGGCGGGCTGGGCCTTCTCGATCTGGGGGGTGATCTATCTGGCGCTGATCGCGGCGGCCGGCTGGGCGCTCGTGGCCGCGCCGCAGGATGCGGCCTGGACACGGGCATGCCCGCCGCTGGCGATCAGCCTCGCCATCGGCGTGCCCTGGGTCGAGACCGCCGCCCGCGCGCCGGTGCTGGCGACGCTGATGATGATCCCGATGGCGATCGGCGCGGTGACAGCCCTTGCCCGCGCCGGGCCGGCGGCGTGGCAGACGCTGCCGCTCGGGCTCTATGCCGGCTGGCTGACGGCGGCGACGGCGGTCGGGATCTCGGTTGTCCTGATCGGCCACGGCATCCTCGGCCCGCAGGTCGCGGCGCTGCTGATGCTGACGCTGGGGCTGTTGGCGGCGCTGCTGATCTCGGCGCGGCTGCCGGGCGAGGCCGTGGCCTACCGCGCGGCGGTGGTCTGGGCGCTGGTCGGGGTGATCGCGGCCAATCTCGCCCCCGCGAATGTCCCGGTGATCGCGCTCTGCCTGGCCGGCATCCTCGCGATGGTCCTCGGCGCGGGCCGGCTGATGGCCCGCGGCTGAGGCGGGTGGTGGGCAAGCCAGGCGTAGCCCCGGCGACCGTCCTCAAGTGGCAGCGCGTGGTCGACCTGATCGCGCAGCTCGCGCAGGTTCCCGCCACGCTGATCATGCGCACCGAGCCGCCTGCGCACCGCGTCTTCGTGGCGAGCCATAGCCCGGACACGCCTTACGCCCAGGGGCAGTCCTTCGAGCTGAGCGACCGGCTCTATTGCCGCGGCGTGCTCGACGACGGCGCGCTTACGGTCGAGGATGCCGCGCAGGATCCGCGCTGGTGCGACAATGAGGACATGGAATGGGGCATGTCCTTCTACATGGGACACGTGATCCGCTGGCCCGATGGCGAGATCTTCGGCACCATCTGCATGCTCGACCGCTCCCGCAACGAGGCGGCGCTGCAGTTCCGCGAGGGGCTCGCAGGGTTCCGCGACGTCATCGAGACCGATCTCGCGCTGCTGCTGGAGACCGCCCGCCGTGCCCGCGCCGAGGACCTGCTGCAACAGGCGCTGCGCGATCTGGAGCGGCGGGTCGACGAGCGCACGCGCGAGATACAGGACGCGAATGCGGCGCTGCGGGTGCTGATCGCCAATCTCGAAACCTCGCGTGTCGAGACCGAGCGCGTCATTGCCCGTCGCTTGCAGCGCTCGATCAAGCCGCATCTCGCGCGGCTGCGGCAGGGCCTCGGCGGGCACGAGCCCCAGCGCACGCAGCTCGACCTGCTCGAACGCGGCCTCGACATGCTGCTGACGCGCGACAGCGACGGTCTCGACCGGATCTTCGCGCAGCTGACGCCGGCCGAGATCGAGGTGGCCCAGATGGTCATGGGTGGCTATGCGAGCAAGGACATCGCCCGGCGGCTCAACCGCGGCAAGAGCACCATCGACTTCCACCGCAACAACATCCGCGCCAAGCTCGGTCTGGCGCCGGAGGTCAACCTGCGCAGCTATCTGCTCTCGCGCCGCTAGCCGCGCGGGTATGGGGGCCGCCCCCATAGTCTGCCCCCATCCAGCCCATCCGGTCCGCACCCGGCGCGCGTGCTAGCCTCGGTCATTCATCAAGAAGGACAGAGGAGGCATGAGAATGGACGACACTCCTGACGAAAAGCTCGCCGCGACGCGCCGCGGCTTCCTGGTCGCGGCCGGGGGCATCGGCCTCGGTGCGGCGGGGTCATTGATCGCGGGCTCGCGCGCCCAGGCGCAGTCTCAGGCCTGGCTCCAGCCGGGCAACAACAACCATGTCATCGGGCTGCAGGAGGCCGGGGGCTTCGCGGACGGGCCGGTTGGCATCGACTTCTACGGCCATTGCGCGCTGAAGATCACCTCGCCGGGCGGGACCAGCGTCCTCTTCGACCCCTGGCGGGACGATCCCTCCGGCGCCTGGGGCATGTGGTTCCGGCAGGAGTTTCCGCAGATCCCGGTGGACATCACCCTGTCCACCCATGCGCATTTCGACCATGATGCGATCCACCGCCCGCATTCGACCATGGTGCTCGACCGCATGGTCGGCCGCTACGCCTTCGCCGATGTGACGATCACCGGCTTTGCCGACAAGCATGTCTGCCGCGCGCCCGGCTGGTACAGCTGGACCGACGCGGTTGCCGAGTTCGGCGGCCAGGCCTGCCCGCCGGACAATGTCGGGCATCTCGACAATGTGGTCTACCTGATCGAGACAGGCGGGATCCGCACGCTGATCTGGGGCGACAACCGCCACGACCCCGCGGACGGCTTCTGGGACGCGATCGGCCGCGTCGACGTGCTGACCATGCCCGTCGACGGCTCGGAGCATATCCTCTCGGCCGCACAGGCGAATGCGATCGTCGAGCGGCTGCGGCCGAAGGTGGTGATCCCGACCCACTACCTGAGCGAGCAGGTCAGCTACACGCTCACCACGCTGCAGACGGCCGATGCCTGGGTGGCGTCGCAGTCGAGCCATCGGCTGCTGGACAGCCCGAGCCTGACGCTGGCGGCGGCCGAGATAGCCGCGATGGACCGCGAGTTCCTCTATTTCGGCCATCAGGCGCATACCGCCTGACGCGGCCATGACCCGGGGGCGGGCCCCGCGGCCCGTCCCTCAGTATGCGTTCTCGGAGCCGAGGAGCCGGAAGGGCGTCAGCGCCAGGATGCGCAGGTCGAGCCAGATCGACCAGTTCTCGATGTACTGCAGGTCGAGCTCGACGCGGCGGCGCAGCGCCTCGGGGTCGTCGATCTCGCCCCGCCAGCCATTGATCTGCGCCAGGCCGGTGACGCCGGGCTTGACCTTGTGGCGGGCGGCATAGCCCTCGACGATCGCCTCGAACGGATCCTGGCGGCTGGAGATCGCGTTCAGCGCGTGCGGCCGCGGCCCGACCAGCGACAGATCGCCCCGAAGCACGTTGAAGAGCTGCGGCAGCTCGTCGATCGAGGTGCGGCGGATGAACCGCCCCACACGGGTAACGCGCGGGTCGTCGCGCGTCACCAGCCGGCGGGCGGTCGGATCCGACGCCGCGTGGTACATCGAGCGGAACTTCCAGACCGTCACCGGGCGGTGGTTGTAGCCATGGCGGGTCTGGCGGAACAGCGCCGGGCCATCGCTCTCGAGGCGGATCGCGACGGCGGTGGCGATCATCACCGGCGACAGCAGGATGATCGCGACGCTGGCCCCCACGAGGTCGAGCACGCGCTTGGTCAGCCGCTGGCGCTCGCGCAGCGGTCGGGCCATCAGGTCGATCAGCCCGCCGTCGCCCCGGCGCTCGGCATGGCGCTGGAAGGTCGGATCGTCGGAAAAGTCCGACAGCCGCACATCGACCGGCAGAACCTCGACCGCCTTCAGCATCTCGCGGATGCGGCGCCCGGCGCCCAGCGGCAGGGTGACGATCAGCATGTCGATCTCGGCCGCGCGCACGAAGGCCACCAGGTCGGCCAGGGTGCCGAGCTTGGGCACGCCGCGCTGCACCGGCGGCGAACGGGCGTCGTCGCGGTCGTCGAAGATGCCGCAGACCTGGATGTCGGCCCGCGCCGCGGCCAGTTCTTTCATCACCCCCAGCGCGCGTTCGCCGCCGCCGACGATGACCGCGCGGCGTTCGGTCAGCCCGAAGTCGAGCGCCGCGCCGGCGAGCAGCGCGCCGAGCGCGTGGGCCGGTGCCAGGAATGCGATCACGACCAGGCTCGCGATCGGGTCCAGGCCGGCATAGACGGCCGCGAGGAGCGCGAGCACCGTCAGCTTCGCGACCCCGGGCAAGAAGCGACGCAGCCGCCGCAGGCGATAGTCGCGCAACAGCCAGACGAGCAGGACCACGGCGAACGCCAGGACGGCCGACATCCCCGCCATGCGCCAGGGCGCGAATCCCTCGGGCGTCGAGACATATCCTGCCAGCCAGTAGCCGAGCGTCAGTGCCGTGGCATCGAGCAGCAGGGCCAGCACCCCGACCGAGCCGGGCGAGATCGATGCACGCCGCAGGCCCCGCGCGACCGCGCGCGCGCCATCGGTCAGCGCCGGCGCTGGCTCGGGCCGGTTCGCCTGCACGGCGTGAGGCACCGGGGCATGATCCTTGGCGATGCAGCAACCTCGTGCACGCAGGGTGATATCCGAGTGCTACTGCCGCGGAACGTGCGCCGTCAATCGCCAAGCGATTGGCCGGCGGTGCTTTCGCCAGGGGCGTTGCGCGGATCCATGCGGTGGACCGATCCGCCTCTCGCTGGTGCCGGAGTTTCTGCTTGACCGCTCGGACAAGTATTGCCACAAATGAGCATCCATTGCGCAACGGTGTTGCGCCTTACGCAACGAAGAGGAAGCGTCGTGACCGACCAGTCGCTCGTTGGGGATCGTCCGGACATGGCCGGCCTGTCCGTCGCTATCGATGTAGGCGGCACCTTCACCGATGTCGTGGGCATGACCGCGAGCGGGCGGATGGCGCTGACCAAGGTTCCCTCCACCCCCGCCGATCCGTCGATCGGCGTGGTTACCGGCTTGCGCGAGCTGCTCGGCAGCATGGAGCTCTCGCCCACCGAGGTGGAGCGGTTCATCCACGGCACCACGGTCGCGACCAATGCGGTCGTCGAGCAGAAGGGCGCCGTCACCGGGCTCATCACCACCGAGGGCTTCGAGGACGTGCTGACCGTCGGGCGGCAGAAGCGCTCCGAGCTCTACAACCTCTTCATCGACGGCGAGACGCCCGAGTTCCTGGTGCCGCGTCGCCGCCGCTACGGCATCACCGAGCGAATCGCCGCCGATGGCACGATCCTGAAGCCGCTCGACGAGGAGATGGTCCGCGCCGCCGTCCGCGCCCTGCGTGACGAGCACGGGGTCAAGGCGATCGCCGTCTGCTACCTCTTCTCGTTCCTCGATCCCCGGCACGAGATCCGCACCGCCGAGATCATCGCCGAGGAAGCGCCCGATATTAAGGTCTCGCTGTCGTCCTCGATCGACCCGACCTTCCGTGAATACGAGCGCACGCTGGTCACCACGGTCGACGCCTATCTGCGGCCCAAGGTCGCGAGCTACATCGGCGCGCTCGAAGGCCAGCTCGCCGCCATCGAGGTGCCGGCCCAGCTCGAGATCATGCAGTCCCGCGGCGGCATTGTCGCGGCGAGCTCGGCCATGTCGCGCCCGGTCAGCCTGCTGCGCTCCGGCCCGGCGGCGGGCGTGGTCGCGGCGCAGCTCATCGGCGAGATCTGCGGCGAGAAGAACCTCATCTCCAACGATATCGGCGGCACCACGGCCGATATCGGCGTGATCGTCGACGGCAAGCCCCTGACCTCCACCGAGGGCAAGGTGCTGAAATACCCGATCCGCATCCCGATGATCGACGTGGTCAGCATCGGCGCCGGCGGCGGTTCGATCGGCTGGATCGACGAGGCGGGCAGCCTGCATGTCGGCCCGCACAGCGCCGGCTCGGTCCCGGGCCCGGTCTGCTACGGCACCGGCGGCACCGAGCCGACGGTGACCGATGCCAGCATCGTCATGGGCTACCTGAACCCGGCCTATTTCGCCGGCGGCGGCGTCAAGCTCGACCCCGAGGCCTCGCACCGGGTGCTCGAAGCCTTCGGCGGGCGGATCAACATGAACAAGGCCGAGGTCTCGGCCGGCATCCACACGATCCTCAACAACCGCATGGCCGACGAGATCCGCCTGCTGACCGTGGCGCGCGGCTACGACCCGCGCGAGTTCTCGCTGGTCATGCTCGGCGGTGCCGGCCCGCTGCACGGCGGCTCGCTGGCGCGCATGCTGCGCATCCCGCGCGTCATCATCCCCTTCGCGCCCGGCGTGCTCTCGGCCTTCGGCCTGCTGGTCTCCGACGTCGAGCACGACAATGCCGCCTCGTTCCGCCGTCCCGCCACGCCGGCGACGCTGGCCGAGCTGACCGAGACGCTGGTCGAGCTCGACCGGATCGGCCTCGCCGACATGGCGCGCGACAAGATCGACGCCGCCCGGGTCGGCGTGCGCCGCTATGCCGAGATGCGCTATGTCGGCCAGTCCTACGAGCTGGAAGTGCCGATCGAGGGTGACGTCGACGAGGGCACGATCGCGCGGCTGGTCGACACGTTCCACGAGGTCCACGAGCGCGTCTACCGCCAGCGCAACTCCGGCGCGGTGGAATTCGTGAACCTGCGCACGGTGCATTTCGCCGCCGCGCCGAAGCTGGTGCTCGACCCGCCCGCGGGCGGTCCCTCCTGGGAGGCGGCGCAGACCGGCACGCGCAAGGTCTACATCGCCGAGGCGGGCGCCTATGTGGATGCGCCGGTCTTCCACCGCGCGAAACTGCCGATCGGCACGCCGCGCACCGGCCCGTTCATCGTCGAGCAGGTCGACAGCACGGTCATCGTCTTCCCCGGCGAGGTCGCGCGGGTGGAGCCGAACGGCAACATCATCCTCGACATGCCGGGCCATGACTGAGCCTCGTGACCCCTGGGAGGAGGGCTGCGTCCTCGTCACCGGAGGAACGGGCCTTGTCGGCCTCGACATCGCCCGCGTCTTCCTGCGCGCCGGCGCCACGGTCGTGGTGGCGGGCTCCGACCGCGGGCGCACCGATGCCGCGCGCCAGGCGCTCGCCGAGTTCCCGCGCGCCCATGCCATCGCCTGCGACCTCGGTGCGCCGGGCGGGGTGGGGGCGATGCTCGATCTCGTGCCCTCCGCTGCCGGGCCGGTCTCGGTCCTGATCAACGGTGCCGGCATCAACTTCGCCAAGCCGGTGGCCGAAGTGACGGCCGAGGATTTCGATCGCGTCTTCTCGGTCAATGTCCGCGCGGCCTTCCTCGCCACCCAGGCGGTCTGCGAGCGGATGCAGGAAGAGAACCGTCCGGGCCGGGTGATCAACATCACCTCCGGCAACTACCGCTATGTGCGTCCCGATGCCGGGCTCTACTCGGCGACCAAGTCGGCGCTGGAGATGCTGACCCGGTCCTTCGCACTGGAATACGGCCCCATGGGCATCACCGTGAACGCGGTGGCGCCCGGTCTGATGGCGCGCGAGGGGTCGACGGACCCTGACTTCCTGCGCATCGCCGACTACTATCAGCTCAACAGCCCGCTCCAGCGCATCGCCACCGGCACCGATGTCGGCGAGATGGCGCTGTTTCTCGCCTCGGCCCGGGCGGCCAGCATCACCGGCGAGACCATCGTGATCGACGGCGGCTATTCGTCCGGCCGCTTCGACTTTCCCCGACGCTCCCAGTGGCAGGTGTCCCAGTCATGACCAAGGCCGAAAAGTTCGCCCAGACCGAGGCGATCGACCCGATCACGCTCGAGGTCGTGCGCAATCGGCTCGACGTCGTGGCGCAGGAGATGGAAGGCGCGCTGATCCGCAGTGCCTTCTCGGTGGTGCTGAAGGAGGGCGCGGACTGTTCCTGCGCGCTCTTCACCGTCGATGGCGACACGATGGCGCAGTCGGTGGCGCTGCCGCAGCATCTCGGCGTGCTCGCCTCGACCGTCAAGGCGCTGCTCAAGGCCTTCCCCATCGAGACGATGGAGAAGGGCGACGTCTACATCATGAACGACCCCTATAACGGGGGCACGCATCTGCCCGACACCACGATCCTGACGCCGGTCTTCGCGAACGGCCGCCGGGTGGCGGTGGCGGCCTCGATGGCGCATCAGTCCGACCTCGGCGGCATGGCGATCGGCTCGCTGCCGCCGGATGCGACCGAGCTCTTCCAGGAGGGCCTGGTGCTGCCGCCGGTCAAGCTGATGTCGAAGGGCGTCTACGACCCGCAGATCCTGTCGATCCTGCTGATGAACGTGCGCATCCCCGAGCATCTGAAGGCCGATATCGGCGCGCAGATCGCCGCCGTGCGCACCGGTGCGGACCGCTTTGCCGAGCTCTGCGACGAATACGGGCCCGACCGGGTGCTGCAGGCGGTGCGCGACCTGATGGACCGCGCCGAGCAGATCACCCGCGCGCGCCTCGCCGAAATCCCGGACGGGACCTATACCTACTGGGACTACATCGACAACGACGGCGTGGATCTCGACACCAAGGTCAAGATCCAGTGCACGCTGACGATCAAGGGCTCGGACCTGCACGTCGACTTCACCGGCACCGATCCGCAGGTGAAGGGCGCGGCCAATGCCGCCTTCTCCCATGCCGCCTGCGTGACCTATTACTGCGTGCGCTGCGTGACCGACCCGACGCTGCCGAACAATGCCGGCTGCTTCCGGCCGATCTCGGTGACCCTGCCGGAAGGCACCGTGGTCAACCCGAACCACCCCGCGGCGGTGAACGCGCGCACCATGACCGTGTGCCGGATGACCGACGTGATCTTCGGCTGCCTGTCCCAGGCGATGCCGGAGCGGGTGCGCGCCTGTTCCTCGGGCATGCAGGGCGTGAGCTTCTCGGGGCGGCGGATCTCGGACGGCAGCGCCTATGTCTATCTCGAGCTCTTCTGCGGCGGGATGGGCGCGCGGCCGAACAAGGACGGCGTCGACTACATCGAGACCGACATCACCAACATGATGAACGCGCCCACCGAGGCGGTGGAGCTCGAATATCCGCTGCGCATCCATTCCATGCGCCTCCAGGCCGATTCGGGCGGGGCGGGGCGCCATCGCGGCGGCCTCGGCATGCACCGGGTGTTCGAGGTGACCGAGGGCTCGCTCGAGGTCACCCACCGGGGTGATCGCCATGCGACCCAGCCCTACGGGCTCAAGGGCGGCCTGCCGGCGCAGAGCTGGTCGAGCGTCATCGAGCGCACCGACGGATCGTCCCACAAGGTCAAGTCGCGCGAGCGCTTCACCCTGAGGGCCGGCGACCGGCTCGACTGCGTCACCGCGGGCGGCGGCGGCTACGGCGATCCGCTGGAGCGCCCCGCGGCCCAGGTCATCGAGGACATGCGCGACCACCGTGTGACCCGTGCCGAGGCGGAAAGCGCCTATGGCCTTGTCTTCGGCGCCGAGGGTGCGCTCGATGCCGCCGCCAGCGAGGCGCGGCGCGAGAAGCTGCGCGCGGAGCGCGGCGAGATCACCTGGACTTTCGACTGCGGCGCTTTCGGCCGCATCTGACCCGAGCCAATCAGGAGGACCAGCGAATGGACATTTCCGAGACCGCTGCCGCGGACGTGCAGGTCAACGACCGCATCCAGAGCATCTTCGTTACTACCCAGTATCTCGGCAACTATCAGAGCCAGAGCCAGGTCCGTGACCTGCCGCCGCTCTTTCACGACGAGCCGGTCGAGCTCGGCGGCAAGGACAGCGGCCCCACGCCGCTCGAGGCCACGCTCTGCGCGCTGAACGCCTGCACCGCGATGATCATCAACATCCTGCGCCGCGAGATGAAGTTCGAGGTGAAGGGCCTGCGTTTCGAGACCGAAGGCCGCCATGACGTGCGCCGCGCCGAGATGAAGCGCACCGGCAAGCTCTTCTCCGAGGTCGAGCCGATCGCGCGCCACTACCACAAGGTCATCCAGAAGGCCTATATCCAGACCGACGAGAGCGACGAGCGGCTCGAGGAGATGCGGGCCAAGGTCCACAAGCTCTGCCCGCTGCATGCGCTGATGGCGGATGCCAAGGTCGACTTCGACTTCCAGTGGATCCGCGGAGCCTGATCCGGCGATGACGGCGGGGGCAGGGCGCAGGATCGCGGTCGTTACCGGCGCCGCCGCCGGCATGGGCCGGCACCATGCGCTCGCCCTGGCGCGGGACGGCTTCGGCGTCGCCGCGCTCGACATCAACGGCCAGGCCCTCGCGGCCCTGGCCGCCGAGGCCCCCGAGCTGACCACGATCGCCTTCGACGCCTGCGAGGAGGCCTCCGTTGCCGAGGCCTTCGCCGAGGTCGAGGCACGCCTCGGCCCGGTCGAGGTGCTGGTGAACAACGCCGGCGCCGCCATCACCGGCGCGCGGCTCGAGGAGACCTCGCTCGAGGACTGGGACCGCACCCTGCGGCTGAACCTGACCAGCCAGTTCCTCTGCATCCGCGCCGTGCTGCCCGGCATGAAGGCCCGCCAGGCGGGGGCGATCATCAACATCGCCTCGACCTCGGCCTTCAGCGGCATCACCGCCTCGCTCTACCGCGAGGACCCGCCCGCGAACCTGACCGCCTATGTGGCGGCCAAGGGCGGTGTCGTGGGCCTGACCCATGCGCTCGCCCGCGAGCTCGGGCCCTACGGGATCACCGTCAATGCGGTGGCCCCGGGCTTCACGCCCACCGACCGCGTGCGCGCGGTCTTCCCGTCTCGCGCGATCGAGCGGATGGTCGAGGATCAGGCCTTCCGCCGCGAACAGGCGCCCGAGGACGCCACCGGAGCCGTCGCCTTCCTGGCCTCGCCGGCGGCCCGTTTCATCACCGGCCAGGTATTGCGCGTCGACGGCGGGGGAAGCATGGCATGAACGATTTCAACGAGACCGTGGTGGTCATCACCGGCGCCGGCTCGAACGTGGGCCGGGCCTGCGCCGACCGCTTCCGCTCCGAGGGCGCCAAGCTGGTGCTGGCCGACATCCGCACCGAGGGCCTGGGCGAGGCCGGTGATCTGGTGATCGAGGCCGACCTGACCCTCTCTGCCGACTGCGCGCGGCTGGCCAGCGCCGCCAAGACCCGCTTCGGCCGCATCGACGTGCTCGCCTGCACCGTCGGCATCGACCCGCCGGGCGCGCGCACCGTCACCGAGACTTCGCTCGCGGACTGGAACCGGATCATGGAGGTGAATGTCACCTCGGTGTTCCTGAGCTGCCAGGCGATCATCCCGCTGATGCAGGCCGGCGGCGGCGGCTCCATCATCACCGTCGCCTCGCAGGGGGCGCTGCTGACCATGCCCGGCATGGCGGCCTACGGCGTCTCCAAGGCCGCGGTGCTGCAGCTGACCCGCCAGATCGCCGCCGATCACGGCCGCGACGGCATCCGCGCCAATGCCGTCTGCCCGAGCGGGCTCGAGATGCCCTCGGTTGACCGGCTCGAGGTTCTGGGCGAGGACCAGCTCGCCCGCCGCATGGAGGCCATGTCCCGGCTGAACCCGCTCGGCCGGGTCTGCACGCCCGGCGATGTTGCCGACGCCATGCTGTATCTTGCCGGCGACGGCGCGTCGTTCGTGACCGGCGCGGCGCTGCCCGTCGAGGGCGGCGGCACCATGGCCCTGAGGTTCTGAGGAGAGACGCATGCGCTGGGGATTGATCGGAACCGGAGCCCACGCCAGCCAGGTGATCGCACCGGCGCTGAAGGCGACCCGCGACCAGACGCTGGCGGGCGCGGTCGGCAGCGCACCTGCCAAGAGCGCGGCCTTCGCGGGCAGCTTCGGGGGGCGCGCCTATGCGAGCCTCAACGAGATGCTGGCCGACCCCGCCTGCGACGCGGTCTTCATCTCGACCCCGAACGACCAGCACCGGGCCCAGACCGAGGCGGCGGCCGCCGCCGGCAAGCACGTGCTGGTGGAAAAGCCGATGGCGCTCAGCGAGGCCGACTGCCAGGCGATGATCGCCGCCTGCGAGGCGGCCGGCGTCACGCTGGGCCTCGGCTTCCAGCGCCGCCTTCACCCCGTGGCCCGCGAGGTGAAGCGGCTCATCGAGGCGGGGGATCTCGGCGAGATCGTGATGATGCAGGCGACCTTCCACACCGCCTATGCGCCCTGGACCAACTGGCGCGCCGATCCCGCCCAGGCCGGCGCCGACATCCTCGCCGCCGTGGGCGTGCATCTCTACGACCTGCTCTGCTGGTTCGACCCCTCGCCGGTGGCGGACGTGGCCGCGATCGTCGACCGCGATCCCGGCAACGGCCTCGACCAGACGATCTCGGCCAGCCTGCGCTTCGAGAGCGGTGCCATGGCCGCGACCAGCATCACGCGGCGCGCCCGCGCCCAGCATAACGGCGTCTGGGTCTATGGCACCAAGGGCATGGCCGGCGGCCCGGCGGTGCTCGGCGGGAATTCGGACGGGCGGCTCGCGACCCGGCTGAACGACGCTTACGAGGAGCGCACGCTGCCCATGCCCGACATGTTCACCGAACAGTTCGAGGTCTTCGCCGAGGCCGTCCGCACCGGCACCGCGCCGATGGCCACCGGCGAGGACGGGCTGCGCTCGGTCGCGCTATCGCGACGCATCCTCGGCGGCTGATATGCGCTATACCGCGGCCCATTGGGGGATCTACGAGGTCGAGGAGACCGACGGCCTCCCCCGCCTCGCGCCCTTCCGCGGTGATCCCGAACCTACACAGATCGGCCTCGACCAGCTCGACGAAAGGGTGACCCGCCTGCGGGTCCGACGCCCCGCCGTCCGCCGGTCGTGGCTGGAGCGCGGCCCCGGGCAATCCCCCCCGCTCCGGGGTCGCGAACCCTTCGTCGAGGTGCCCTGGGACGAGGCGCTGGACCTCGTCGCGGGCGAGCTCTCCCGCGTGCGCGCCGCCCATGGCAACGGCGCCATCTTCGGCGGCTCCTACGGCTGGTCGAGCGCGGGGCGCTTCCACCACGCCCAGAGCCAGGTCCACCGCTTCCTCGCCACCATCGGCGGCTATGTCTCCCACGTCGACACCTACAGCCTCGCCGCCGGCCGGGTGATCGTGCCGCATGTCGCCGGCCCGATCGACGAGCTGCACGCGAACCACACGTCGTGGGACGTGATGGCGGCGCATACGGAACTGTTCGTCGGCTTCGGCGGCCTGCCGGCCAAGAACGCGCAGATCTCGCCGGGCGGGGCGGGCGATCACATGCTCCGCGACGGGCTTGCGGGCATGGTCGCCGCCGGCACCCGCTTCATCAACATCAGCCCGGTCAACGACAACCTCGTCACCGGCGGCCCGGTCGAGTGGATCCCGATCCGCCCCGGCACCGATGCGGCGCTGATGCTGGCTTTGACCCGGGTGCTGTTTGCGAGCGGCTGCCTCGACCGGGACTTCCTCGCACGGTGCTGCGTGGGCGTGCAGGAGCTTTCCGACTATCTCGACGGCACGAGTGACGGCGTCGAGAAGACGCCGGCCTGGGCAGCCGGGATCACCGGCATCCCCGCGAGTCGCATCTGCCGCCTCGCCCACGAGATCGCCGACCACCGCACCATGCTCAACGTCGCCTTCTCGCTGCAGCGGGCGCAATGCGGCGAGCAGCCCTTCTTCGCCGTGATCGCCCTCGCCGCCGCCGCGGGCCAGATCGGCCTGCCCGGCGGCGGATTCGGCCTTGGCTACGGGGCGATGAACGCGATCGGCAGCCCGTATCACCGGCTGAAGGGACCGACCCTGCCCCAGGGCCGCAACCCGGTACGCGACTTCATCCCGGTATCGCGCATTGCCGACATGCTGATGAACCCCGGCGCGCCCTTCACCTACAATGGCCGGGACTACACCTATCCCGACATCCGCCTGGTCTATTGGGCCGGCGGCAACCCCTATCACCACCACCAGGACCTGAGCCGCCTGCGCCGCGCCTGGGAGAAGCCCGAGACGGTCATCGTTCACGAGCAGTACTGGACCGCCACCGCCAAGCTGGCCGACATCGTGCTGCCGGCGACGATCCCGCTGGAACGCGACGACATCGGCTTCGCCTCGCGCGAGCGCTATCTTGTGGCGATGCGCCGGGTAAGCGCGCCGCTTGCCGAGGCGCGGCATGACTTCGACATCTTCCGCGATATCGCCCGGCGCCTGGGGGCGGAGGCGGCCTATACCGAAGGCCGCGACCCCGCCGGCTGGATACGTCATCTCTACGAGGACTGCGCCGGGCGCGCGGCGGGGCAGGGGATCGCGCTGCCCGATTTCGAGACCTTCTGGGCCGATGGGCTTGTCGATCTCGCCCCCCATGCCCGCCCGCAGGTCTTCCTCTCGGCCTTCCGCGAAGACCCTGCGGCGGCGGCGCTCACCACGCCGTCGGGCAGGATCGAGCTGCATTCCGCGGCGATCGCCGGCTTTGGCCTCGACGACTGCCCGGGCCACGCCGCCTGGATCGCCCCCACCGAATGGCTCGGAACGGCGGAAGCGGACGAGTTGCACCTGATCTCCGACCAGCCGGCGCGCAAGCTGCACAGCCAGCTCGACCATTCCGCCTACAGCGTCGAGGGCAAGCAGGACGGGCGCGAGCGGGTCACCATCGCTGCCTCGGACGCCGCGGCCCGCGGCATTGCCGATGGTGATACGGTCGAGCTTTACAACGCCCGCGGCCGCTGCCTCGCGGCGGCGCTGGTGTCGGATGCGATCATGCCCGGCGTGATCCGCCTCTCGACCGGCGCCTGGTTCGACCCCTTCGCCGCCGACGAAGGCCTCGACGCCCAGGGCAATCCGAACGTGCTCACCCGCGACCTCGGCGCCTCCAGCCTCTCGCAGGGCTGCAGCGCCCAGACCTGCCTCGTGCGCCTGCGCCGGGTCGAGGGTGCGGCACCAGCGCCGGGCGCCCACCAGCCGCCGCCCTTCGCCGCGCGCGGCGAGGGATAGCGCCGCAGGTCACAGGAACGCCGCTTTCTCACTTCGCGGATTTGTCCGTCGACAAATCCGCGCGCGCCAGCCTGCCCGTCGTGCCGGCAGGCGCGCGCGGATTACAGAGCGACGGAAATGCCCATCGCCCCTCGGCTTCCGCGCTCACGCCGACGAACCCGCGCGAAGCAGTGCTTCGCAAGGGCGGGTTCGGGCAGAAGCGTGCCCCAAACCTTTCCTAACGGTAAATGGCCCGGAATCCGGCAACAATTCCAATAGGATAAAATCTGGGCACGCGTGCCCACCCTTGCCGGGCACAGCCCCCGCGCGTCAGAAACTGACCGCGTCCGCCCCCTTCAGCTTCAGGATCTCGCGCACCTCTGCCGGGCTCGCCGGCTCCAGCCCCAGCCCCTCGGCGATGGCCCGGACCTTGCGGACCTGCTCGGCATTCGTCCGCGCCAGCTGCCCCGGGCCGATCCAGAGCGAATCCTCCAGACCCACCCGGACGTTCCCGCCCATGGCCAGCGACATGGCCGCCACCGGCATCTGGTTGCGCCCCGCCCCCAGCACCGACCAGCGATAGTCGTCGCCGAACAGCCGGTCGGCGGTGCGCTTCATGTGGGCCACGTCATCGGGATGGCTGCCGATGCCGCCGAGGATCCCGAAGACGCTCTGGACGAAGAACGGCGGCTTGATCAGCCCCCGGTCGACGAAATGCGCCAGCGTGTAGAGATGCCCGATATCGTAGCACTCGATCTCGAACCGCGTGCCGCCCTCGGTGCAGGTGGCGAGGATCTCCTCGATATCCTTGAAGGTGTTCTTGAAGATCCGGTCGCGTGAGCCCTCCAGATAGGGCCGCTCCCAGTCGTGCTGGAACTCCTTGAACCGCCCCAGCATCGGATAGAGCCCGAAGTTCATCGACCCCATGTTCAGCGAGGCCACCTCCGGCTGGAACCGCGCGACGGGCCGCATCCGCTCCGCCACCGTCATGCTTGGCGCGCCGCCGGTGGTGATGTTGATGATCCCGTCGGTGCGCTGCTTGATCACCTGCAGGAAGGGCAGGAACAGCTCCGGGTCCTGGTCGGGGATGCCGTCCTTGCCGCGGGCATGCAGATGCACGATCGCAGCGCCCGCCTCGATGGCGCCGATCGCCGCATCGGCGATCTCCTCGGCGCTCAGCGGCAGGTGCGGGGACATCGACGGGGTGTGGATCGCGCCGGTCACGGCGCAGGTGATGATGATCTTGTTGCGCATCGGGATGCTCCGCTCAGCGGATGGACAGGATCTGCCCGTCGTCCAGGGTCAGAAGGGTGCCGTTGACGAAGTCGGTCTCGAACGAGGTCAGCAGCCGCAGCGCCCCGTCGAGATCCGCCGGCTGTCCTGCCCGCCGTCGCGGCGAGCCTGCGATCAGCGCCCCCCCGCGCTCGCTGGCGAGGAAGCCGCGAGTCAGGTCGGTCTCGATGAAGCCGGGCAGCAGCGCGTTGACCGAGATGCCATGCGGCCCCCATTCCAGCGCCATGCCTTGCGTCAGATGCGAGATCGCCGCCTTGGACGCGCCGTAGGTGCAGATGTCGCGCACCGGCCGGATCCCCATCATCGAGGAGACATGCACGATCCGCCCCGGCTCGCCCCGCGCGATCATCCGCCGCGCCGCCTCGCGGGCCAGCAGGAAGCCCGACCGGACGTTGGCCGTGAAGATCAGGTCGAAATCCTCGTCCGCCAGATCCAGCAGCGGCCCCCGCCGGTTGGTGCCGATGCTGTTCACGAGCACGCTCAGCGTCTTGCCGGTCGCCTGCTCCAGCGCATCCATGGCGGCGCTGACGGCGGCGCCGGAGGTGGGCTCGAAGGGAGCCGTCACTGCGGAGATGCCCTGCGCCTCCAGATCACGGCGCAGCGCTTCCAGCCGGGCCGGATCGCGCCCGCCGAGCCCCAGGGTGAAGCCGTCGGCGCCCAGAACCTCGCAGAAGCGGCGCCCGAGCCCCCCTGCCGCCCCGGTCACCAGCGCAAGCCGGCCCTCCGTCGCTTCCATCGCAATCCCCCACGCTCACGCCCGCTTCGGACAGCGGGCTTTCCTGTCGTAATCTATCTGTGATATCAGATATCAGTCAATCCGAGGCCCGCTTGACCCATCTCGACACCATCGAACCCATCGAGCGCCGAACCCTGGGCGACCGCATCCACGCCGAGCTCTGCGACCTCCTCATGTCCGGCCGCCTCGCCCCGGGTGAGCGGTTGTCGCTGCGCAGCCTCGCCGAGCGGCTCGGCGTTTCGGTGATGCCGGTGCGTGACGCGGTTGGCCGGCTGGCCAACGACGATGTGCTCTCGGTCCTGCCCGGCCGCGCCGTGCATGTGCCGCCGATGACGGCCGATCGGCTGCAGGAGCTGACCACCGTGCGGGTCGTGGTCGAGGGCTTCGCGGCCGCTCGGGCCGCCTCGCTGCGCAGCGAGGCGGAGGTCGCCGCCTTGCGTGACCACGAGGCCGCCTTCGCCCGCCAGGTCGCGGCCCCGGTGCGGGATGTCGTCGCTGCGCTGCGTGCGAACATGGACCTGCATTTCGCCGTCTACGCCGCCGCCCGCCTGCCCACGCTCGAGGCGGTGATCCGCCAGCTGTGGATGAAGATCGGCCCGGCCCTCAATCTGGACCTCGGCGCTGCCTCGGACCGGCTCTCCGACAGCGCCGCGCTGCGTCATCATGCGGCGCTGGTCGCGGCCATCACCGCGCGCAAGCCGGAGGCCGCGCGCGCGGCGCTGACGGCTGACATCGAATCGGCCGCTCGGTTCATTCGAAGCCGCCTGCCCGCTTAACGAAGGAGAAAGCCAGTTGGACCTCGGTATCGAAGGACTTCGCGTCCTGGTCACCGCCGGCGCGGGCGGCATCGGGCGCGCGATCGCCGAGGCCTTCCTGCGGGAGGGCGCGCGGGTGCATGTCTGCGACCTCGATCAGGATGCGCTCGCAGCCATGGCGGCGGCCGGGTTCGGCACCTCCCGCTGCGACGTCGCCGATCGCGCGATGGTGAATGATCTCTTCGACGATGTCGGCCAGGGTCTCGGCGGCCTCGACTGCCTGGTGAACAATGCCGGGATCGGCGGGCCGACGGGCAGGGTCGACGCGATCGACCCCGCCGATTGGGACCGGACGCTGGCGGTGAACATCACCGGACAGTTCAACTGTGTCCGCCGCGCGGTCCCGCTGCTGGTGCAGAGCGACAATGCCAGCATCCTCAATGTCGCCTCGGCGGCGGGTCGCCTCGGCTTCGGCCTCCGCACGCCCTATGCCGCGTCGAAATGGGCGGTCGTGGGCTTCACCCGCTCGCTCGCGGTCGAGCTCGGCCCGCATCATGTCCGCGTCAACGCCATCCTTCCCGGGCTCGTCGCCGGCAAGCGTCAGGACGACGTGCTGGCGGCGAAGGCGCAGGCACAGGGCGTCGCGTTCGAGGAGATGCGCCAGCGCGCGATGGCCAAGGCGTCGATCCCCGAGATGATCGAGCCGGCGCAGCTCGCCGATCAGGCCGTGTTCCTCGCCTCGCCGCGAGCGCGCACGACCTCCGGCCAGGCGATCGGGATCGACAGCGACCTCCAGTCACTGTCCTGAGGCAGCGATCAGCGCGTGGTCCTGCGGCCCGGCATGTAGCCGAGGCTGCGGGAAAGCTCGCTCGCACAATCGACCACGAGGCGGGCCAGTTCGGCCTGATAGGTGGGGTCGAAGCGGTGCTTCGGAATGGCCATGGTCAGTGCTGCGACCGGAGCGCCGCTGGAATCCGTTATGATCGACGCGATGCCGCAGGATTCGATCTGGTATTCCTCGTCATTGATCGCATAGCCGGTCTCGCGGACCGTGCGCAGCTCGTCGTCGAGTTCGGCCTCGGTGACCTTGGTGCGGCTGGTGAAGCGCTGCAGCGGCTCGGCGAACAGCGCGCGCCGCTCGTCCGGTGCCAGATGCGCGAGGAAGGCCTTGCCCGCCGCGGTGCAATGGGCAGGAACGCGCGCGCCGGCGCGGGCAAGGAAAGCCACCGCGCGCGAGCCGGGAACCTGTTCCACCATGATCACCTCGCGGTCGAGCAGGAAGCCGAGGCTGGTCGTCTCGCCCTGCTCCTGCGCCAGCCGGTCGATGTAGGGGCGCGCGAGCTTGACCACGTCGAGGTCGGCAACGATCGGGCTTACCAGGGCGATCAGACCCATGCCGATGCTGAACCGGCCGGTCCCGGGATTGCGCCGCACGAAATGCGCCGCCTCGAGAGTGGCGAGAATGCGCGAGGCCGTGCTCTTGTGCACGCCGATTCGCCGGGCGAGTTCGTTCACCCCCAGCTCGGGTTCGCGCGCGTCCATGGACTGGAGGATGGTGATTGCGTGCTGGACGGCCGCCACGCCGGCGAAAGGCGCCCTGGCTGCAGGGCGTGCATCATCCTCGGTTCGGGGCTCACTCTCGAAACTGTTCATGTACTGCCCTGCGGCGGAGGATAATGTTGACCGGGTTCATTCATTGCGCTAGCCTTTTTAATGCAACAGTGTTGCGACATGCGCAACGATAAGTCAATAACGGCACTTTACGCAAAATGGCCGTCCGGGCCGGAACAGGGAAGAGGTCTAGTCGAATGAAGAAGGAAGCGCATTCGATCCGCATGGAACAGGACCGGCGGACGTTCCTGCAGATGACGGGCGCCTTGACAGGTGCCCTCGCCGTCTCGGGCCCGGCGGGCGTTTTCGCCCAGGCCGCCCAGGGCGGTACGCTCCGGGTCGTGATCGAACCGGAGCCGGCGGTGCTGCTCTCGGCGCTGGCGCCGCAGACCTCGCAGCTGGTCACGAGCTCGCAGACCAACGAGGGCCTGCTGACCTATGACTTCGAGCTCAACCAGTTCCCCGGCCTCGCCGAGAGCTGGGAGGTGACCGAGGATGGCCTGACCGTCACCTTCAACCTTCGCTCGGGCGTGAAGTGGAGCGACGGCGCCGACTTCACCTCGGAGGATGTCGCCTATTCGATCGGGGTCCTGAAGGAACAACACCCCCGCGGCCGGGCCACCTTCGCCAATGTCCAGAGCATCGACACGCCGGACGCGACGACCGTCATCCTGAACCTCTCGGCGCCGGCGCCCTACATGATGTACGCGCTGGCGGCGGGCGAATCGCCCATGCTGCCCAAGCACATCTTCGACGGCACCGACGTTGCCAGCAATCCGGCCATGTCCAATCCGGTCGGCACCGGCCCCTGGCTGCTCAAGGAGTGGGTGCGCGGCAGCCACATCATCTACGAGCGCAACCCCAACTACTGGGACGCGCCGAAGCCCTATGTCGATCAGCTGATCTTCCAGTTCGCCCGCGACGCCTCGGCACGCTCGATCGCGATCGAGACGGGCACGGTGGACGTGGTCTCGGGAACGCCGCTGCCGATCCCCTTCACCGACCTGCCGCGGCTCGAGGCCTCGGACGATCTGACGATCATCTCGGACGGCTGGCAGTACACGAACTCCATCGGCCGGCTCGAGTTCAACCTCGACACCGAGATCTTCTCCAACAAGCTCGTGCGCAAGGCCTTCGCCCATGCGATCGACCGCGAGATGATGGTGAACGTCGCCTGCTACGGATATGGCAAGGTGGCCTGGGGGCCGGTCGGCCCGGACCTCGCCCGTTTCTACGTGCCCGAGCTCAAGGACCTGGTGCCCGCCTATGATCCGGCGGCCGCCGAGGCTCTTCTCGACGAGGCGGGCTATCCGCGCGGCGCCAATGGCGTCCGCTTCAGCATCAACATGGACTTCATGCCGAACGGCGACCTGTTCCGCCGGGGCGCCGAGTTCATCAAGCAGGCGATGCAGCCTCTCGGCGTCGAGGTCACCGTCCGCTCGCAGGATGTCGCCACCTATGTGAAGCGCATCTACACCGATCGCGACTTCGACTGCGCCGTCGAGTCGATGAACAACACCTATGACCCGACGGTGGGGGTCCAGCGTCTGTACTGGTCGAAGAACTTCCGGCCCGGTGTGCCCTATTCCAACGGCTCCAACTACAACAACCCCGAGGTCGACGCTCTCTTCGAGGCCGCGGCAGTAGAGCCCAACGAGGCACGTCGGATCGAGCTCTTCACCGAGGTCCAGAAGCTGATCATCGAGGATCTGCCCGACATCTCGCTGTTCACGCAGTATTCAGCCACGATTACGCGTGCGAATGTCAAGGACCTGATCCTCAAGGCCGACGGCATCACGGGAACCCTTGCCTCGGTCCGCATCGAAGGCTGACCTTCCGCACCGGCCCGGGGCGCGCGCGTTCCGGGCCGGCCGCAAACCGCGTAGAAGGACACGTTCCTCTCAATGAACCGCCGAGTAGGCCGCGTTTTCCTGCGCACGCTTCTGCAAGCGATACCCGCGGCGCTGGTCATCGTGGTGATCGCCTTTCTCCTGTTGAAGCTTGCACCGGGCGATGCGGCCGATGCGATGGCGGCCGTCTCGGGCAGCGCGACCGAGGAGTCGATGGCGGCCTGGCGCCGGCAGTTCGGGCTGGACCAGGGCATCTTCGCGCAACTCGTCGATTTCCTCTGGGGCGTTGTCCGCCTCGATCTCGGCGTCTCGCCGCTCTACAATCAGCCGGTCGTCGACCTGATCCTCCAGCGGGTGCCCGCATCGCTGCTGCTGATGGCCAGCGGGCTCGCGCTGGCGGTGCTGATCGGCGTCGCCTTCGGGACGCTCATGGCGCTCTCGCGGCGCGGCTGGGTGGACAAGCTGCTCTCGCTCGTGGTGCTGCTGCTCTATTCCGTGCCGGGCTTCTGGGTCGGGCTGATGCTCATCATCGTCTTCTCGGTGAACCTCGGCTGGTTCCCGATCGGCGGGGCCGAGACGATCGGCGCACAGATGTCGCCGCTCGAGCGGCTGGTCGACCGGCTGCACCATCTCGTGCTGCCGGCGCTGGCGCTCGCCGCCTTCTACATCGCCGTCTACGCCCGGCTGATGCGCAACTCGACGCTGGAGGTGCTCCAGCGTGACTTCGTGCGCACCGCCATCGCCAAGGGCATGACCCGGCGCCAGATCGTCCTCGGCCATGTCATTCCCAATGCGCTCCTGCCGGTGACCACCATGGTCGGCATCCAGATCGGTGCGATCCTCGGCGGCAGCATCGTCATCGAGACGGTGTTCAGCTGGCCCGGCCTCGGCAGTCTCGCCTTCGACGCGATCCTCAAGCGCGACTTCTCGGTCATCCTCGGCATCCTGCTGATGTCGGCGCTCCTGGTGCTGATCATCAACGCCGTCACCGACGTCGTGCAGGCGTGGCTCGACCCGCGCATCGAACTGGACTGAGCGGTGCACATGGTTCGACACATCCGCGAAAATCCCGCGCTGGCGGCGGGGGCCGTGCTGCTCTGCGCGATCCTGATCCTGACCGCACTCGCCGGCGTGCTCTATCCGGCCAACCCGCTGAACATGGTCTCGCGGCCCTTCCTCTTCCCCGGTGCCGACATGCGCTGGCCGCTCGGCACAGATTCCATGGGCCGCGACATCCTCGCGGGGATCCTCTACGGCGGACGGGTCTCGGTGATGGTGGGCGTGGTCTCCACGCTCGTCGGTCTCGCCATCGGCCTGCTGATCGGAGGGGTTGCCGGCTATGTGGGTGGGCGGACGGACCAGTTGCTGGTGCGGGTGATCGAGATCTTCCAGACCTTTCCGCCCTTCCTGCTGGTGATCGTGCTGCTCGCGATCTTCCGGCCGTCGATCGCCACAATCACCCTCTCGATCGGCCTGGTGTCCTGGCCCACGATCGCGCGCATCGTCCGCTCGGAGTTCCGGGCCCTGAAGAACCTCGATTTCGTCCAGGCCGCCCGGGCGGCGGGCTACGGCGACATCAGCATCGCGACGCGGCAGATCCTGCCGAACGCGATCGCGCCGATCATCGTCACCTCCTCGGTCATGGTGGCCAGCGCGATCCTGATCGAATCGGCACTCGCCTTCCTCGGCCTTGGGGATCCGAACACCGTCAGCTGGGGCAGCATGATCGGATCGGGCCGCGACCAGCTGCGCACCGCCTGGTACGTGATCACCCTGCCGGGGCTCGCCATCGTGGTCACCGTGCTTTCGCTGAACCTTGTGACCGACGGCCTCAACCGGGCGCTCAACCCGAGGAAGGACCAATGACGTCCAAGGCGCCCGTCCTGACCGTGCGCGACCTCTCCGTGCATTTCGGCGCCATGCCCGTCGTGGAAGGCATGAACTTCGAGCTCTACCCCGAGGAGACCCTGGGCCTTGTCGGCGAGTCCGGCTCGGGCAAATCGATGACCGCGCTCGCCGTCCTCGGCCTCCTGCCGACCAATGCGCGCGTCTCGGGCTCGGTCCTTCTCGACGGGCAGGATATCCTCAAAGTGAGCCCGCGCCGGCTCAGCGCCCTGCGCGGCCGCGCCGCCTCGATGATCTTTCAGGAACCCTCGCTTTCGCTGAACCCGGTGCTCTCGGTGGGCAAGCAGGTGGCCGAGGTCATCATCCGTCACGAGGGCCTCTCGCGGGCGGCGGCCCGTGTCCGCACCGTCGAGCTTTTCGATCTCGTCGGGCTGAAGAACCCCGCCGGTCTCTTCGATGAATATCCCCATCGTCTGTCCGGCGGCATGCAGCAGCGGGTGATGATCTCCATCGCCATCGCCTGCCGGCCCAAGATCCTGATCGCCGACGAGCCGACCACCGCGCTCGACGTGACCGTGCAGGCGCAGGTGCTGGAGCTGATCGACCGCCTGCGCCGCCAGCTGTCGATGAGCGTGCTGCTCATCACCCACGACATCGGCGTGGTGGCCGACTGGACCGACCGGGTCATCGTCATGCAGGGCGGCCGCAAGCGCGAGGAGGCCCCGACCGCGCAGCTCCTCGCCGACCCGCAGCATCCCTATACGCGCCAGCTCCTCGCCGCCTCGCTGCCGCTCGGCTCGGCGCTGCATTTCCGTACCGCCCGCCTGCCCGAGATGGGGAGCACGACCTGATGGCGCTGCTCGAGATCGATGACCTGCGGGTCACCTACGACACCGCCCGCGGCCCGGTGACCGCGGTCGATGGCGTCTCGCTCGCGATCGCACCCGGCGAGACGGTGGGGCTCGTCGGCGAGTCCGGCTGCGGCAAGTCCACGCTCTCCAAGGCGATCCTGCGGCTGGTCCCCACCACCGGCGGGCGTATCGTCTTCGACGGCACCGACATCACTCACCTCGGCGCTTCGGCCATGCGCCCGTTCCGCAGCCGCATCCAGATGGTCTTCCAGGCCTCCGCCGCCGCCTTCAATCCCCGCCAGACCGTGCGCACGTTGCTCGACGGAATGCTGCGCATCAACGGCGTGCCCAAGGCCGAGCGGGCCATCCGCGTCGCCGAGGCCATGGAGAGCGTCCGCCTGCCGGTCAGCGCGCTCGATCGCTACCCGCACGAGTTCTCCGGCGGCCAGCGCCAGCGCATCTCCATCGCCCGCGCCCTGATCCTGAAGCCCCGGTTCGTCATCTGCGACGAACCGGTCTCCGCGCTCGACCTGTCGATCCAGTCGCAGATCCTGAACCTGCTCGCCGACCTGCAGCGCAGCCACAACCTCAGCTATCTCTTCGTCTCCCATGACCTCGGCGTGGTGCGCTACATCGCGGACCGGGTCGTGGTGATGAAGGCCGGCCGCTTCGTTGAGGAGGGCGACCACCTGTCGCTGTGGCAGAACCCCCGGGACCCCTACACGCGCCAGCTCCTGGCCGCGGCCCCGGGCCATCGGCGGCGCGACGAGGAGACGGCCCCCGCGTGACCCTCGACGCAGCCTGGCCCGTGCTCGACTGCCGGCTCGATGACGGGCTGGAGCTGGAGCTCGCGGTCGGGCTGATCGTCAACGCCGGCGACACGATGATCGAGCCGGACCTGCGCCGCTTCCTGCCGGTGCCGCAGGTCGAGCTCTATGCCACCCGCATCCCCTTCGAGCCGCGGATAACCCCCGAGAGCCTCGCCGCCATGGGTGCCTCGATCGACGGCGCCGCGCGACTGCTCCTGCCCGGCGAGCGGCTCGACGTCCTGGCCTTCGGCTGCACCTCGGCCGCGATCGCCATCGGCGCGGGCGAGATCGCCCGCAGCATCCGCGCCATCCGCCCCGGCATCGCCGTCACCGACCCGATGACCGCGAGCCTGGCCGCCATGCGCGCGCTCGGCATGCGCCGGGTGGCCGTGGTCACCCCCTATGCCGATGCGGTCAATGCGATGATCGCGCGCTTTCTTGCCACGACCGGCCTCGAGATCGCCGCCCGCGGCACCTTCCGCGCGCCCGAGAGCGCGGCGATCGGCCGCACGCCCCCCACCCGCGTCAGCCCGGGCAGCATCGCCGCGCGTGCCGTCGAGATCGGCCGCGGCCCGGTCGACGGCGTGTTCCTCGCCTGCACCGGCCTGCGCGCCGCAGGCGTGATCGCCGCGATCGAGGCGGAACTCGGCAAGCCCGTCGTCACCAGCAACCAGGCGCTCGCCTGGCACGCCCTGCGCCTCGGCGGCAGCACCCGCGCGCCCGAGGGGTTCGGCTCACTCTTCGCCCGGCCGCTGGCGGCCTGAGCCGCCCTAGTCGGGATGAATGCGGCTGATCTTTGATCCCTCGATGGTCACGCCGGCCATCAGCCCGCGCTGGCCGAAGGCGAAGGCCGCGATGGGGTCCTGCAGCGTGGTCGAGCCCGCGTCGACGGCGACGCCCTCGTCGATCACCGTCACGTTGACATTGCCGCCGATCTCGAACCCCTCGACGCGCTGCAGATAGCCGAGCGCCTCCTCGGTCATGAAGAACAGCACCTGCGAGAAGGACTGCGCCCCGATCTGCAGCCCGAACGAGGCGGCGGTGATGTTGTAATAGCCCTCTGTCACGCCGCCCCGCCGCAGCGCCCCCTCGCCGAACTGGCCGCCGAAGCCGAACCCCGCCTTCACGATGTCGGGAAAGACCAGCACCCCCACGGCCCGCTCGGCGATCGCCCGCGCGGTCTCGGACTCGCGCATCAGCCGCTCCAGCGCCAGATCGACCCTGGTGTCGATCTCGTGCGCCATGGCCCCGCGGGCATGCCCCGTCCCCGAGGACAGGAGGACCACCGCCAGCGCGGTCGTGGCCAGGAAGCTGCGGCGCGATCCGGTCATCGTGGTCTCCATGGTCCCTGCGAAGGCTGCCCGCCTGCCTAGCACGCACGCCGCCCTGCGCACAGCCCTCGCGTGCCCCGGCGACCATCGCGCGCTCCCGCGGCCGATCCGGCAACACCCCCCTGGCATGGCGTAGAATGCGCGGCTCGAATCAGCCCACGGATGAACGCATGCCCGACCAGGTCCAGCTGATCCCCCTCGACGAGATCGACGACCGCCTCTATCCGGCCGCCGATCAGACCAAGCGCTCGCGCCTGCGCAGCGTCGCCCGGCTGACCGTCAGCCTGGAAGGTTACCTCACCGACCCGGAGAAATACTCGCTCCGCCAGCTCCTGCGCATCGCCACGGCGGCGCGTAACGGCTTCACCACCCTGATCCAGACCGCGCTGGAGCAGTCGAGCCGCAAGCTCCACGAGCGCCAGTGGGAGCTCCTGCAGCCGATCCTGATGGAATCCGAGCGCTTCACCCGCACCGATCCCGACACCGAACCCGATCCCGACAGCGCCAGCCGCGGCCGCCCCCGCCGCATCCTGCGCCTGCAGTCCCGCCGCATCATCATCCGCCGCGAGATGGCCAAGGACGGCTACGTGCTGCGCGTCACCGGCAAGGACGCCACCTGCGCCCTGCTCGACCTGGTGCTCGACGAGATCGAGCGGTGCTTCGCGCCGGAGTAGGGGAGGGGCGTCCCTCATCAAGCAACTACGACAATCGCAGCGCCGCTCCGCCCTTCACTGCTTCACCACCCAGCGCGATGAGGGTAGCGGTCACCCCGGTGGCCGTCTCGCCAGGGCTAGGTAGCCCGGGCGAGACGGCCCAAAGGGCTCATTCCGACTCGGTGCTATTCGCGTTACTACTATCGTCTAAGTGGTATGTGGGAAACGCTTACTCGATCAAATCCATCTGAAACACCGGCCCGAACCAGCGCATCACCCAATGCGTCAAATATAGTATACGAAAAATCGGTTGGCCCTATAATTATTTCCTCAATTAGATCAGGGAGTGTTACCCCAGTGTGCCCTTCTTCGGGAAAGTCTACTAGGGGAAACTTGTAGACTTTTTGTGGAACCCCATGAATTACCTCGATGTCATACGCCAATTTCTCCGATGGATACATCGTTGGTGAAAGAATTACACGCCACTCCCGTTCTTCGGCGAAACCAGGGTGCTTTGTAGACAGAGCGGCAAAATGAAACGTGTTCTCAAATAAAACTTTTACGGTATCACCTCCCAAACCTCTTGCTAAATCAAAGTTAGACTCTAGGGCGTCAACAGTATTTTTAAATTTACTGACAAACATTGACGTATCCCCATAGTAAATTGGCGTTGTATACGCATTAGTCGCAGAGGATTCGTTAAAGAATGGCTTGTTGTTCATTACAATTGCGACGTTAGTGTTGCCTCCATAAGCTCTCCACATTGACAGCCGACCGTACTTGTCTTCGTCAATTACGCCTTGACCGTGCTCGCTAAACGAAATCATGAAGCTTTCGCGGGCGCGATCATGTTGGCGTTCGTCGAACGACCGCGCTAGTCTGTCAGCAAGACCGCTTTCAACGGCGTCCAGCAACCGCTTAAGTCGTGTGCCCTGCTCTTGGTCGTTCCATGCCGATTGGAGGCAGCGTTGACCGTGTTGAACCTCTGAGAAATCGTTCATAACGGAAGAATTTCGCATCCAGACTTCATTTTTTTGAATGATACTAAGGGCGTTCGCGGCGCTCGTATAGTGAACAAACTTGATTCCATTTGACTTCACATGCTCCATTCGATCAAAGGTGTATTGTGACAGCTTGGTCCAGAGCTTGATAGACGATTCCTCTGACATCGTGAGGCCCCTCCCGTCATTTGAATTTTTGCCTATTCAGGCCGATACTCTATTTTATTAACTTCTGTTACTTTGGCTGACTCTTTTGACTACTGTGTAAAATCACTTTCCAGTAAGTGTGCTGGACCGCAACGCACTGACCCTGTGGAGTTGCACAATTGGGCTTAGAAGCAGTCGCAACTGCAACGGAAAATTATTGAAGCTTAATCCCTTAAATCCCAACAACTTACCCATATTTGCACGTGTGCAAGGCCCCCCTTGCGCACCCCGGCCCCCTCAGCTCCCCCGCTACGTCGAATACCCGTAGGGCGCCAGCGGCAGCGGCACGTGGTGATCCTCCCCTGTCCGCTCGATCCCGAACCGTATCGGGATGACATTGAGGAGCCGCTGCTCCTCCCCCGCCAGTGACGCGCGACCAATTATTTGATCACGGATTGGCGCGATTGCGAAAGCGCGCTCA
>CAYLHK010000018.1:0-41788 GCA_964383295.1 uncultured Rhodovulum sp.
GCTTGGCGAACATCGGCACGAAGGCCATGTTGAAGGCGCCCTCGGCGAAGAAGCGGCGGAACATGTTGGGCAGGGTGAAGGCGACGATGAAGGCCTGCGCCACCGGGCCGGTGCCGAGCAGCGCCGCCATCAGCACATCGCGTCCGAGCCCCGCCACGCGGCTCAGCATCGTCCAGCCGCCTACGGTCAGGAAGGCGGGGAGCAGGCGGACGGGTCGGCTCAAGATATCTCCCCGGGCGCGGTGAACTCGAGCGGCGTGATGGCGGCGCGCAGGCGGGCATCGAGCGTGGTGCGCTTGGCCTCGGAATGCAGCTTCAGCCCGAAGAGATCCTTCACGTAGAAGACGTCCACCGCCTGCTCGCCGTAGGTGGCGATGATCGCCGAGGCGATCGAGACGTTGTTGGCGGTCAGCGTGCGCGCGAGATCGTAGAGCAGGCCGGGCCGGTCGCGGGTCTCGACCTCGATGATCGTGTAGATGTCCGACCCGGTGTTGTCGAAGCCGATGCGGGTCGGCACCAGGAAATCGCGCTCGCGCTTGCGGATCCTGTCCTTGTCGCGCAGCGCCTCGCGGGCGAGGACCTCGCCCCTGAGGATGCGGTTGACGCTGTTGCGCAGGCGGGTCAGCCGGGCGCGCTCGTAGGGCGCGCCCTCGCTGTCCTGGATCCAGAAGGCCGCCGTCGCGATCCCGTCGGTGGTGGTATAGGTGCGCGCGTCGACGACGTTGGCGCCCACCAGCGCCAGCGCGCCGGCCAGCCGCGCGAAGATGCCGGGATGGTCCGGCATCACGAAACAGGCCTGGGTCGCGTCGCGGTCGAAGTCGAGCTCGATGCGCACCGCCGGCTCGCCATCGGGCATGTTGCGGATCAGCCCGGCGAAGATCGCGTGGGTGCGGGCGTCGAAGCCCAGCCAGTAGGGCGCGTAGTGGCGGGAAAGCTCGGCCTCGATCTCGGCCGGCTCCCAGGATTTCAGCGCGACGGCCAGCGCCTCGCGCGCCTCGGCCTCGAGCTGCGGACGGCTGGGGGCCTCGCTGCCGCCGGTCAGCACGGCCATGGTCTCGGCGTAGAGCGTGCGCAGCAGCATCGCTTTCCAGTTGTTCCAGATGCCGGGACCGACGGCACGGATGTCGCAGGAGGTCAGCACGAGCAGCAGCTTAAGCCGCGTCGGGCTCTTGACCGCCTGGGCAAAATCGCGCGCGGTGCGCGGCTCGGCCAGGTCGCGCTTCTGCGCGGTGTCGGACATCAGCAGGTGATAGCGCACCAGCCAGACCACCAGATCGGTCTCCTGGTCGTCGAGCCCCAGCCGGGGGCAGACCTGTTCGGCCACCTCGGCGCCGACCACCGAATGATCCCGCCCCGAGCCCTTGCCGATATCATGCAGGAACAGCGCGACATAGAGCACCCGGCGGTTGATGCCGCCCTTAAGGATGTCGCTGGACACCGGCAGGTCGGCCTGCAGCTCGCCGCGTTCAATCTGGCTGAGGGTGGAGATCGCGCGGATCGTGTGCTCGTCCACCGTGTAGTGGTGGTACATGTTGAACTGCATCATGCTCACGATGCGGCCGAACTCGGGAATGAAGGCGCCGAGCACGCCCACCTCGTTCATCAGCCTGAGCGCGCGTTCGGGATTCCGGTTGCCGGTCAGGAGCGCGAGGAAGATCCGGTTGGCTTCCGCGTCCGCGCGCAGACGGTCGTCGATCAGCTCGAGGTTCGCCGCCACCAGCCGCAGCGCGTCGGGGTGGATCTCGACCCCGGCGGCAAGCCCCTGCTGGAACAGGCGCAGGATATTGACCGGATCGGCGATGAAGTCCGCCGGATCGGCGATGTCGAGCCGTCCGTGCTTGAGAATGTAACCCCCGGCGATGCGCCCGCGCTCGCGGCCGAGGACCGAGCGCAGGGTGCGGCCGAGCGTCTTGCGGCCGCCCACGTGCTGCGCCTCGAGCGCCGAGAGGAAGATCCGCGTGAGATCGCCCACATGCTTGGCCTGGGTGAAATAGTCCTGCATGAACCGCTCGACGGCACGCTGGCCGGTGGTCGACGTATAGCCGAGGGCCGCCGCGATCTCGACCTGGGTGTCGAAGGTCAGCTGCTCGGTCGCTCGGCCGGTCAGCAGATGCAGATGCACCCGCGTGGTCCACAGGAAGGCCGCCGCCTCGGCGAAGATCGCGTATTCATCGGCGGTGAAGAAGCCCTGGCGCATCAGCTCCACCGGCCCGCGCGCGCCGGTGAGGTACTTGCCGATCCAGTAGAGCGTCTGCAGGTCGCGCAGCCCGCCCTTGCCCTCCTTGACGTTGGGCTCCAGCAGATAGCGGGTGCTGCCCTGCCGCTCGTGGCGCGCGGCCCGCTCGGCGAGCTTCAGCTCGACGAACTCGGGCCCGGTGCCGGCAAAGAGTTCGCCGCTGAGCCGCTCGGACAGGCGCTCGGCCAGAGCCCGCTCGCCCCAGAGGAAACGCTTTTCCAGCAGCGTCGTGCGGACCGTCACATCGCTCCGCGCCAGTCGCAGGCAGTCGTCGACGGTGCGCACCGCCTGTCCAACCTTCAGCCGCAGGTCCCAGAGGCAGTAGAGGACGCTCTCGATCAGGCTCTCGCCCCAGGCGGTCTGCTTGTAGGGGGTGATGAACAGCAGGTCGATGTCGGAAAAGGGCGCCATCTCCGCCCGGCCGTAGCCGCCGACGGCCAGAACCGCGACGCGCTCGGAGCGGGTGGGGCTCGCCAGCGGATGCAGATGGCGCATGGCGAAATCGAGCAGCAGCGTGACGATCCTGTCGGTCAGCCAGGAATAGTCGTGGATGGCGCGATGGGCCTCGCGTGGCCGGGCGGCGATCTCGGCGGCGATCCCCCTTCGCGCCTCGGCATGGGCCGCGCCCAGCACCCGGACAGCCGCGGCGCGCTGGGCGCCGAGATCGCCCTTCGCGCCGCCTTCGGCGATCACGGCATCTTCGAGCGCCGCCTCGACCGTGGGCACGTCAAGAATCAGCTCGGGCGACGGGGTCAGCCCTTCCCAGATCGCAGGGGCCGCCGCGACCGTGCCCCCGACCGCCCGCCGCTGCGGGCTCTCGTCAGTTGCCAAGTGCGACGAAACTCCGCGGCGCGCGTTCGGTGACGACGGCCTGGCCATCGCGGACCTCGATGATCGCGAGATTGCGCTGGTTCATGCCGTTGGGCAGGAACCGGAACGGACCGTTCACCCCGGCGAAGCCGGCCGGCTGGGTCAGCCGATCGGTGGAGAAGGGGCTGCCGCCGGAGTTGCGGGCCTCGGCGATCAGCGCCCCCACCGCCGCGACGGCGTCGTAGGCGTAGCTGGCCGCGGCACTCGGCTCCTCGCCGAAGGTGGTGCGGTAGCGCCCCTCGAAGGCGCCGAGCAGGCCCGGGTCGGGTGCCGCGAAGGCGCCGCCCTGCAGGCTCGGCTGGGCGAGCGCCTCGGCCGAGGCGTCCCAGCGCTGCAGGCCGAGGAACTGCGCCTGCGACGGGGCAAGCCCGCTGTTGCGCAGGCCTTCGGCGATGAAGGACAGCCCGCCCGTGGGTCCGTCGGTCAGGATCACCGCATTGGCGCCGCTGCCGATGAGGCGGCTGGCGATCGGGCCGGCGGCCGCCTGGATCGAGGCGACCGAAAGGCTGTAGGAATCCGAGCCGACGAGATTGGCGCCGCGCGCCTGGACCGCCCCGGCGACTGCGTTGCGCGCGGTGTCGCCTTCGAGGCCCTGGGGATGGACGACGGCGAAGCTGCGCAGGCCCCGCGACATGCCGTAGGCGACCAGCCGGTCGGCGGTGTTGTTGAACGTGTTGCCGATGATGTAGACGTTGCCGCCCGCCACCTCGGGGTTGTTGCTGAGGCTGATGACCGTCAGCCCGGCCGAGGCCGCCACCGGCGCCGCGCCGGCGGTTGCGGTGCTGAAGAACGGGCCGACGATGATCTGCGCGCCTTCGGCCACCGCCTGGCTCGCCGCAGCGGCGCCGCCGCCCGAGGTGCCGCCGTCGTTGTAGACCGTCAGCTCGATCGCGGCATTGCGCAGGTCGGACTGGGCGAGCTTCGCGCCGTTGACCACGCCGCGGCCGAGCTGCTCGCGGCCGGGATCGCCCGAGCCGAGTGGGGCGAGGAGCGCGACCCGAACCGGTTGATTGGCGTCGATCGCGAGTCCGTCGGACTGGATCACCGAGGTCGGTGCCGTGCAGGCAGAGAGCACGCCAAGTCCGGAGACCAGCGCCAGCGCGCCGAGCGATCGCAGGAAGGAAAGGCGTGTCGTCAGCATGGGCGTTACCCCCGGTTCATGTTGCGGCTTGCACAAGTATAGGGCATCCGGCACGCTAAGGCGCGACCCGTGGAATGTAAACGCAGAATGCCCGCCGACCCCGACCGCGGCCCGATCCCGCACGACCCGGATGCCGGGGAGATCCCGGCCGCGGAGCGCGGGGCGCGCGCGCTTGGCGCCGGCCTCTACCTTGTGGCGACCCCGATCGGGCACGCCCGTGACATAACGCTGCGCGCGCTCGACGTGCTCGCCGGCGCGGATATCCTCGCCGCCGAGGATACCCGCCATACGCGCAGGCTGCTCGACATCCACGGGATCCGGCGGACCCCGCGCACGCTGGTGCCCTACCACGACCACAACGGCGCAGCGCAGCGCCCGCGCCTGCTTGCCGCCATGGCCGAGGGAAAGTCGGTCGCGCTGGTCTCCGATGCCGGCACGCCGCTGGTGGCCGATCCCGGCTGGCGGCTGGCGGCCGAGGCGGTGGCGGCGGGACATGCGGTGACCGCGGTCCCCGGTGCCTCGGCGCTGCTCGCGGCCCTGTCGATCGCGGCGCTGCCGACCGACCGCTTCCTTTTCGCGGGCTTCCTGCCCCCGCGCGAGGCGGCCCGGCGCCGGGCGCTGCAGGAGCTGGCGGCGGTGCCGGCCAGCATCGTCTTCTACGAATCGCCGCGGCGGCTGGCGGCGAGCCTCGCCGACATGGCCGCGGTGCTGGGCGCCGAGAGGCCCGCGGCCATCTGCCGCGAGCTGACCAAGCGTTTCGAGGAGGCCCGCCGCGATACTCTCGGGGTGCTTGCCGCGGCTCTCGCCGCCGAGCCGGCGCCGCGCGGCGAGATCGTGGTCGTGGTCGGCCCGCCCGTGGATGCCCCGGCCGATGCGGATACGCTCGACGCCGCGCTGGTCGAGGCGCTGGCGCGCGCCTCGGTCAAGGATGCGAGCGCCGAGATCGCCGCCCGCCTCTCGCTGCCGCGCCGGCAGGTCTATGCGCGCGCGCTGGAGCTGGCCAAGGAGCGCTGAGCGCAACGCTTCATTAACCACGGCCACCGAACCTGCCGCCGATCCCAGCCGGAGGCAGGCCCATGTCCGCAAGTTCGAATCGCTTCGGCTTTTCCGAGGAGGCGCTGCGCGGCCTCGACGAGCTGGACGGCCGCCTGCCGCCCTCCGACGCGCCGATCCCCCGCGACCAGATGCCCTACCGGCCGCATTACTGGGGCCACCGCGAGAGGCTGCGTCAGCGCTTCCTGTCCGGCGGCCATGCGGCGATGCCGGAGTACGAGCTGCTGGAGCTCGTACTCTTCAATGCGATCCCGCGCATCGACGTGAAGCCGCTGGCCAAGGCCCTGCTCGCGACCTTCGGGGACCTGAACGGCGTGATCGCGGCCTCGGAGCACCGGCTGCTGCAGGTCGAGGGGACAAGCCCGCGGGTCTGGCTGCAGCTGCGCATCCTGGAGGCGGTCGCCCACCGCATGGCGCGGGCGAAGGTGATGGCGCGCGAGGTCATCGGGTCTTGGGACGCGCTGATGTCGTACTGCAAGACGGTCATGGCGCACCGCGAGACCGAACAGTTCCGCATCCTGTTCCTCGACAACCGCAACGTGCTGATCGCCGATGAGGAACAGGCCCGCGGCACGGTGAACCACGTCCCCGTCTACCCCCGCGAGGTGGCGAAGCGCGCGCTGGAGCTGAACGTCAGCGCCATCATCCTCGTCCACAACCATCCCTCGGGCGACCCGACGCCAAGCCAGGCCGACATCGAGATGACCGCCGAGATCGAACTGGCCTGCCAGGCGATCGGCGTGCACGTCCACGACCATGTGGTGATCGGCCGCGAGAGCGACGCCTCGTTCCGGACGCTCGGGCTGATCTGAGGCGGGCTGCCTCAGGCCAGATCGCGGATCTTCGGCTCGCGCGCCCAGTAGCGTTGCTTGGCGGCCTCGGGCAATCCGGCGAGATCGGTCACGCCCTCGTCCGCCGTGACGCCGGCCCGGTCGAGCAGGGGCTGCGCCCCGGGCGTGTGGCCGATCGCCTTGAGATGCCCGAAGGCATCCATGACGAAGGCCAGCGCCGCCCCGTCCCGCGCCAGCCGCTCCGCCGCCTCCTCGCTCAGCACCAGCGCCACCGCGTCGAAGATCACGGACGGCGAGCCCGCAAGCTGCCCGTCGGCCTTCAGGCTGCCGCCGGCGAGCTCTATCCCGCCGACCTTCGGGGCCACGGTGACCGGCGTGCCGCCCTCGTCCTTCACGGCGGCCGCCAGGCGCTCGATCGCCGCCTTGTCCGAGCCCACGTCGAAGAGGATGCCGACCGTCCGCCCGGCCAGCGTCGCGTTCCACTTCTTCTGGATGGACAGCGCGTCCGAGGGCTCCATGTCGATCGGCTCGCGGAAGGGAACCGCCGGCGCGGGCAGCTCGATCGCCAGCCCCGCCGCCACGCGGTCCGCCAGGTTGGCGTCGATGTTCGGCAGATGCGACAGCATGCGCAGCCGCACATGCTCCAGCGACACCTTGGACAGCTCGAAGACCAGCGCCGAGGCGAGATGCGCCTGCTCGCTCTCGGTCTGCGAGCGGTAGAACAGGCGCGCCTGGCTGTAGTGGTCGCCGAAGCTCTCGGCGCGGATGCGCAGCTTCTGCCCCTCGACGGGCTGCGGCACGGTGGTGAAGCCGGTCGGCCGCGGCCGCGGCCCGCCATCCTCGCCCGCCTCCGCGAGGCTGTTCGGCTCGTAGTTGGCGCGGCCCTCAGGCACATGGGTCTGCATCATCCCGTCGCGCTGCATGTTCGCGAAGGGGCAGCGCGGCGCATTCACCGGGATCTGGTGGAAGTTCGTCGTGCCCAGCCGCGACTTCTGCGTGTCGAGATACGAGAACAGCCGCCCCTGCAGCAGCGGATCGTCGGTGAAGTCGATGCCCGGAACGATGTTCGAGGGCAGGAAGGCCGCCTGCTCGTTCTCGGCGAAATGGTTCGCCGGGTTGCGATCGAGAACCATGCGGCCGATCACCCGCAGGGGGACCACCTCCTCGGGGATGATCTTGGTGGGATCGAGCACGTCGTGGGGCAGGCTGTCGGCAAGCTCGGCGTCGAAGGCCTGGATCGCCAGGTCGTATTCCGGGTGCTGGCCGGCGGCGATCGCAGTCCAGAGGTCGCGCCGGTGGAAATCGTTGTCCGCGCCCTGGATCTTGGCGCTCTCGTCCCAGATCAGCGACTGCATCCCGATCCGCGGGCGCCAGTGGAACTTGGCGAAGGTCTCGCGGCCCTCGGCGTTCACCAGCTTGAAGGTGTGGACGCCGAAGCCCTCCATCATCCGGAAGCTGCGCGGGATGCCGCGGTCCGACATCGCCCACATGATCATGTGCATCGACTCGGGCATCAGCGAGATGAAGTCCCAGAACGTGTCATGGGCCGAGGCCGCCTGCGGAAAGCCGCGGTCGGCCTCCATCTTCACGGCATGCACGAGGTCGGGGAACTTCATCGCGTCCTGGATGAAGAACACCGGGATGTTGTTGCCGACCAGATCCCAGTTGCCCTCGTCGGTGTAGAACTTGGTGGCAAAGCCCCGCACGTCACGCGGCGTGTCGACCGAACCCGCGCCGCCCGCGACGGTGGAGAACCGCACGAAGACCTCGGTGCGCTTGCCCTTCTCGGCGAAGAGGCCGGCGCGGCTAAGGTCGGGAATGGGGTCGGTGCATTCGAAATAGCCGTGCGCCGCCGAGCCGCGGGCATGGACGATCCGCTCGGGGATGCGCTCGTGGTCGAAGTGGAAGATCTTCTCGCGCAGCACGAAGTCCTCGAGCAGCGTCGGCCCGCGCGCGCCGGCCCGCAGGCTGTTCTGGTTGTCCGACAGCGGCATGCCGGAATTCGTCGTCATGCTCGCGCCGTCCCGCGCCGCCATCTGCTGTGTCTCGCCGCCGTTGCCGGTCGGGCGCTCATCCGATGCTCGTCTGGCCATGTCTGCTGCCTTCCGTCGATGGTGGGTGCGACCGGGCGCGCAAGCGCGCCCTCAATGCCCATCCAACGCCGTCGGCGTGGCAGCGTTCCGGCGGGTTCCGGCGCGGCGGGTGCAGTCCCGATGCGGGCCGCGCCATGCCCGCCGTTCGCCGCAATCAGACCGGCTGGTCTGATGTCGCGGGATTTTGCGTATTCATTATTGGTTCAGGCCATGCAATCATCCACTGTCCACCCCGCCGAGACCTTGGCGGGAGTAGGTAATTCGGTAAGTAAAATACAACAACAGAGGGGACCATCATGAATACTTGCATCAAGGCCGCAATTGCAGCGATGGCCGTGGGCATTGCCGCCGCGCCGGCTTCTGCCGACAAGCTCGACGACATCATCGCTTCGGGCGTGCTCCGCTGCGCGGTCGTGCTCGACTTCCCGCCGATGGGTTCGCGCGATGCCAACAACGAGCCGATCGGTTTCGACGTCGACTATTGCAACGACCTTGCCGCGGCGCTGGGCGTCACCGCCGAGATCGTCGAGACCCCCTTCCCGGACCGCATTCCGGCGCTGATCTCCGGCCGCGCCGATGTGGGAGTCGCCTCGACCTCGGACACGCTGGAGCGCGCCAAGTCGATCGGCTTCTCGATCCCCTATTTCGCCTTCACCAACGTGGTGCTGACCAAGGACGGGCTCGGCATCGCCAGCTACGAGGACCTGCAGGGCAAGCGCCTCGGCTCGGTCGCCGGCGTCTTCGAGGCGATCGCGCTCGAGGAGGACTTCAACGCGTGGAACGCCGGTGGTTCGTTCCGTACCTATCAGAGCCAGGCCGACGTGTTCCTGGCGCTGAACCAGGGCCAGATCGACGCCACCGTCGTCACCTCGACCGTGGCGGCCGCGACCGTCGCCTCGGGCAACTACCAGGGCTTCACGGTCGCCGGTGATGCGCCCTATCTCGTCGACTATGTCTCGCTGATCGCGCTGCGCGAGGAATACGGGCTCCTGCGCTACCTCGATCTCTTCGTGCACCAGCAGTCGCGCACGGGGCGCTATCCCGAACTGTTCGAGACCTGGGTCGGCGCCGGCGTCGAGGTGCCGGACCTGACCTTCCCCGGCGTCTACCGCTAGTCGCGACGGCGGGCGGGGGGCCCAGCCTCCGCCCGTCATCCGAGCCGGCCGCGCAACCGGGGAAGAGGCATGTTCAACTACACCTTCCACTGGAATCAGGCGTTCCGTGCCCTGCCGCAGATGATTGATGGCGCCTGGGTCACGATCCAGATCGCCGTGCTGTCCATGATCGTCGGCATCACCGCCGGGGTGCTGCTGGCACTGGCGAAGGATTCGCGCATCTTCGCCCTGCGCGCCTTCGCCAACACCTGGATCGAGACGGCGCGCAACACGCCGGCGCTCTTCCAGATCTACATGGCCTATTTCGGCCTCGGCTCGATCGGGATCTTCCTCGACAGCTACGCCGCGCTGCTGCTCGGCATCGCCTTCAACAATGCGGGCTATCTGGCCGAGACCTTCCGCGGCGGCCTGCGCGCCGTGCCCGCGACCCAGACGCGGGCGGCGCGCTCGCTCGGCTTCGGCGCGGTGGGGGCGTTCCGGCTGATCGTGCTGCCGCAGATGCTCCGGGCGGTCTTCCACCCGATGACCAACCAGATGGTCTGGGCGATCCTGATGACCTCGCTCGGCGTCATCGTCGGGCTCAACACCGACCTGACCGGGGTCACCCAGGACCTGAACGCGCGCACCTTCCGCACCTTCGAGTTCTTCGCGCTCGCCGCCGTCATCTACTACGTCATCGCCAAGATCGTCACCGGCGGCGCCAGGCTGATCGCCTGGCGGCTGTTCCGGTACTGAAGGGGGGGGCGAATGTTCGACACCTCCTTCAGCTTCGGCGACCTGATGTTCATGCTGCGCGGCGCCGGCGTGACGCTCGCCATCACCTTCTGGGCGGTGCTGGGCGGCACGATCATGGGGCTCGTCTTCGGCCTGATCCGCGCCACCTCGCCCTGGTACGTCAACTGGCCGCTCGGCGCGCTGCTCGACGTGCTGCGCTCGGTGCCGCTGCTGATCCAGTTCATCCTGGCCAATTCGTTCCAGGCCATCGCGGGCTGGAACCTCTCGCCCTTCCTCGTCGGCTGCATCGTGCTCGCGGCCTATACCGCCTCCTACTGCACCGAGATCGTGCGCGGCGGTATCCTGGCGGTGCCGGTCACAACCCGGCGCGCGGCCCGCTCGCTGGGCCTGACCTACTGGCAGGACCTGCGCGAGATCGTGCTGCCGCTCGGCACGCGGATCATGCTGCCGAGCTGGATCGGCCTGACGCTCGGGGTGATGAAGGACACGGCCCTCGTGCTCTGGCTCGGCATCATCGAGCTCCTGCGCTCGTCGCAGATCATCGTCACCCGCATTCAGGAGCCGCTCTTCGTGCTCACCATCGCCGGGCTGATCTACTTTGCCATGAGCTACCCGATCGCCCGGCTGGGCGCTCGCCTCGAAAAGAAGTGGCGCGAAAATGATTGAGATCGAGAACGTCAGGAAATCCTTCGGCTCGCTGGAAGTGCTCAAGGGCGTGTCGATGACCGTCGAGCGCGGCGAGGTGGTCTCGGTGATCGGCGGCTCGGGCTCGGGCAAGTCCACCATGCTGATGTGCATCAACGGGCTGGAGCCCATCGACAGCGGCAAGATCCTGGTGGACGGGGTCGAGGTCCACGCCCGCGGCACCGACCTCAACAAGCTGCGGCGCAATATCGGGATCGTCTTCCAGCAGTGGAACGCCTTCCCGCATCTGACCGTGCTGGAGAACACCACGCTCGCGCTCCGCAAGGTGCTGGGCAAGTCCCGCCGCGAGGCGGACGAGATCGCCATCGGCCAGCTGAACCACGTGGGCCTCGGCGACAAGCTGGCCATGTACCCCGGCAAGCTCTCGGGCGGCCAGCAGCAGCGCATGGCCATCGCCCGCGCGCTTGCCATGAGCCCGCGCTACATGCTCTTCGACGAGGTGACCTCGGCGCTCGATCCCCAGCTCGTCGGCGAGGTGCTCGACACCATGCGGCTGCTGGCCAAGGAAGGCATGACAATGATCGTCGTCACCCACGAGATGGCCTTCGCCCGCGAGGTCTCGAACCGCGTCGCCTTCTTCAGGGACGGGCTGATCCACGAGATCGGCGCGCCGCGGCAGATCTTCGAGGCGGCCGAGCGGCCCGAGACGGCCGCCTTCCTGAAATCCGTGCTCTGACGACCGGAAGCCGCCAAGTGCCGCACATCCACGACCACATCGTCATCGGCGCCGGCATCGTCGGCCTGGCCTCTGCCTTCCGCCTCGCCGAGGCCGGGCGCGAGGTGCTGATCCTGGACCGCACCGGCATGGCCGAGGGCACCAGCAGTGGCAATGCCGGCGGGCTCGCCTTCCCCGACATCGAGCCGCTGGCCTCCCCCGGCATCATGCGCAAGGCACCCGGCTGGCTCTTCGATCCGCTGGGGCCGCTGTCGCTGCCCCTGTCCTATGCGCCGCGGATGCTGCCCTGGCTGGTGCAGTTCTGGCGTGCCAGCCGGCCGGAGCGCTACGCCGCCAGCATGAAGGCCCAGACCGCGCTGATGGATCTCGCCAAGGCCGAGACCCGGCCGCTCTATGCCGCTGCCGGGATCGAGGACATGATCCGCCCCACCGGCGCGCTCTATCTCTACGAGGGCAGGCGCAGTTTTGACGCCTCCCTGCCCGGCTGGCGCCTGCGCGAGGCGCATGGCGTGCCCGTCGAGCATGTCACCGGCGCGAGGATCGCCGAGATCCAGCCGGGCCTGGCGGCGTCCATCACCCATGCGAGCTTCGTGCCCGAATGGCTGACCGTCTCCGACCCCTACCACGTGGCCACCGGCATCGGCCGGGCGGCGCTCGACCGCGGCGCTCGCCTGGAGATCGGCGAGGTGGTGGCCCTGGCGCCGCGCGAGGATGGCGTCACGGTGACCCTCGGCGACGGCCGGGAACTGGTGGCGCGGCAGGTGCTGGTCGCCTGCGGCGCCTGGTCGCACCGCCTCGCCCGCCTGATCGGCGACCGCATCCCGCTCGAGACCGAGCGCGGCTACAACACGACGCTTCCGACCGGCGCCTTCGATCTGCGGGTGCAGCTCGTCCTGTCCGACCATGGCTTCGTGATCTCCCCGCTTGCCACCGGCGTGCGGGTCGGCGGGGCGGTGGAGCTCGCCGGTCTCGAGCGCCCGCCGGATTTCCGCCGCTCGCAGGCGATGCTCGACAAGGCCAAACGCTTCCTCCCCGACCTCAGGACCGAGGGCGGGCGGCAGTGGATGGGCTATCGCCCCTCGCTTCCCGACACGCTGCCGGTGATCGGCCGCGCCCCGGGCGCGCCGCGGGTGACCTATGCCTTCGGCCATGGCCATCTCGGGCTCACGCAATCCGCCGCCACCGCGCGGCTGGTGACGGATCTCGCCCTCGACCGCCCGCCGGCGATCGACCTTGCCCCATATCGCTCCGACCGGTTCTGAGGTGCCCTCGTGAAGATCACCGCCATCCGCGCCTATCAGGTCGACCTGCCGCTGAAGGAGGGCCGCTATTCCTGGTCGAACGGCAATTTCGTCGAGGTCTTCGATTCGACCGTCGTCGCGGTCGAGACCGATGCCGGGATCACCGGCTGGGGAGAATGCTGCCCGCTCGGCTCGGCCTATCTGCCCGCCTACGCGCTGGGCGTGCGCTCGGGCCTCGCCGAGCTCGCTCGCCATGTTATCGGGCTCGATCCGCGCGACCTCGGCACGCTGAACCGCCACATGGATGCGGTGCTGCGCGGGCATCCTTACGTGAAATCGGCGATCGACGTGGCCTGTTGGGACATTCTCGGCCAGGCGACGGGCCTGCCGGTCTACACGCTGCTCGGCGGCAAGGCGCAGGAGGACGTGGTCCTCTACCGCGCCATCTCGCAGATCGCGCCCGAGGCCATGGCCGCCAATGTCGCGGGCTACCGTGACCAGGGCTATACCAAGTTCCAGCTCAAGGTCGGTGCCGACGCCGACAGCGACATTGCCCGCATCCGCCTCTGCGCCGCCGAGATGCGCCCCGGCGACGTGCTGGTGGCCGATGCCAACACCGGCTGGACCATGCACGAGGCGGCACGCGTGGTGAACGCGGTGCGCGACGTCGACGTCTACATCGAGCAGCCCTGCCCGACCTACGAGGAGTGCCTGGTGACGCGGCGGCGCACGTCGCTGCCCTTCGTGCTCGACGAGGTGATCACCGGCGTTGACACCCTGACCCGCGGCATCGCCGAGGGCGCGATGGACGTGATCAACCTCAAGATCTCCAAGGTCGGCGGCCTGACCAAGGCGCGGCTCATGCGCGACATCTGCGTGGCCGCCGGCATCCCGATGACCATCGAGGACACCTGGGGCGGCGACATCGTCACCGCCACCATCGCGCATCTGGCGCAGTCGACGCCGGCGGAATTCGTCTTCTCCGCCACCGATTTCAATTCCTACGGCACCGTGGACATCGCCGACGGCGCGCCCAAGCGTGAGGACGGCCGGATGCGCGCGCCCGATGCGCCGGGGCTGGGGATCATGCCGATCATGGCGGCGCTGGGCGAGCCGGTGCTGGTGGTCTGAGCGGGGGTACGCATACCTCCGGCGTTACGCACATGCCCGCCCCCGGCAGGCGCGCGGATTACAGAGCGACGGGACTGCGTTCGACCCCTCGGCTTTCGCGCTCACGCGCTCCGGCCGACGACGCCGCGCGAAGCAGTGCTTCGCAAGAGCGGGTTCGAAGAAGGCGCCGCCGCGCGTCTCAAGCGAGGCGGGGGGCTGTTTTCACATCCCGTCCCCCATCGGCCAGGTATCCGACAGCCGGTATCCGCCCGGGAACGGATCGGAGGGATCGAGCATCAGCTGGCTGGTCCCCAGCACCCAGGCTCGCCCGGTGATGACCGGGCGGATCGCAGGGCGGCCGTCTCCCATCACCTCCTCGGCGTCGATGCGGCAGTGGAACTCCGTGTCGATGATCGAGCGGCCCGTGAACCGGTCTCCCAACTGCATCCGACCGCGGGCATGGAGCACCGCCATCCGCGCCGAGCACCCCGTTCCGGTCGGCGAGCGGTCTATCTTGCCCGGGCGGATCGCCACGGCGCTGCGGCCGGTCAGTACGCCGCCCTCGCGGGTCACCGGGTCGGTGAACTGGCAGAAGGAGATATGGCCCCAGTCCATCGCCGGATGCCGGAAGCCGAGCTGCTCGTTCGCCGCCCGGGTGATCCGCATGCCCAGCTCGGCCAGCGTGCGGGCATTCTCCGGCGCGATCGGCACGCCGGCGGAGGCGGCATCGACCAGCACGAAGCTGTCGCCGCCGAAGGCGGTGTCGACCGTGAGCGTCCCCAGGCCTTCCACTTCCAGCGGTGCGTCCAGACGATCGACAAACGACGCGACGTTGCGCACCGAGATCCGCTCGGCCTTGCCGTTCCGGCATTCGGCCTCGATCTCCACCAGCCCGCCGGGGGGTTCCAGCACCATCCGCGTGACCGGCTCCTGCATGGGGACGATCCCGGTATCGAGCAGGACCGTCGCCACGCAGATCGCGTTCGAGCCCGACATGGGCGGGGTGTCGGCCGGCTCCATGATGATCCAGCCCATTGCCGCCCGGGGATCCTTGGGCGGGACCAGCAGGTTCACGTGCCGGAAGACGCCGCCGCGCGGCTCGTTCAGCACGAAGTCGCGCAGCGTCCCGTCGGCCTCGATCCAGCGCGCCTGCTCCCAGATCGTCGCGCCGGGCGGGGGCGCGACGCCGCCCACGATCACGTCGCCGACCTCGCCCTCGGCATGGCAGCTGACCACATGGATGACCCGCGATGCGCGCATGTCAGACCCTTCCTGGCTGTTCCCGCGACCATGCGCGAGAGGGCGGCCCGCGTCGATGGGGGGTGCGTGGGCCCCGGCGGCGCTCACGCTTGAGCATCGGGATAAGGGATTGAATTACAACGATACCTTCAGAAATATTTACCGTACATCAACACTTGTTAGGACTTGGGCCGCCGGCGTCGGGGATGTCCACGACATCTGGTGCTCTGGACCCGATGCGGCGTGGTACGTCCAGATGTTGGGTAAGGAGCCCTTGGCTTTTGGCGCTTCGCGGTGCGTGCAGGCCTCCGTCAAGAAAGCGGCAACCCTCTCCTTGTAAGCATCTCTCCAGGTCGCAAGTCAGGGAGAGCGTGCATGGAGGTGATCGATTGGGGCGATCGCGCCTTCTACGACGACGGCGAGTGGGTGACATGGACCGAAATCGACGATCACCTCCGCAATCAGGAATGGTCCGCAAAGTACCCCAACGCAGAAAGAGCAATGATCCCGTATTTCGAGGATCTGCTGTCTCTCGCCGAGCGTTATCATCACAAGACCGGGCTGCACCTGTCCGTATACGGTGATATCGGAGAGCTGTTCGGCGCGATCACCTATGGCATCCGGCTGAACAGGATCTACGCGAAGGGGTCCGACGGGCGGCTCGGCAACGATCACGTCGAGATCAAGACGATCACGCCGTTCAAGAACAAGGACGAGGTCTTTGTCGATATGTCCAGGCACTTCAGCAAGCTGCTTGTCGTCAAGATCACTGCCGAGTTTGAGGTCGCCGGACGCATGATCGACCGCCGCCAGCTTCCGGTGACGAGCGGACGACGCGCGCGTGTCCGTTGGAGGGATCTGCCCGCCCCGCAATGACAGGCAACGGTGCGGCTACTTGAACCATCGGCCACGGCGCACCAGAGGGGCGCTGAGCAGCCCCCGCGCCTTGCTAGCCCCCCAGCACCCGCCGCACCGCGTCCTTCCAGCCGGCATATTTCGCCTCGCGCGTCTCTGCCGGCATCTCCGGCTCGAAGCGGCGGTCCAGCGCCCAGCTGCGCCCGAACTCCTCCGGTCCCGGATAGAGGCCGGCGCGCATCCCGGCGAGCCAGGCGGCGCCGAGCGCCGTCGTCTCGCGCACCTTCGGGCGGTCGACGGGGGCGCCGAGGATGTCGGCCAGGCCCTGCAGCACCCAGTCGTTGGCGGTCATGCCGCCATCGACGCGCAGGACCGTGTCGCCGGCGGCGCCGGGCCAGTCGGCGCGCATGGCCTCGAGCAGGTCGCGGGTCTGGTAGGCGACGCTCTCGAGCGCGGCGCGGGCAAACTCCGCCGGGCCGGAATTGCGCGTCAGGCCGAAGATGGCGCCGCGCGCCTCGGGGTCCCAGTAGGGCGCGCCGAGGCCGGTGAAGGCGGGCACGAGATAGAGCTGCTGGCCGGGATCGGCGGCCTCGGCCAGGGCTTGCGTCTCGGATGCCGTGCGGATGACCTTCAGCCCGTCGCGCAGCCATTGCACCACGGCGCCGGCGATGAAGATCGAGCCTTCGAGCGCATAGGTGGGCTTGCCGTCCAGCTGATAGGCGATGGTGCCGAGCAGGCGGCTGCGGCTGGAGACCAGCGTGTCGCCGGTGTTCAGGAGCGCGAAACACCCCGTCCCATAGGTCGATTTCAGCATGCCGGGGGCGAAACAGGCCTGGCCGCAGGTGGCTGCCTGCTGGTCGCCGGCGACGCCGAGGATCGGGATCTCGCGCCCGAAGAGATCGGCACGCGTGGTGCCGTATTCGGCGGCGCAGTCGCGCACCTCGGGCAGCATGGCCATGGGGATATCGAGAAGCGCGCAGATGTCCTCGTCCCAGCGCCCCTCGCGGATGTTGTAGAGCAGCGTGCGCGCGGCATTGGTGGCGTCGGTGGCGTGGACGCGGCCCCCGGTCAGCTTCCAGATCAGGAAGCAGTCGACGGTGCCGAACAGCAATTCGCCCCGCGCCGCGCGGGCCCGCGCGCCCTCATGGGCATCCAGCAGCCATTTCAGCTTGGTGCCGGAGAAATAGGGGTCGAGGATCAGCCCGGTTCGCTCGGTGATCATCGGCTCGTGTCCGGCCTCGCGCAAACTGGCGCAGAGATCGGCGGTGCGGCGGTCCTGCCAGACGATGGCGCGCCCCAGCGGCTCGCCGGTGTCGCGGTCCCAGACCAGCGTGGTCTCGCGCTGGTTGGTGATGCCGATGGCGGCGATCTCGGCCGGCCGGGTGCCCGCGCGCTCGATGGCGGCGCGGCAGGTGGCGGCGACGGTCGACCAGATGTCGGCGGGGTCGTGCTCGACCCAGCCCGAGCGGGGGAAATGCTGGGGAAACTCCTCCTGGCCGCTGGCCACCACGCCGAGCTCGCGGTCGAAGAGGATCGCGCGGCTGGAGGTGGTGCCCTGGTCGATGGCGAGAACATGGGTCATGGCGGCGCCTCCCTTTCGCTCTGAGTCGGCGCTGACGGCCGTTGTCCCGTGCTTAGGCGAAGATCGACCCCGCGTCAGCCTCTTGGACGTTGACGGGCGGCGGGCGCTCTGTCACCGGCTCGGCGGTGATCCCAACCGGAGGGGCCTTCGTGATCGCCGATCTCATCCGCCTGATCCTCGAGAACATGCCGCTGATCCTGTTCGTGGCGGCGATCGCGGCGGCGCTGCTGCTGCGCCATCCCGGCGGGCTGGCCACGCGGCTGCTGGCCTGGCTGCTGTTCCTGTCGGTGGGGGTCGAGGCGGTCTGGGGCGGGGTCTTCCACGTCTTCTTTCCGCGGACGGCCGCGGCTTCGATCGGCTGGCAGGTGAGCCCGTTCCAGTTCGAGATCGGCGTCGCCGACATCGCCATCGGCATCGTCGCCATCCTCTCGTTCTGGCGCCCGAGCCTGCGGCCGGCGGTGGTGCTCTATGTCGTGCTGTTCTATTTCGGCCTGACCTTCGGGCATCTGCGCGAGGCGTTCGCGCATGGGGATTTCTCGGCCGACAACTTCGGGACGCTGCTGATGCTGACCGTGGTGAAGCTGGTGCTGCTGCCGCTGCTCTGGCTGGCGACCCGCGCCCGGCTCTGAGCCGGGCGGTCCGCCGGCTTGCATGGCCGGCAGCACGCCGTTAGGATCAAGGGATTAGCAAGGGCGGGGCATGGCCCAGAACTTCCGCCACTCCGAGATACTGACCATTGCGCGTGAATCGGGGAAGGTCACCGTCGAGGGCCTCGCCGCCCGCTTCAACGTGACCGCCCAGACGATCCGCCGCGACCTGGCCGAACTCTGCGACGTCGGGCAGCTGACCCGCGTGCATGGCGGCGCGATGATCCCGTCGGGCGTGATCGCGCTCGGCTACGAGGACCGGCGGAGCCTCGCCAGCGCGGAAAAGGACGCGATGGCCAGGCTCGTCGCCGAGCAGATCCCCGACGGCGTCTCGATCTTCATGAACATCGGCACCACCACCGAAGCGGTGGCGCGCGCGCTCCTGAAACACCGCAACCTGCTGGTGGTGACCAACAACCTCAACGTGGCGAACATCCTCGCCACCAGCCCGAATTCCGAGGTGATCGTGACGGGCGGCATCCTGCGCCGCTCGGACGGGGCGCTGGTGGGGGATGTCACGGCCGAGTTCATCGGCCAGTTCAAGGTGGACTACGCCATCATCGGCTCGGCGGCGGTCGATCCGGACGGCTCGCTGCTCGACTACGACTTCCGCGAGGTGCGGGTGGCGCAGGCGATCATCAAGAACGCCCGCAAGAGCTACTTCGTCGCCGACCACACCAAGTTCAAGATGGCCGCCCCGGTCAGGATCGCCTCTCTGGGCGAGCTCGACGGGTTCTTCACCGACATCGTCCCGCCGAAGACGATCGTGCGACTCTGCGCAGACAACGACGTGTTCATCCGCACCGTGGAGAGCGGCAGCCGCGGGCGCTGAGCCGTGCCGCGGCGCTCAACGGGGCAGGCCGGTCGCGGCCGTCCGCACCATCTCGTCGGATCACGACGAGGTGGCCGAGAGGCCCGGCAGCCCGTATACCGGCCCCGCACGCGCCGTGCTGGCGCAGATGGGTCTTGCCCGCACACCATAGAGTTGCCGGCCCGCAGGCGCCTCCCGCCTGCCATGCAGGTGCACTGAGATGAGCGCGACGGCACGCGCGGCCGACCGGCCGCTGCTCGGGATCACGCTGATGCTCGCCTTTTGTGCGCTGGCCCCGGTGGGCGACGCGCTGGCGAAGGTGCTGGGCACGCGCATGGGGATCGGCCAGATGGTCGTCGCGCGTTTCGCCGTGCAGGCCGTTCTGATGACGCTGCTTGCGCTCATGCTCGGCGCGAGCCTGCGGGTCGGGCCGCGGCTCGCGCGGCTCCTGGCGCTGCGCGCCTGCCTGCATGTCGGCGGGGTGGCGCTCATGTTCCTCGCCCTGCGCCACCTGCCGCTGGCCGATGCCATCGCCATCGCCTTCGTCATGCCGTTCATGATCCTGATCCTCGGGCACTACCTGCTCGGCGAGGCGGTCGGGGCGCGGCGGATGGCCGCCTGCGCCGTCGGCTTCGTCGGCACGCTGATGGTGATCCAGCCGAGCTTCATGACCGTCGGCTGGGCGGCGCTGCTGCCGGTCGCCGTCGCGGCCTGCTTCGCGTTCTTCATGCTGGCGACCCGGCACATCTCCCGCGAGATCGACCCGATCGCGATGCAGGCGCTGACCGGGCTGATGGCCACGGCGGCGCTCGTGCCCGCGCTGGTTGCCGGACACCTGAGCGGGCTGCCCGACCTCGGCGTCACCGCGCTCGTCGCGACCGACTGGGCGCTGCTGGCGACGCTTGGCGTTCTCGGCTCCTGCGTGCACCTGCTGCTGAGCTGGTCGCTGCGCTTCGCGCCCACCTCGACCCTGGCGCCGATGCAGTATCTCGAGATCCCCTTCGCCACCCTGCTCGGGTGGCTGGTGTTCGGCGCACTGCCGAACGGTCTGGCGGCGCTGGGCATTCTCGTGACCGTCGCCGCGGGGCTCTATGTGATCCACCGCGAGCGGCTGGCGGCCGGCTGACCGCCCCTACCATCCGCCGGGGAAATGTGATCGGTTTGCCGTCGGAGGAGATCGGAATGGCGAGAGAAATGCGCAGCGGCGCGCGGGTGCTGGTGGACTGCCTGGTGGCCCAGGGGGTGACGACGATCTTCGGCGTTCCCGGCGAAAGCTATCTGGCGGTGCTCGACGCGCTGCACGACACGCCCGAGATCCGGCTGATCCCCAACCGCCACGAGAGCGGATCGGGGTTCATGGCCGCCGCCTGGGGCAAGCTGACGGGCGAGCCGGGGATCGCCTTCGTCACCCGCGGGCCCGGCGCCACGAACGCCTCGATCGGGGTGCATGCCGCGCGGCAGGATTCGACGCCGATGATCCTCTTCGTCGGTCAGGTGGCAACCGGGATGAAGGAGCGCGAGGCGTTCCAGGAGGTGGACTACCGCGCCACCTTCGGGCCGCTGGCCAAATGGGCGACCGAGATCGAGAGCGCCGACCGGGTGCCCGAGATCATGGCGCGCGCCTTCGCGGTGGCCCAGTCGGGCCGCCCCGGTCCCGTGGTCGTCGCGCTGCCCGAGGACGTGCTCGAGGCGCTGACCGCGGCCGAGGCGGGACCGCGGGTGCGGGTGCCGCGGCCGAGCCCGGGGGCGAGCGACATCGCCGAGGCGCGCGCCATGCTCGAGGCGGCGGAACGCCCGCTGATCATCGCCGGGGGCAATGGCTGGACGGCGGAGGGCCGCGCGGCGCTCCGCGGCTTCGCCGAGGCGTCCTGCGTGCCGGTGCTGGTCGATTTCCGCCGCCAGGAGCTGATCGACAACGACAGCCCCGCCTATGCCGGGGATGCCGGCCTCGGCAAGACCCCGGCGGTCAAGGCGCTGATCCATGAGGCGGACCTGATCCTGGCGCTCGGCACCGCGATGGGCGAGATCACCACCGACGGCTACACGCTGCTCGGCATTCCGCGCACGGTGCAGAAGCTGATCCACGTCTATCCGGACGCCGAGGAGCTCAACAAGATCTACACCGCCGATCTGCCGGTCCATGCCCATCCCGACGCCCTGATGCAGGCGCTGGCGGGGGCGAACATGGCCGTGGCCGAGGGGGCGGCGGCGCGGATGGAGGCGGCGCATGCGGCCTGGGCGTCGGCGATCGGGGCGCCGCCGCAGCCCGGCGCGCTCGACATGGGCGAGGTCATGCGCCATCTGGGCGCGGTGCTGCCGGACGATGCGATCATGACCAACGGCGCCGGCAACTTCGCCACCTGGCTGAACAAGCACCTGACCTATACCGGGGCGCGGCGGCTGATCGCGCCGCAGGCGGGGGCGATGGGTTATGGCGTGCCGGCGGCGATCGCGGCCAAGGTGGCGCAGCCGGACGCCTGCGTGGTCTGCTTCGCCGGCGACGGGGATTTCCAGATGTCGATCCCCGAGCTCGGCTGCGCGATGCAGGCCGGCGCACAGCCGGTGGTGCTGGTGATCAACAACCGCAGCTACGGCACCATCCGCATGCACCAGGAGCGCCACTATCCCGGGCGCGTCAGCTTCACCGAGATCGAGAACCCCGATTTCGTCGCCATCGCACAGGCCTACGGCATGCATGGCGAGCAGGTGACGGTGACGGCGGATTTCCCGGACGCCTTCGCGCGCGCCCTTGCCTCGCCCACCGGAGCCGTGCTCGATCTGGTCATCGACACGGAATCCCTGACACCGCGCCAGACGCTCAGTCAGATCCGCGCCGCCGCAATGAAGGAGCAGGACCATGGCTGACTACGGGCGCATCCTGATCACCGGCGCCGCCGGCAGCCTCGGCAGCCATCTGCGCAGCGGGCTGGCCCATCTGGCCGATCGCGTCCGGCTGGTGGACGTGAAGGAGATGGGCGACGCGGCGGCGCATGAGGAGATCGTGGTCTGCGACCTGTCGGACCGCGAGGCGGCCTTCGAGGTCACCCGCGACTGCGACGCGGTCGTGCATTTCGCCGGCCATCCCCGCGAGCAGACCTTCGACGAGATCATCACCGACACGATCCCTGCCGCCTACAACGTCTACGAGGGCGCGCGGCAGGCCGGGGCGCGCCGCGTCGTCTATGCCAGTTCCATCCATGCGGTGGGCTTTCATCCCGTCGAGAGCGTGCCCGACACCCGCGTGCCGCACCGCCCCGACACGTTCTACGGCCTGACCAAGACCTTCGTGGAGGATCTGGGCTCGCTCTACTGGGACAAGTTCGGGCTGGAGACGGTGGCGCTGCGCATCTGCTCGTGCTTTCCCGAGCCGGCGGACCGGCGGATGCTCTGGTCTTGGCTGAGCTTCGCCGATTGCGTGCGGCTGACCGAGGCCGCGCTGACCGCGCCGCGGGTCGGGTTCTCGGTGGTCTACGGCACATCGGACAATGCCGCCGCCGCCGTCTCGAACGCCCATGCGACCCATATCGGCTTCGCCCCGCGGGACAGTGCCGACGCCTTCCGCGACAAGGTGCTGGCCGCGACCGAACGGCCGGATGCGGCGGATGTCGGCACCCGCGTCGTCGGCGGCTGGTTCGCCTCGACGCCCCATCCCGACGATGCGCAGTAGCACCGATGTGCTGATCTGCGGCGGGGCCGCGATCGGCAGCGCCACGGCCTTCTACCTGACGGAGCTGGGCTTTCCCGGCCGCATCACCGTTGTCGAGCGCGATCCGACCTATGCCCGCGCCGCCACCGCGCTGGCCGCGAGCGGCATCCGCCGGCAGTTCTCGAACCCCATCAACGTCCGCATCTCGGAATTCGGCCTGGCCGAGATCCGCCGCTTCGGCCTGACTTTCCACGAACAGGGCTACCTGACGCTCGCCGGCAGCGAGGAGGGCGCAGCCGCTCTGCGCGCCGCCCATGCGGTGCAGCGGGCCGAGGGCGCGGCGACCGAGCTGCTCGACGCTGCCGCGCTGGCCGCGCGCTTCCCGCACCTTCGAACCGACGACATCGCGCTGGCCGCCTTCGGGCCCGCGGGCGAGGGCTGGTTCGACAACATGGGCCTGCTCGACGCCTATCGCAGCCGGGCCCGCGCCGCCGGGGTCGAATACCTGCGCGACGAGGTGACCGCGCTCACGCTGGCCGGCGACCGGATCACCGGCGCGCGCCTCGCCTCCGGCGCGTCGATCGCCTGCGCCAGCTTCGTCAACGCCTCGGGGGGGCGCGGCGCCGAGATCGCCGCCATGGCCGGCCTCGCCCTGCCGGTGGAGCGGCGCAAGCGCACGGTCTTCGCCTTCACCGCCGCCCGCCCGCCCGCTGGCCTTCTGCCGCTGATGGTGGACACCACCGGCGTCTGGTGCCGGCCCGAAGGCGCGGGCTTCATCGCCGGCGCCGCCCCCGATCCCGACCCGGCGGTGGATGCGGAGGACTTCGACCCCCGCCACGCGGAATGGGAGGAGCAGGTCTGGCCGGCGCTCGCCGCCCGCGCGCCCGCCTTCGAGGCGCTGCGGCTGACCGGTTTCTGGGCCGGGCATTACGACATGAACACGCTCGACCAGAACGCCGTGGTCGGCCCGCATCCCGAGGTGACGAACTTCCACTTCGCCAACGGCTTCTCCGGCCATGGCCTGCAGCAGGCGCCCGCCGTGGGCCGGGCGCTGGCCGAGCAGATGGTCTTCGGGCAATACCGCAGCCTCGACCTCGCGCCCCTCGGCTGGGAGCGGGTGGCGCGCGGCGAGCCCTTCCTGGAGGCGGCGGTGATCTGATGGACCTCTTTGCGACGCTTGCCGACACCTGGCCCGCGGCGGAGCGCCGCGAACATGGCGGATGGCTCCTGCGCCGCGGGGACGGCGGCGGCAACCGCGTCTCCTCGGCCATGCGGCTCGCGGCGGGCGCCGACCCGCGCGAGGCCGAGGCGGGGATGCGCGCCTGGGGCCAGGTGCCGCTCTTCCAGATCCGCCCCGGCGACGAGGACCTCGACGCGGCGCTCGACGCCCGCGGCTATGCGGCGGCCGATCATACGCTGGTCCTCGCCGCCCCATCTGCTTCCCTCGCGACACACGAGCCCGGCGAGGCCGCGATCCTCTGCGAGGGCCCGCTCGCCAGCATGGCCGAGGTCTGGGCCGCGGGCGGGATCGGGCCCGGGCGACTGGCGGTCATGGACCGCGCCCCGGAACCCAGGCTCTGGCTGCTCGGCCGCCATGGCGACCGGCCCTGCGGGGCGGGCTTCGTGTCCATCGCGCACGGGGCGGCGATGCTGCATGCGCTCGAAGTGCTGGAGTGCGCCCGCGGCCAGCGGCTCGGCGAGCACATGACCCGCGCGGCGGCCGCATGGGCGCTGCGCCAGGGGGCCGAGACCTTCTCGCTCGCGGTCACCGAGCGCAACACGGCCGCCCGCGCGCTCTACGCCCGGCTCGGCCTTGCGGAAGCGGCGCGGTATCACTATCGCCTGTCTCCGTAGGGAGAAAACGCCGATGAGCGCGCCGACAGCCTTGAACCTTCCCCAGGTCGATCCCCTGCCGGAACCGACCCAGGCCTATTTCGACAAATGCGTCGAAAAGCTCGGGATCGTGCCGAACGTGCTCAGCGCCTATGCCTTCGACATCGCCAAGCTCGACGCCTTCACGGCCATGTACAACGAGCTGATGCTGGCGCCCTCGGGCCTGTCCAAGCTGGAGCGCGAGATGATCGCCGTGGCGGTCTCGGCCGAGAACCGCTGCTTCTACTGCCTCGTGGCCCATGGCGCCGCGGTGCGCCAGCTCTCGGGCGATCCGGCGCTCGGCGAGGCGATCGCCATGAACTACCGCGTGGCCCCGATCACCCCGCGCCAGCGGGCGATGCTCGATTTCGCCGTGCTGATGACGAAGGCCAGTGCCACGATCGGCGAGGCCGACCGCGAGGCGCTGCGCGAGCACGGCCTCAGCGACCGCGACATCTGGGACGTGGCCGCGGTGGCGGGCTTCTTCAACATGTCGAACCGCATGGCGAGCGCCGTCGACATGCGCCCGAACCCCGAATATCACGCGCAGGCGCGCTGAGGCCGGACGACAGCAAGATGTGGATTGTCTTCGGGGCACTCGTGCTCGCCTATTCGATGAGCCAGTTCTACCGCGCCTTCCTCGCGGTGCTGGCGCCGCTCCTCGCCACGGACATCGGCGCGACCGCCGAGGATCTGGCCTTCGCCTCGGGCATCTGGTTCACCACCTTCGCCGCCATGCAGATCCCGGTGGGCTGGGCGCTCGACCGGATCGGGCCGCGGCGCACCTCCGCCTGGCTGTTCGGCATCGCCGGGACCGGCGGGGCCGCGCTCTTTGCCACCGCGCAGGGGCCGGGGACGATCACGGTCGCCATGGCGCTGATCGGCATCGGCTGCGCGCCGCTGCTGATGGCGGCGATGTACATCTTCGCCCGCAGCTTCCGTCCGGCGGTGTTCGGCACGCTGGCGGGGCTGATGATCGGCGTCGGCTCGGCCGGCAACCTGGCCAGCGCCGCGCCGCTCGCCTTCGCGGTCGACCTGATGGGTTGGCGGCAGACGCTCTGGGTCCTGGCGGGCGTCACCTTCGTGATCGCGCTGGTGGTCTGGGCCATCGTTCGCGATCCGCCGCCGGTCGTCTCCGCCGCAGGCGGCGGCACCGAGCGGCTGTGGCAGGTGCTGCGCCAGCCGGCGGTGCTGGTGCTGCTGCCGATCACCTTCGTCAATTACGCCCCCGCGGCGGGGATCCGCGGGCTCTGGGCGGGGCCCTATATGTCGGATGTCTACGGCCTCGACGCCGACGGCATCGGGCTGGTGACGCTGGTCATGGCGGTGGCGATGATCCTCGGCAACTTCATCTACGGCCCCTCCGACCGGCTGCTCGGCACGCGCAAATGGGTGGTGCTCGGCGGATGCTCGGCCTCGATCGCGGTTCTGCTCGTCCTCTGGGCTGCACCCGCCGCCGGCGTGGTGCAGGCGGCGGTGCTCCTGGCCTGTCTCGGCTTCTTCGGCACCTCCTTCGTGCTGGTGATGGCGCATGGGCGCAGCTATTTCCCGCCGCATCTGGTCGGGCGCGGGATCAGCCTGCTGAACCTGCTCTCGATCGGCGGCGCCGGCCTCTTGCAGATGGCGAGCGGGCGGCTCTACGCGGCCAGCGCGGCACGCGGCCTGCCGGCGCCCGAGGTCTACGGGAGCCTGTTCCTGTTCTTCGCGCTGCTGCTGATGGCGGGCGGGGTCATCTACCTCTTCTCGCGCGACCGGCTGGACTGATACCGGCTCCGCTTGCCTGTTTCGCGGATTTGTCCGTCGACAAATCCGCGCGCGCCTGCCTGCCCCCGGCAGGCGCGTAAACGCGCCCGCCAGGCAGGCGCGCGCGGATTACCGAGCGACGGCGATGCTGAGCGCCCCTCGACCTGCGCGCTCACGCGCTCCGACCGACGACCCCGCGCGACGCAGTGCGTCGCAAGAGCGGGTTCGGAAGAAGGGCGGGCGCGCGAAGTGATCGAGCGGAGCTCGACTGACGCGGCGTAGGGCGCACCCCTGCGCGACCCGCTTGACAGATACCGGCCTCAGCCCGGAGGCTCAGGCTCGCGCCCCTGCCGGCGCGACTGGCCACGGGGGACACGATGGGCCGCAAGTCACCGAGCTTTCCGATCGGCATCGAGGAGGAATACCTGCTCGTCGATCCCGAAACCCGCTCGCTGGCCGCCCGCCAGCCTGCGGGCTTCATGACCCGCTGCAAGGATCTGCTGGGCGGCCGGGTGACCCACGAATTCCTCCAGGCCCAGGTCGAGATCGGCACCGGCGTCTGCGACACGCTGGCCGAGGCCCGCGCCGAGATCCTCGAGCTGCGCGGCGCCGTCGCGGCGGCGGCCGAGGAATTCGGCATGCGGATGATCGCAGCCTCCACCCATCCCTGGTCGCACTGGCGCGAGCAGGAACCGGTGGACATGGAGCGATATCGCATCCTCGGCGCCGAGCACCGCAGCCTGGCGCGGCGCATGGCGATCTGCGGGATGCATGTCCATGCCGGCATCGACGACCCGGACCTGCGGGTCGATCTGATGAGCCAGGTCAGCTACTTCATGCCGCATCTGCTGGCGCTGTCGACGTCCTCGCCGTTCTGGGAGGGCAATGACACCGGGCTGAAGGCCTTCCGACCGATCATCATCGGCGATCTGCCGCGCTCCGGCCTGCCGGAGATCTTCGAGAGCTGGAACGACTGGCAGGAGCTGCTCGACGTGCTGGCCGCGACCGGCATGGTCACCGACCCGTCGAAGATCTGGTGGGACATCCGCCCCTCGGCCAAGCATCCCACCCTCGAGATCCGCATCTGCGACGTCTGCACCTGGGCCGGCGACGGCCTGACCATCGCCGCGCTCTACCGCACCATCCTCGCCTTCCTCTGGCACCTGAAGGCGAACAACCTGCGCTGGCGCCACTACCGCCGGCTCCTGATCCTCGAGAATAAGTGGCGCGCCCAGCGCTACGGGGTCGAGGCCGAGCTTGGCGATTTCGGCAAGCGTGAGGTCGTGCCCTTCCCCGAGCTCATCGACGAGCTGGTCGAGATGCTGCGCCCCCACGCCGAGGATCTCGGCTGCATCGCCGAGGTCGAGCATGCGCGCGTGATCGCCCGCCGGGGCACCAGCGCCGACCACCAGCTGCGCATCTACAACGCCGCGCTGGCCGCAGGGGCCGACGAGCACGCCGCCCAACAGGTGGTGGTCGACTGGCTGATGGCGCAGTCCGTCACGCCGGACGGGCCGGACGCGTGAACCGCGGCGGCGCCCCGTGGGGCGCCCTAGTGCGCGCGCAGGTGCGCGCATTGTTTCTTGAGTGGGCAGGCGCGTGTTCGCGCGCGCCGGCGGGGCGCTCAAAGCCCCCGCACCTCAGGCACTGCTCTCCGGGTTTCTGGCCGGAAAGGACGGCGCGGGTGGCATCTGGCCGCCGTCGTCCCCATGTGCCAGGCTTGTGCACCGCACAAGCGGAGCGAGGACGAGCAGTGGACCGGGAATGAACGTGCAGACCGACTGGCCGTCCCTCGAAGGGCTGGGCCGGCATCCCGCGCTGGCGGCGCTGGCCGAGGGCGGGCCGGACCCGGAGACGGTCGGGGCATTCCTGACCGGCCGGGAATTCCCGCTGGCCGAGCCGGGCATCCTGACCTTTGCCTGGCGCGGGCATGCCGAGCACGTGCATCTCATCCGCTGGATCCACGGCGGCGCCGACCGGCGGCCCTTCGTCCAGCTCGCGGGCACCGATCTCTGGCTCCTGCGCCTCGCGGTCGAGGACGGCGGGCGGTTCGAATACAAGCTCGGCATCGGCCGGCACGGCCACGAGGAGCTGCTGGTCGATCCGCTGAACCCGGCGCGTGCCGGCGATCCCTTCGGCGAGAATTCGGTGGCGCAGACCCTGGGCTACGCCCGCCCCGACTGGAGCCTGCCACGCGGGGCGCCGGCCGGGCGCATCGAGGATCTGGCGATCGAAAGCCGCGCCTTCGGCGAGATGCGCGCGGCGCGCGTCTATCTGCCGGCGGGCCATGACCCGGCCCGCGCCTATCCGCTGGTGGTCGTCCATGACGGCGACGACTTCAGCGCCTATGCCGACCTGCCGCTGGTGCTCGACAACCTGATCGCGGCGGGCGACGTGCCGCCCCTGATCGCGGCGCTGGTGCAGACCCGCGACCGGCTGGGCGAGTATTCCGGCAGCCGGGCGCATGCCCGGTTCCTGACCGGCGAGCTTCTGCCCGCGGTTGCCGCGCGCTGGACCCTCTCGCCCGCGCCGCGCGACCGGGTGCTGCTCGGCGCCAGCCTCGGCGCCGTCGCCTCGCTCGCCACCGCCTATCGCTGCCCCGGCATCTACGGCGGGCTGGTGCTGAAGTCGGGCTCGTTCATCCTCGACGCGCGCCAGCTCGCCCGCCGCCCGCATGCGGTCTTCCACCGCATCGCCCGGCTGATGCGGGCGATGGCGCGCACCCCCGGCCGCCCGGCCGAGCGCGCCTTCGTCTCGACCGGCGAGCTCGAAGGCCTCGCCGACGAGAACCGCGCGCTCGCAAGCTTCTTGCGCGATCGGGGCGTTGATGTTCTGTTCAAGAGCGCCTGGGACGGCCACCACTGGCACAACTGGCGCGACCAGCTCCGGGACGGGCTGATGTGGGTGCTCCGCCCCGGAAACGGCAAACACGGCTGACAGGGCCGGTCCCGGCCCCCGATCGGCTATCAGGGGGGGACGGGAATGGGTGCTCGCGCCGTCAACATCGGTCTGTCGCTCGGGGCCGACATCTGCTGGCCGATCGCTTACGAGAGCCTGCTGGAGGGGCTGAAGCTCGACCTGAAGCTCGGCGCCGATCGTGTCAGCTTCGCCTGCGAGCGGGTGACGATCGAGCCCTTCGATCTGCGCCAGCCGGTGAAATACGACCTCGTCATCGACCGGCTGACGCACTGGTATTCGATCAGCCGCGAATGGATCAAGAAGGCGATCGTTCTCAACGACCTCTACGTCTACAACAACCCCTGGTCGCTGCAGTCGAACGAGAAGCACACCTCCTACGCCGCGATGATGCGGCTCGGCCTGCCGATCCCCGACACCTGGATGCTGCCCGCCAAGGCCTACGAGAAGGCCGATGACCTCGAGCCCACGCTGCGCCGCTACGCGCGGCTCTTCTCGCTCGAGGATGTGGGCAACAGGGTCGGCTATCCGTTCTTCATGAAGCCCTATCACGGCGGCGGCTGGCGGGGCGTGACGAAGATCGACGACCTCGCCGGGTTCCAGCGCGCCTATGACGCCAGCGGCACCGACCTCATGAACCTGCAGAAGGCGGTGGTTCCCTACGACTGGTTCGTGCGCTGCGTCGGGCTGGGGCCGCAGACCCGCAAGGTGAACTACGACCCCTCTGCGCCGCTGCACGACCGCTACACGATGGACGTGGACTTCCTCGCCCCCGAGGACGCGCAGGTGCTCGAGGACACGACGCTGACGATCAACTCGTTCTTCGGCTGGGACTTCAACTCCTGCGAGGCCCTGGCGCAGGGGGGCACCTGGTATCCGATCGACTTCGCCAACGCCTGCCCCGACAGCCAGGTGACTTCGCTGCACTACCACTTTCCCTGGCTGATCAAGGCGAACCTGCGCTGGTCGATCTTCTGCGCCGCCACCGACCGGAAGATGCGCCGGAACCTCGACTGGGAGCCCTACTACGCCGTGGCGGACCGCGACCTCGGCCCGCGCGAGCGCCTGGCGGAGTATGCGAAGATCGCCCATGAGCGTTTCGAGACGGAGAAGTTCCGCGACTTCTGCCGCACCCATCTCGGGCATCTCGACGAGCTCGCCTACGACTTCTTCGGCTCGGAGGTGATGCGCGACGCGGTCCGCCAGAAGGTGACCGCGCTGTTCCCGCCGCATGAAATCGACGAGTTCACCGAGCTGTTCTGGGGCCGCGTTCAGACATGGCGCGAGCAGGAGGGCGCGCGCGGTGACCAAGACGGCTTCTAGGTGGTACTCATCCCGGGTCGAGCAGGAGATCAGCCTGGTCCGCTGGGGACATTGGGGCCAGCCGGTGCTGGTCTTTCCCACCGCCGGGGGCGACGCCGAGGAGATCGAGCGGATGCATCTCGTCGGCGCGCTCTCGCCGCTGATCGAGGCCGGCCGGATCAAGGTCTATTCCTGTGACAGCCTGGCGGGCCGCGCCCTGGCCGCGGGCACCGGCTCGGTCGAGTATCGCTGCGCGCTGCTGAACGGGTTCGAGGACTACGTGGCGCATGAGGTGGTTCCGGCGATCCGCATGGACTGCAACGACCCGGGCGCCGAGGTGGTGGTGACCGGCGCCTCGCTCGGCGCCTTCGCGGCGGTGGCGATGATCTGTCGCTACCCGCAGCTCTTCCGTTCGGCGGTGGCGATGAGCGGCAGCTATGACCTGGAAAGCCTGATGGGGTTCCGCGGCACCGAGGACTATTATTTCTCCGCCCCGCTCAGCTTCCTGCCGGGCCTCGGTGACGGGCCGATGCTCGATGCGTTGCGCCGCCGCTTCGTCCTGCTCGCCTATGGCGGCGGGCGCTGGGAGAACGCCGGCGTCAACTGGCGCATGGCCGAGGTTCTGGGCGCCAAGGGCGTGCCCAACCGTGTCGATGCCTGGGGGCCGGAATACGACCACGACTGGCCCACCTGGCGGGCGATGCTGCCGAAGTATCTCGGCGAGATGGTGGCCTGAGAGGCGCAGGAGAGGTTTCGGCCGGGTTAACGCGGCCCGGAAAATGACACGATAACAACGTGATGGCGTTTTGTCCGAGTTCGGACAGATCGGCCTGGAGCAGGGGGGTGCGCAATGAATGTCCTTTTTCTGGAACCCGCCTTTCCCGTCAGCCAGCGCGACTTCGTTCGCGCTCTGGCTGCAATCGGGGCCAGTGTCTACGGGATCGGCGAGCGCCCCTATGAATGGCTCGACGACGAGCTGAAATCCTGGCTCAGGGGCTACCAGCAGATCCGCTCCGTGGTGGACGAGGGCGCGCTGGAATGGGCGGTCCGCGACGCCCAGTCGCGCTTCTGGGTCGACCGGCTCGAGGTCGCGGTGGAGGCCCATGTCATGGCGGCCGCCCATGTCCGCGAGCGCTGCGGCATCCCCGGCACCTCCTCGCGCACCGCCTATCTCTGTCGCGACAAGGTGGCGATGAAGGAGGTGCTGCGAAACGCCGGCATCCCCACCGCCGCCTCGGCCGGGGTGACGAGCGCCGCGGAGGCGGCCGACTTCGTCCGCGCGGTCGGCTTCCCGGTGATCCTGAAGCCCCGCGACGCCGCCGGAGCGGCGGGGACCTTTCGCGCCGCCACGCCGGCCGAGCTGGAACGGGCCGTCCGCGACAGCGGGCTGGCCGACGGCGCGCCGGTGGCGATCGAGGAGTTCATCGAGGGTCACGAGGGCTTCTATGACACGCTCGCCGTCGAGGGCCGCGTCGCCTGCGACTTCATCAGCCACTACTATCCCAACGTGCTCGAGGCCATGCGCACCCGCTGGATCTCGCCGCAGATCGTCGCCACCAACCGCATGGAGGCGCCCGGCTACGACGAGGTGAAGGCCATGGGCGCGCGGGTGATCGCGGCGCTGGGCATCGGCACCTCGGCCACGCATATGGAATGGTTCTTCGGGCCGAAGGGGCTGAAGTTCTCCGAGATCGGCTGCCGCCCGCCCGGCGTCGGCCAGTGGGACAGCTACTGCGCCGCCGGCGAGTTCGACCTCTACCGCGAATGGGCGCTTGCGGTCTGCCACCAGACCGTCGACCGCGCCCCCTCGCGGCACTATGCCTGCGGGATCGTCGCGCTCAGGCCCGATCGTGACGGGCGGATCAGCCACTACGGCGGGGTCGAAGAGGTGTTCGGCCGCTACGGCGATCTAGTGGTCGGCAGCCACTTTCCGCCCCTGGGCACGCCGACCCAGCCGGTCGAGGCGGGGTTCATGGCCAACGCCTGGATGCGGCTGCGCCATCCAGACTACGACGCGCTGCGCCAGATACTCGACGACATCGGCGCGCGCGTGCAGGTGCGGGCGCGCTAGCGCGGGGGCGCCACCCCTCGCCGCCGCGGTCGGCGGCAATCCGCACAGCGCCGAAAATCCACACGTTGCGCGATTGGGAATTGGGGGTAGAGTACGATTCTTGCCATACGTTCGTCTCAGGCGACATTCGGCAAGCTGCATCAAATCTGGGAGGAAACAATGATGCACCGTCTCACCATGGCCGCGGTAGCGGCTGTGATGGCTATTGCCGGATCGGCGAGCGCGCAGGGCTTCAGCGCCGAAGGTTTCCAGTACGGCCCCCGCACCAGCCTTCCCGAGGGTCAGACCGCCGAGATCTGGAACCCCGCCAAGCGCAAGCTGATGGAAGGCGGCCCGCTGATCGGCGGCACGGTTCGCGCGGCGGATGCGCGCACCTACTGCGCCATGGCCGGTGCCGGCTACGACTTCATCTGGACCGAGAAGCAGCACGAGGCGATCGACTGGGAGAACACCGCTCGGATGTGGCGGACCTGCCCCGGCCCGGCCGCGCCCGGCGCGCGCGTCGCGGTGGCCACCGAGCAGGAGATCCAGATCGCGACCGACATGGGCGCGCTGGTGGTCGTCGTGCCGACGATCGATTCGGTCGAGGAGGCCCAGGAGGCGATCAACTGGACCTACTTCCCGCCGATGGGCCGGCGCAGCTCCGGCGGCGGCCAGGGTCCGGGCGAGATGTGGAACAGCGTCCCCGGCGGCTACCGCCAGACCTGGAACGACAACGTCGTGCTGATCCTGATGATCGAGACGCTGGAAGGCGTCGAGAACGTGCGCGAGATCGCCAAGCTTCCGGGCGTCAGCGGCATCTTCGCGGCGGCGGGCGACATCGGGAACTTCTCCGGCTATTCCGAGGGTGACCCGGAATACGAGGCACTGATCACCGAGATCGCCGAGGCGGCCCATGAGGCGGGCGTGGCGCTCTGCGGCCCGCTGCGCTGGACCTCGCGACCCGGCTACACCTGCTTTCAGGCGGGCACCGAGGCGGCGAACATCCGTCGCGGCGCCACGGCCGAGATCGAGGGCGCGGTGGCGGCCTACGGCGCGAGCGGAGCAGGATCGCCGAGCGCCATGCTCGCGAGCATCACCGCCGAATGTGGCCAGATCGTCTACGAGGCCGACTGCCACGCGGCGGTGGCGCGCGCGCTTGCGGCGGTCAAGGACAAGCCGGATGCCGATCTCGAGGCGATCCGCACCTCGCTGACCGAGGTGATCAGCGGCAATCCCGAACAGGCCGACCGCATCCGCGAGCTCGTCACGGAATCGGGCGTCGACGTCGGCGAGATCTGATCGCCGATCCCCAGTCCCCGGCGGCACGCGCTGCCGGGGGCCTTCCCACTCGGATGGGAATCGGACAGCCGGACGCCTATTCGTGGCCTGACTGCTACGAAGCTGATTCTAAGAGATTTTTGGTGAGCGGGGTGGGGATCGAACCCACGACCAGCTGATTAAAAGTCAGCTGCTCTACCACTGAGCTACCCGCCCGTTTCGAGCTGCGGGCCCGAAGGTCTCAGAGCGCTTTGGTGGGCCCGGAAGGATTCGAACCTTCGGCCAATTGATTAAGAGTCAACTGCTCTACCACTGAGCTACGGGCCCAAAACTGCGCGACAGGTATGCGGAGCGCCGCGCTGGGTCAAGCCCAAACTCCGCATGCCGGGCCGGTCCTGGCGCGGCGCCCCGTGACATTCCCCGGGCGCTCGCCTACCGGTATCGAGCAAACGCAAGGGGGCATCGGTGAGCGCGCTATTCAGTCTGGAGGGGCGGGTCGCCCTGGTCACGGGATCGAGCCAGGGAATCGGTCGGACGCTGGCGCAGGGGCTGGCGCGGCACGGCGCGCGGGTGGCGCTGAACGGCAGGGACGAGGCGCGTCTTGCCGAGGCGCGGGCGAGCATGCCCGAGCCTCACGACGTCTTCCTTGCGCCCTTCGACGTGACGGATGCGGCGGCTTCGGCGGCGGGGGTCGAGGCCGTCGAGCGCGACTTCGGCCCGATCGACATCCTCGTCAACAACGCCGGCATCCAGTTCCGCACCCCGCTCGAGGACTATCCCCACGAAAAGTGGCGCGAGCTTCTCGAGACGAACGTCTCCAGCGCCTTCTACGTCGGCCAGGCGGTGGCGCGGCACATGATCGCCCGCGGCCGCGGCAAGATCATCAACATCGCCTCGGTCCAGAGCGAGCTGGCCCGGCCGGGAATCGCGCCCTACACGACCACCAAGGGCGCGATCCGCAACCTCACCCGCGGCATGGCCACCGACTGGGCGCGCCACGGGCTGCAGGTCAACGCCATCGCGCCGGGCTATTTCAAGACGCCGCTGAACCAGGCGCTGGTGGACGATCCGAAGTTCTCCGCCTGGCTGGAAACCCGCACGCCCGCCGGCCGCTGGGGCAATGTCGAGGAGCTGGTCGGCGCGGCGGTCTTCCTTGCGTCCGATGCCTCGAGCTTCGTGAACGGCCATACGCTCTACGTTGATGGGGGGATCACGGCCTCGCTCTGAGCGGGAGACGTGGGAGGAGAACACAATGCATGCGATCGTGATCCATGGGCCGAAGAACCTCCGTATCGAGGAGCGTCCCGGTGCGGAGCCCGGCCCGGGCCAGGTGGCCGTCGCCGTCGGAGCCGGCGGTATCTGCGGCTCGGACCTGCACTACTACCACCACGGCGGCTTCGGCAGCGTGCGCCTGCGCCAGCCGATGATCCTCGGCCACGAGGTCGCGGGCACGATCACCGCCACCGGCGCGGGGGTCGAGGGGCTGGCGGTGGGCGATAGGGTGGCGGTTTCGCCGTCGCGGCCCTGCAACGCTTGCGAGTACTGCCTGCGCGGCCAGCAGAACCACTGCCTCGACATGCGCTTCTACGGCAGCGCCATGCGCATGCCGCATGTGGACGGCGCCTTCCGCCAGAGCCTCGTCGCCGATGCCGCCCAGTGCCACCGCCTCGCCGAGGGCGTCAGCCTGGCCGAGGGCGCCTTCGCCGAGCCCCTGGCCGTGGTGCTTCACGCGATCGCGCGGGCAGGATCTCTCCTTGGCGCGCGGGTGCTGGTGACCGGCAGCGGCCCGATCGGGGCGCTCTGCGTGCTGGCGGCACGCGCGCACGGCGCGCGCGAGATCATCGCCACCGACATGCGCGACGAGCCGCTCGCCCATGCGCGGGAGGTGGGCGCGGACCGGACGATCAACGTGACCGAGGAGGCGGGTGCGCTCGAGGCGCTGGCGGCGGGCAAGGGCGCCGTCGATGTGGCCTTCGAATGCTCGGGCAGCCCGGCGGCCTTCTCCGCGGCGGTGGTGGCGCTCCGGCCCCGGGGCGTGCTTGTCCAGCTCGGGCTCGGCGGAGAGATCATTCTGCCCCACAACCAGCTCGTGGGGCGGGAGGTCGACATACGGGGCGCCTTCCGCTTCCACGACGAGTTCGGCCTCGCGGTCGAGCTCTTGAACCGCCGCCGTCTGGACGTGCGACCGCTGCTCACCGCGACGTATCCGCTTGCCGAGGCGCGGCGCGCCTTCGAGGCGGCGACCGACCGCGCCACGGCGATGAAGGTGCAGATCGCCTTCGACTGAGCGCTCCCCGCTTGTTGGCCGCCGCCCAAGCCTCGCCTATATAGCGCCGATGGGCGGCGATTCTCTCCCGAACGGCGAGGCCACGGGCCTGCGCTTCCGCAAGATGCACGGGCTCGGCAACGACTTCGTGGTCGTGGACGCACGCGGCCGGGCCGATCCGGTCACGCCGGCGCTGGCGCGCGCGCTGGGCGACCGGCACCGCGGGGTGGGCTTCGACCAGCTCGCCGTGATCCGCGATGCGGAGGATGCCGCCGCGCGCATCGACTTCTGGAACGCCGACGGCTCCATGGCCGGCGCCTGCGGGAACGCGACCCGTTGCATCGCCCGGCTGCTCTTCGACGAGCGCGGCGGCAGTGCCCTGACGCTCGTCACCGACCGCGGCCGGCTGGAGGCGCGCGACCTGGGCGACGGGCGCGTGAGCGTGAACATGGGCGCGCCGGCGGCGGAATGGCGTGACATCCCGCTCGCCCGCGACGTGGACGTCGATGCGCTGCCGCTGGACGGCGCGCCTTCCGCGGTTGGCATGGGCAACCCGCATTGCGTGTTCGTCGTGCCGGATGCCGAGGCCGTCGACGTGGCGGGCGTGGGCGCGGCGATCGAGCGCCACCCGCTGTTTCCTGAAGGGACGAACGTCGAATTCGTGCAGGTCATCGATCCCGCCACCATCCGCATGCGCGTGTGGGAGCGCGGCGCCGGCATCACGCTGGCCTGCGGCTCTGGCGCCTGCGCGGCGGCGGTGGCGGTCGCCCGCCGCGGGCTGACCGGGCGGCAGGTCACGGTGCGCCTCGACGGCGGCCCGCTCGAGATCGACTGGCGCGAGGACGGCGTCTGGATGACCGGGCCGACCGCGGCCGTTTTCGAGGGCCATCTCTCGCCGCAGTTCCTGGCGGCGCTGGCGTGAGCGTCCCCGATTTCACCACCTTCGGCTGCCGCCTGAACGCCTACGAGACCGAGGCGATGAAGGGCCTCGCCGCCCAGGCCGGAATGGGCGACGCCGTGGTGGTCAACACCTGCGCCGTCACCGCCGAGGCGGGGCGCCAGGCGCGCCAGCAGACCCGCCGGCTGCGCCGCGACAACCCCGCCGCGCGCCTGATCGTCACCGGCTGCGCCGCCCAGACCGAACCGGGGCGCTTCGCCGCCATGGACGAGGTCGACGTGGTGCTCGGCAACGCGGAAAAGCTCGATCCCGCCGCCTGGCGCCGGCTGGCGGAAGGCACGGGCGGGCGCGAGCAGGTCGGCGACATCATGGCCGAGCGCGCCGCGCCGGCGCCGCTCGTCGACGGGCTCGGGACCCGGGCGCGCGCCTATGTGCAGGTGCAGAACGGCTGCGACCACCGCTGCACCTTCTGCATCATCCCCTACGGCCGCGGCAATTCGCGCAGCGTGCCGGCCGCGACGGTGGTCGAGCAGATCGCCCGGCTCCGCGACCGCGGCTTCAACGAGGTGGTGCTGACCGGCGTCGACATGACGAGCTGGGGCGCGGATCTCGACGGCGCGCCGCGGCTGGGGTCGCTGGTGGCGGCCGTGCTGCGCGGCGTGCCGGATCTGCCGCGGCTACGCATCTCGTCGATCGATTCCATCGAGGCGGACCCGGAGCTGGTGGAGACGATCACCGGCGAGGAGCGGCTGATGCCGCATCTGCATCTTTCGCTCCAGCACGGCGACAACCTGATCCTGAAACGGATGAAGCGCCGTCACCTGCGTGACGACGCCATCGCCTTCTGCCAAGGCGTACGCGCCGCGCGTCCCGACGTGGTCTTCGGCGCCGACATCATCGCGGGCTTCCCCACCGAGACGGAAGCGATGTTCGCCAATTCCCTGCGGCTGGTGGAAGACTGCGGCCTGACCTGGCTGCATGTCTTCCCGTTCAGCCCGCGGGCCGGCACCCCGGCGGCGCGGATGCCGCAGGTGGACGGGGCGCTGGTGCGCGAGCGCGCCGCCCGGCTGCGGGCGGCGGGCGCGGCCCGCGTGGCCGCGCATCTCGCCGCCATGCAGGGGCGCGAGGTGCGCCTGCTGATGGAGCGTCCCGACCTCGGCCGCACGGAAGGCTTCGCCCAGACGAGGCTCGCCGCCGGGGCCGAGCCGGGCGCGATCGTCGCCGCCCGGATCACAGGCTGTGAGGGCGAGAGGCTGCTGGCGGTCGCGGCCTAGGAGGTCGCCACCGGCGCCGGCGGCTCGACCGCCACGATCGTCAGCTCCTGCTCGCGCCCGTTGCGGGCCTCCCAGGTGATCGTGTCGCCGACCTTCAGCCCCAGGAGCGCGGTGCCGATCGGGGTCAGGACCGAGACGCGCCCGGCGTCGATATTCGCCTCGGTCGGGTAGACCAGCGTCACCCGGCGGGCGGCGCCCGCCTCGGGGCGGTACTCCACCGTCGAGCCCATCTGCACGACGTCGGCGGGGACGCTGCCGGTCTCGACGACCTCGGCGCGCTCCATCTCGGCGATCAGCACGTCCGCGACATCGGGCAGGCGCGCCTGGGTGGCCGAGACCAGCTGCATCAGCTTTGTGTAGTCGCCATCGCCCAGCAGAAGCGCCGGGCCGGCGGCGTTGCGGTTTGTGTGTTCCATTGGAATGTCCTTCGTATCGAATGTCGCATGGACCCGCCGGCGCCGTTGCGCACGGACTGCGGTCAGGAATGTCGGTGATGTTGCGCCCTGGCCGTACGCGGCCGACGGCCGCTCGCCCCCGAACCCGGGGCGCTGCAAGAGCTGCGGGCCCGGAGGCTAGTGGTCTGCGATACTGCGAACCGCAGAAATGCTATGTCGGACCCGAATGCTCATTACGTGAAAGTGGGGGCGCCGCGCGCGGCTGTCAAGCACAGCCTCCCGCCGCCGGCAATGTGTGCACATTGTGTACACGTAAATTTTCATCAATGATTTCAAAACGCATGTGCCCGTAACTCTGCGCTGCGCCTCGGACCTCCCTATTTGCGCGGGCGCAGAACACCCTATATCCTTTCGCGAGGACATGGCCGGCCCGTCGCCGGCGGCACGAGGAGGACACGGATGGCCGCGCCGATCATCGCGCCGATCGCCTGGACGGCGCTGCGCCTTGGCGCCGTTGCCGCCGTGGCGTTCTACATCAACCGCGGCCGCTCGCATCCCAAGCATGCCGAGCACGAATACGTCCTAGACGACCTGCCCGACGGCGTGGCCGGCGCGCGTCACCGGGCCGAGGCCGAACGCGCGATGCACGGCCAGGGCCGCTTCCGCCGTACGATCCGCCTGCGCAGCGGCGGGCCGGGGGTAGAGATCGACCTCGCCGCACTCGGCCGCTTTCGCCTGCGCCGCGTCTGATTCCCGCGCGGCTTGACCCCGGTGGGACGACGGCGCATGTGACCCGCGAGCCACAAGAGCGGACCTGAGCTTGCCTTCACCAGATCCAGCAGCGTCGTTCGATCTCTTCGTCATCGGCGGAGGCATCAACGGCTGCGGCATCGCCCGCGACGCCGCGGGCCGCGGGCTGCGGGTCGGGCTGGCCGAGATGGGCGATCTGGCGCAGGCGACCTCCTCGGCCTCGACCAAGCTCTTTCACGGCGGCCTGCGCTATCTCGAGTACTACGAATTCCGCCTCGTGCGCGAGGCGCTGATCGAGCGCGAGACCCTGCTGCGCGCGATGCCCCATATCAGCCGGCCGCTGCGTTTCGTTCTGCCCCATCACGACGGTCTGCGCCCCGCCTGGCTGCTGCGGCTCGGGCTCTTCATCTATGACAACCTCGGGGGGCGGAAGATCCTGCCGCCGACGCGCCGGCTCGACCTGCGCCGCGACCCGGCGGGCGAGCCGCTGAAGGACCATTTCGAGCAGGCCTTCGAATACTCCGACTGCTGGGTCGACGATGCCCGCCTCGTGGTGCTGAACGCCCGCGACGCCCAGGCGCGCGGCGCCACGATCCTGACCCGCACCCGCGTCACCGCGGCGGTGCGCGAGGGCGGTCACTGGCGCATCACGCTGGCAGGCGCCTCCGGCACCCGTGAGGTCACCGCCCGCGCGCTGGTCAACGCCACCGGGCCCTGGGTCGGCGATGTCGTCTCGGGCGCGCTCGGGATTACCTCGAACGAACGTGTGCGGCTGGTCCGCGGCAGCCATATCGTCACCCGCCGGCTCTTCGCGCATGACCGCGCCTATATCTTCCAGGGCGGGGACGGGCGCATCGTGTTCGCCATCCCCTACGAGACCGACTTCACCCTGATCGGCACCACCGACCGCGACCACGTCGGCCAGCCCGACACGGCCGCCTGCAGCGAGGAGGAGCGCGACTACCTCTGCGCCGCGGCGTCGGAGTATTTCCGCGCGCCGGTGACGCCCGAGCAGGTCGTCTGGACCTATTCCGGTGTGCGCCCGCTCTACGACGACGGCGCGCGTTCGGCCACGGCGGCGACACGCGACTACGTGCTGAGCCTCGATGCCCCGCAGGGCGTGCCGCCGCTTCTCAACGTCTTCGGCGGCAAGATCACCACCTATCGCCGGCTCGCCGAAGCGGCGCTGGCGAAACTCGCGCCGCATTTCCCTGCCGCCCGCGAGGCCTGGACGGCCGGCGTGGCCTTGCCCGGCGGCGATTTCCGCCATGACGAGGTGGAGCGGATGACGGGCGCGCTGATGGCGGCCTATCCCTTCCTCGATGCCCGCTGGGCGCGGCGGCTGATCCGGGCATACGGGACCGACGCGCGCGAGATCCTCGGCGACGCCGGGCGGGCAGAGGACCTGGGGGCGGGCTTCGGACACGACCTGACCGAGGCGGAAGTCACCTGGCTGATGGACCGGGAATGGGCGGCCAGCGCCGATGATGTGCTCTGGCGCCGCTCGAAGCTCGGCCTGAGGGTGGGGGCGGGCGACGCGGCGAGGCTCGAGAGCTGGATGGCCGCGCGTCGCAGCCGGCGGACAAGCGCGGCCGCCGAATAGGGCGATCGCCGGGCGAAATGAAAACGGCCCGGACGGAAAACCGTCCGGGCCGTCGCATTGATCTCTGCCGCTTCGCCTATTCGGCGGTAAGCAGCGGGGGCTTTTGGGACGCGAGGCGCGGCGTCGCCACCGGCTCGACCTTCAGCTCCAGCGCATCGTCGCGCACCAGAACATGCACGATGCCGCCCTTGGTCAGCCGGCCGAACAGCAGTTCCTCGGCCAGCGGCTTCTTGATGTTCTCCTGGATCACCCGGCCGAGCGGGCGGGCGCCCATCTTGTCGTCATAGCCCTTGTCGGCCAGCCATTCCGCCGCCTCGCGGGTCAGCTCGATATGGACGTTGCGGTCCATGAGCTGCGCCTCGAGCTGGAGGACGAACTTGTCGACCACCTGCAGGATCACCTCGCGCGGCAGCGCGCCGAAGCTGATGACCGCGTCCAGCCGGTTGCGGAACTCGGGCGTGAACATCCGCTCGACCGCGGCCGTGTCCTCGCCCTCGCGCCGGTCGCGGCCGAAGCCCAGCGCCTCCTTGGCCTGTTCCGACGCGCCGGCATTCGAGGTCATGATCAGCACGACGTTGCGGAAATCTACCGTCCGGCCGTTGTGGTCGGTGAGCTTGCCGTGGTCCATCACCTGCAGAAGGATGTTGTAGACGTCCGGATGCGCCTTCTCCATCTCGTCGAGGAGAAGGACGCTGTGCGGATGCTGGTCCACCCCGTCGGTCAGAAGCCCGCCCTGGTCGAAGCCGACATAGCCCGGCGGGGCGCCGATCAGCCGGCTGACGGTGTGCTTCTCCATGTACTCCGACATGTCGAAGCGCAGGAGCTCGACGCCGAGCGTCGCCGCGAGCTGCTTGGCCACCTCGGTCTTGCCGACGCCCGTGGGGCCGGAGAAG
>CAYLHK010000019.1:0-40769 GCA_964383295.1 uncultured Rhodovulum sp.
TGAACTTCCATTCCAGCGCCAGCGAGGCGGGGATCTCCTTGATCTTGCGCTCGAGGGTGCGGGTGTTGTCGAAGAACAGCAGCTTCGCCACCTGCTGGGTGATCGAAGAGCCGCCCTGCACCGTCTCGCCGGCCTGGAGGTTCACGACCAGCGCACGCGCGGTGCCGCGCAGGTCGATGCCGAAATGGCGGTAGAAGCGTCGATCCTCGGTGGCGACGACGGCGTGCACGAGATGCGGCGACACGGCCGAGGCGGTGGTCACGCCGAGCTGCTCGCCGCGCCAGGCATAGACGTCGCCCTCACGGTCGAGAAACGTCACCGAACCGCGATCGCGTCCGTCCAGCAGGGCCTCGTAGCTGGGAAGCTGGTTCAGGTAGTACGCGGTGCTCGCGACCAGCACGATAGCCGCGATGATCGCGGAACGCAGGCCGATCCACCAGGTCACGCGAAAGATCGTGCCGAAGAACCGGCGAAGCAACCGCTCCAAGCCGCCCTGCCGGGGTGCACGGCGCGCGCGCGGCGCGCCCGCCCGTCTCCTGCCTTGCTGGGCCATTGCCCGTCACCTGCTCGTCTCTTGCTTTGCTCCATTCTAGGGCGGATGGCGCTCCGGCGCCAGCGCGTTGCCGTTGCATGTTAATGACTAAAAGTTGTGCAACTGACCGCAGGTGGCCATGGAAAGAGCGGATTCTGGGCATTCCGACCCAGGATCGGCGGCGGAGAGCGTAATTTCCTATTGTAAATCAATAAGTTGTTAGCAATCTAGGCGGATGGCACAGTCCTTGCTTTATATACTCCGACGCGACATGCGTCGCGAAGGCAGAAATGAGGATCCTGATGAAATTGATCATAGCGGTCATCAAGCCGTTCAAGCTGGAGGAGGTCCGCGAGGCGCTGACTGCCGTCGGCGTGCAGGGGCTGATGGTGTCAGAGGTCAAGGGCTACGGGCGCCAGTCCGGCCATACCGAGATCTACCGCGGTGCCGAATACGTCGTGAACTTCGTGCCGAAGATCAAGCTTGAGATCGTCGTGCCGGACGCGGTCGCTGTGCAGGTCGTCGAGGCGCTCTCGTCCAGCGCCAAGACCGGCAAGATCGGTGACGGGAAGGTCTTCGTGCTCGACGTGGAGCAGGCGTTGCGCGTCCGCACCGGCGAGACCGGCGATGAAGCGCTCTGAGGGCTGGGTGATGAAAACTGGGATGGAAGACAAAATGACAAACCTTGCAAGGCTCGCCGGCGTCGGGGCGGTGGTTGCGCTCGCCACATCGTTTCCGGCGCTCGCACAGGAGGCGGTTGCGGTCGAGGAGGTCGTTGAGGACGTCGTCGCGGGGGCTCCGGAGGCCAGCCTCCACACCGCCTTTATCCTCAACTCATTCCTGATGCTGGTGGGCGGGTTCCTCGTCTTCTGGATGGCCGCGGGCTTCGCGATGCTCGAGACCGGCCTCGTCCGCTCCAAGAACGCGACGATGCAGCTGATGAAGAACGTCACGCTCTTCGCCGTCGCCTGCCTGTGCTACTACGTCGTCGGCTACAACCTGATGTACCCGGGCGATGCCTGGACCATCAACGGCATCATCGGCGCCTTTGGGACCGCCGGGCTCGAGCCCGTCGGCATCGACGCGGCCGGCGCGGCCGACATCGCCTACGCCACCACCGGATCGGACTTCTTCTTCCAGATCATGTTCTGCGCCACCGCGGCGTCGATCGTGTCGGGCGCGCTCGCCGAGCGCATCAAGCTCTGGCCCTTCCTGGTGTTCACGGCCTTCCTGACGGCGTTCATCTACCCGATCCAGGCCAGCTGGAAGTGGGGCGGCGGCTTCCTTGACGCCGACTGGGGCTTCCAGGACTTCGCCGGCTCGACCGTCGTCCACTCGGTGGGTGGCTGGGCCGCGCTCGCCGGCGCCATCCTGCTCGGGCCGCGGCTCGGCAAGTATGCGGCCGACGGACGGGTGAACCCGATCCCGGGCTCGAACCTGCCGCTGGCCACGCTCGGCGTCTTCATCCTGTGGCTCGGCTGGTTCGGCTTCAACGGCGCCTCCCAGCTCGCCATGGGCACGGTGGGCGACATCGCCGACGTCAGCCGCATCTTCGCCAACACCAACATCGCCGCCGCCGCCGGGGCCTTTGCCGCGCTGGTCACGACGCAGTTCCTCTACGGCAAGCCCGACCTCACCATGGTGCTGAACGGCGCGCTGGGCGGTCTGGTGGCGATCACGGCCGAGCCGCTCTACCCGTCGCTGGGTGCGGCGATCATCATCGGCGCCATCGGCGGGGTGATCGTGGTCTTCGCGGTGCCCTTCCTCGACAAGCTGAAGATCGACGACGTGGTCGGTGCGATCCCGGTCCATCTCTTCGCCGGTATCTGGGGCACGCTCGCCGTGCTGTTCACCAACCCCGACGCGACATTCATGGGTCAGGTGGGATCGATCGTCATCGTGGGCGTGTTCGTCTTCGGGTCCTCGCTCATCGTCTGGGGCGCGCTCAAGGCGACCGTCGGCATCCGTGCCAGCAAGGAAGCCGAGATGAACGGCCTCGACGTCGAGGAGCTCGGCATGGAGGCCTATCCGGACTTCGCCCGCTCGAGCTGAGCCGGCAGATCCGTCCCGACATCGAGCCCGGGCCCTCGCGGCCCGGGCTTCTCTTTACCGCGGCGGCATTCCGGGCGAGAACGGCAGCTGATCAGGAAGGCTCGCTTCAGATGCTCGATCCCTATGCCGATGTCGCCGCCCGCATCCGTGCCCTCTGTGCCGGCGAGGAGGATGCGATCGCGCTGATGGCGACGGTGGCGGGCGAGCTCTTCCATGCCTTCGACCATTTCGACTGGGTGGGCTTCTACCGCGTCGTCGCCCCGGGGCTCTTGAAGATCGGACCCTATCAGGGCGGGCACGGCTGCCTGGTCATCCCCTTCGAGCGCGGGGTCTGCGGCGCGGCGGCGCGCGAGCGGCGCACCCAGGTGGTGCCGGACGTGGATGCCTTCCCGGGGCATATCGCCTGTGCCTCCAGCACCCGCTCAGAGATCGTGGTGCCGGTCTTCGACGCGGAAGGCGCGCTGATCGCGGTGCTCGACGTGGACAGCGACACGCCGGCGGCCTTCGACGAGGGCGATGCCCGCGCGCTGGAGGCGATGATGGCGGAGATCTTCGCGCGAGGCCGAGATTCGCAAGCGTGCGAATCCGCCCATCCAGTTGAAACAAAAAGATGATTTTTCTGACATTTACCGGATTTCAACACGTGTTAATGCCCCTGAGCGGCCAGCGGCGCGGCCGCGTGCCGCGATATTGCTTGCAGCCGAACCAGCCTCGGGGAATGCTCCGCCCATGACTGCGACGCTCCGCCCCTGGCCCGAGGTGGCCGCCGACCTGATCGCCGTGGCCGCCCGCCGCGCGCCGGCCGATCTCGTCATCCGCAACTGCGCCTGGGTGAACGTGCATTCGCGCGAGGTGCTGCCCGGCTCGGACATCGCGATCAAGGCCGGGCGCTTCGCCTCCTGCGGGCCGGATGCGACGCCGATGATCGGGCCGGAGACGAAGGTCATCGACGCGGGCGGCCGCTACCTGATCCCCGGCCTCTGCGACGGGCACATGCATGTGGAATCGGGCATGCTGACCGTCAGCCAGTTCGTCCGCGCCGTGCTGCCGCACGGCACCACGACGATGTTCGTCGACCCGCACGAGATCGCCAATGTCATGGGCCTGCCCGGCGTGCGGCTCATGCATGATGAGGCGCAGGCGCAGCCGGTGAACGTCTACGTCCAGATGCCGTCCTGCGCACCTTCGGCGCCCGGGCTGGAGACGCCGGGCGCCGAGATCACGCCCGAGGACGTGGCCGAGGCGATGACCTGGCCCGGCATCATCGGGCTCGGCGAGATGATGAACTATCCCGGCGTGATCCATTCCGACCCGAAGATGCTGGCCGAGATCGCGGCCACGCAAGCTGCGGGCAAGGTGGTGGGCGGGCATTACGCCAGCCCCGACCTGACGGATTTCCCGGCCTATGCCGCCGGCGGGCCGGCGGACGACCACGAGGGCACGCGCGAGGAGGATGCGATCCTGCGCGTCCGCCAGGGGATGCGGGCGATGCTGCGGCTGGGCTCGGCCTGGTACGATGTCGAGGCGCAGATCACCGCCGTCACCGAGCGCGGACTGGACCCGCGCAACTTCATCCTCTGCACCGACGACTGCCACCCCGGCACGCTGGTCAATGACGGGCATGTGGACCGGGTGGTCCGCCATGCGATCGCCTGCGGCTGCGATCCGCTGATCGCGATCCAGATGGCGACGATCAACACCGCCACTCATTTCGGGCTGGAGCGCGAGCTGGGCTCGATCACGCCCGGGCGGCGGGCGGACTGCATCCTCACATCGGACCTGACCGCGCTGCCGATCGAGACGGTGATCGCGCGCGGCGAGATCGTGGCCGAGGACGGGCGCTGCCTGCTGGGCCTGCCGGAGTTCCGCTGGCCCGAGGCGGCGCGGCGCTCGGTCCGGCTCGGCAGGGAAGTGACCCCCGCAGATTTCGACATTTCCGCCCCCGAGGGCGCCAATCGGGTCCGCGCGCGTGTGATCGGCGTCGTCGAGAACCAGGCGCCCACCCGGGCGCTCGAGATCGACATGCCGGTGGTGGAGGGGCTTGCGGTCGGCGAGGGCGACGTCTGCCAGATCGCGCTCGTCGAGCGGCATCGTGGCACCGGTGCCGTGGTCAACGCCTTCGTCGGCGGCTTCGGCTATGACGTGCGCTGCGCCATCGCCTCGACGGTGGCACATGACAGCCACCACATCATCGTCGTCGGCACCTCGAAACCCGACATGGCCGCGGCCGCCAACCGCCTGGCGGAACTCGGCGGCGGGGTCACGGTCTGGCGCGAGGGCCGCGAAATCGCCCATGTGGCGTTGCCGATCGCCGGTCTGATCTCGGACGCCCCGGCGGCGGAGGTCGCGGCCGAGGCGCAGGGGATCATCCAGGCGATGATCGACTGCGGATGCCGGCTCAACAACGCCTACATGCAGCATTCACTGCTTGCGCTCGTGGTCATTCCCGAACTCAGGATTTCCGACAAGGGCCTGATCGACGTGACGCGTTTCGAGCCGACCGAGCTTTTCGTGCAGGTCTGATACCCATGTCGATGATCTCACCCCTTCCCGAACTGCCGATCATCGCGCCCGATCCCGAGCCCGATCGCCTGTTCAACGAGGCGGCGCCGGCCGTGGCGGAGCTGGAGCGGCGCTACCGTGACGCGACGGCGTTCCTGCGCGAACGCTTTGCCGAGGTCATGGAGGGCCGGGCACCGGCGGGGCATTACCGCGCCTTCTACCCCCAGATCGGCATCAGCACCGCCAGTTTCGCCAAGGTGGATTCGCGCCTGTCCTTCGGCCATGTCACCGAGCCCGGCGTCTACGAGACCACGATCACGCGCCCCGATCTCTTCGAGGGCTACCTCACGCAGCAGATCGGGCTGCTGATCCAGAACCACGGCATGCCGGTGCGTATCGGCACCTCGGACACGCCGATCCCGCTGCACTTCGCCATGGAGGAAAACGCCCATGTCGAAGGCTCGATCGAGGACACGCTGCACCGGCCGCTGCGGGACATCTTCGACGTCCCCGACCTGACCAATACCGACGATCACATCGTCAACGGCCGCGCGATCGTTCTGCCGAGCGGGGCACGGCCGCTTGCGCCCTTCAGCGCGCAGCGCATCGACTATTCGCTGGCCCGGCTTGCGCATTACACCGCCACCAGCCCGACCTGGTTCCAGAACCACATCCTGTTCACGAACTATCAGTTCTACATGGACGAGTTCGTCGCCTATGCCCGCGCCGCGCTGGAGGATCCCGGGTCGGGCTACGAGGCGCTGGTCGCGCCAGGCAATCTGGTCACACGCCGGGGCGAGACGGTGGGTGCCGCGGCGATGCGCCAGCCGCAGATGCCGACCTATCATCTGGTGCGCCCCGACCATTCGGGGATCACCATGGTCAACATCGGGATCGGGCCCTCGAACGCCAAGACGATCACCGACCATATCGCCGTGCTGCGCCCGCATGTCTGGCTGATGGTCGGCCATTGCGCCGGTCTGCGCAATTCGCAGTCGCTGGGCGACTATGTCCTGGCACATGCCTATATGCGCGAGGACCATGTTCTCGATGACGACCTGCCGGTCTGGGTGCCGATCCCGGCGCTGGCCGAGGTGCAGGTGGCGCTGGAGAACGCGGTGGCCGAGGTGACGGGACTGGCGGGCTACGAGCTGAAGAAGATCATGCGCACCGGCACGGTGGCGACCATCGACAACCGCAACTGGGAGCTCGTCGACCAGTCCGGGCCGGTGCAGCGCCTGAGCCAGGCGCGCGCCGTTGCGCTCGACATGGAGAGCGCGACGATCGCGGCCAACGGGTTCCGCTTCCGCGTGCCCTACGGCACGCTGCTCTGCGTTTCCGACAAGCCGCTGCACGGCGAACTGAAGCTGCCCGGGATGGCGACGGCCTTCTACAAGCGCCAGATCGCGCAGCATCTGAAGATCGGAATACGTGCGCTCGAAAGCCTGCGCGAGATGCCGCTCGAGAAGCTGCACTCGCGCAAGTTGCGGAGCTTCGACGAGACCGCGTTCCTGTAAGTCCTGCGGCAAAGCGCCACCTTTTTGCAACATTCACGCGGCGGTTGTGGCGGATCTCCGACAATCCGGTCTGTCGGGCGTATTAGAACATTGTGTTTCGCAACCTCCCCGGCTTAAGTGCCGGGACGCCGGCGCATTAAGCATCGGTTCCCCGGAATCCGCACGACAGGGAGAGCTCATGACCCCGAAGCCCATGACGAAGACGCAGCTCGTTGCCGCCCTCGCCGAGACCGCGAGCCTCGACAAGGCGACGGCCAACCGTACGCTGGAAGCGCTGACGGACATCGTCACCAAGGAAGTGGCCAACGGCGGGGCGGTTACGCTGCCGGGCCTGGGCAAGTTCGCCTGCCGCACCCGCGCCGAGCGCACCGTGCGCAACCCCTCGACGGGCGAGCAGATCACCAAGCCGGCCGACCGGGTCGCCAAGGTGACCATCGCCAAGCAGCTCAAGGACGTGATCAACGCCTGACGCCGCTGGGGCGTCCGGGACGTTACGGCAGGGACGGGTCGCGCATGGCGCGGCCTGTTTCGCTTTTCGGGGGATGGGATGGACTGGAAGGCCCTCGGCCTCGGGCTCGCCTTCGTCGCGATGTGGAGTTCGGCCTTCACCTCGGCACGGATCATCGTCGCCCATGCGCCGCCGTTCATGGCCCTGTCGCTGCGCTTCTTGCTGTCGGGGCTGATCGCGCTGGCGATCGGCTGGGCGCTGGGCCAGCGCATGCCGCGCGACCGGGTCCAGTGGGTGGCAGTGGGCGTCTTCGGCCTCTGCCAGAACGCGCTCTACCTGGGCCTCAACTTTTTTGCGATGCGCACCATCGAGGCGAGCCTCGCCGCGGTGATCGCGAGTACCCTGCCGCTGATCGTGGCCGCGCTGGCCTGGGGCTGGCGGGGCGAGCGGCTGACGCCGATCGCGGCGGCCGGCCTGGTGGCGGGGTTCGTGGGCGTGCTCGTCATCATGTCCTCGCGGCTCGGCGGGGCGGGTGATGCGCTCGGCATGGCGCTCTGCGTGGCGGGGGCGCTGGCGCTGGCCATCGCGACGCTGACCCTGCGCGGCGCCTCGGCGGGCGGGGATCTCTGGGTGATCGTCGGGCTGCAGATGCTTGTGGGGGCGGTGCTGCTCTTGCCGGTGGCGGCGCTGACCGAGACCTGGGCGGTCGACTGGGAGCCGGCGCTGGTGGTGGCGTTCCTCTACACGGTCATCTTTCCCGGTCTGATCGCGACGATGATCTGGTTCGTTCTCGTCCGGCGGATCGGGGCGACGCGGGCGGCAACGTTTCATTTCCTCAACCCGTTCTTCGGGGTCGCGACGGCGGCGGTGGTGCTGGGCGAGCGGGTCGGGCCGAGGGACGTGCTGGGCGTGGCGATCGTCATGGCCGGGATCCTGGCCGTGCAGTTGAGCCGGCGGCCGAGCGCTTAGCGGCGGCCCGGTTTTCGCTCGCCTTGGCCGCCCGCCAGGGCTAGAGGCTCCTCCGACCCCGGAGCGATGCCATGGATGTTCCCGACAGCTTCGACGCCCGTCTCGCGGCGGCGATCGACGGCAAGACCAAGCCGATCGGCGCGCTCGGCCGCATCGAAGGGCTGGCGGCGCAGATCGCCCGCCATCAGCGCAGCTTGACCCCGCGCATGGAGACGGCGAGCCTGACGATCTTCGCGGCCGATCACGGGATCGCGGCCGAGGGCGTCTCGGCTTATCCGCAGGCGGTCACCCGGCAGATGGTGCAGAACTTCCTGAGCGGGGGCGCGGCGGCCTGCGTCTTTGCCGCCACGCTCGGCCTGCCGGTGCAGGTCGTCGATGCCGGCGTCGCCGGCGCGCCGATCGAGGACTCGCGGCTGATCTCGCGCCGCCTCGGCCCCGGGACCGCGAGCTTCCTGCGCGGCGCGGCGATGTCGGATGCGGCCTGTGCGCTCGCGCTTGAGGCCGGCCGCGCGATCGGTGCCGGCGCCCCCGGCGAGGCGGCGGCCTTCGGCGAGATGGGGATCGGCAACACCGCCTCGGCCGCCATGATCGCCCACAAGCTGACCGGCCTGGCACTCGACCCGCTGATCGGCCGCGGCACCGGGCTCGACGACGCGGGCCTCGCGCGCAAGCGGGCGGTGTTGGCCGAGGCGGCCCTCCGTACCGGCCCGGTGCTGACGCCGGAGCAGGCGCTGATCGAGTATGGCGGGTTCGAGATCGCGATGATGGCGGGCGCGATGCTGGGGGCGGCCGGCGCGGGGCGCATGGTGATCGTCGACGGCTTCATCGCCACGGCCGCCGCGCTGGTGGCCACCTGCATCGATCCCGCGGCGCGCGGCGCCATGGTCTTCGCCCATGTCTCGGCCGAGGCGGGGCACGGGCCGCTCTTGGCGCATCTGGGCGCCGAGCCGCTGCTGGCCCTCAACCTCAGGCTCGGCGAGGGCACCGGGGCGCTGCTCGCCTGGCCGCTGCTGCGCGCGGCGGCGGCGATGCTGACGGACATGGCAAGCTTTGCCTCGGCCGGCGTGAGTGGCCCGGCGTGAGGGCGCGGCTGGCCCATGAGGCGGCGGGCTTGGGGCTCGCGCTGCAGTTCCTGACCCGGCTGCCGGTGCCGGGCGGCGCGGCGCCGGCGCTGGGCGATATGGCTGCGAGCCTGCGCTGGTATCCGGCCGTGGGCGTGCTGGTCGGCGCGATCGCCGCCCTGGTCTGGTGGCTGGCCGTGCAGGTCCTGCCGGTGCTGCCGGCGGCGATCCTGGCGACGGCGGCCGGCATTCTTTTGACCGGGGCGCTGCACGAGGACGGCTTGGCCGACACCGCCGACGGAACGGGCGGGACCACGCGGGCGCGGGCGCTCGAGATCATGCGCGACAGCCGGATCGGGACATTCGGCGTGCTCGCCCTGGGGCTGGTGGTCGGGGCGAAGATCACCGCGCTGGCGAGCCTGCCCGTGGCCGCCGTGCCGCTGGTGCTGATCGCCGGACATGCGGCGAGCCGCGCGGCGATGGTGCTCGCGATCGCGACCGGCCGGCCGGCGCGCGCCGACGGGGCCGCGGCCGCGATGGCCGGGGGCCCTGGCCCGGCGGGGCTGGCGGTGGCGCTCGGCTGCGCGGCCGCGGCGCTGATCGCCTGCGGGATCGTGCTGCCCTGGTCGGCGGTGGACGGCGGCATCGCCGGGCTGGTGCTCGGCCATGTCGCGCTGCGCCTCGTCGTCGAGCGCCGGCTGGGCGGGTATACCGGCGACACGCTGGGCGCGGTGCAGCAGGTGGGCGAGGTGGCCTTCTATCTCGGCGTGCTGGCATGCCTGTGATCGCGCTGCGCCACAGCCGCCCGGCGGTGGCCGAGGGGATCTGCTACGGGCGCACGGATCTGGGGCTGGCGGCGGATTTCGAAGAGGCCGCCGCGGCGATCCTTGCCCGCCTGCCCGCAGTGGCGGCGGTGCGCACCAGCCCGCTCGCCCGATGCCGGCGGCTGGCCGAGCACATCGCCGATGCCCGCGGCCTGCCGCTCGCCACCGATCCGCGACTGGTCGAGATGGACTTCGGCAGCTGGGAGAACCGGGCCTGGGCGGCGATCCCGCGCGACGAACTTGACGCCTGGGCGGCGGATTTCGACCATGCCCGCCCGCACGGCGGCGAGAGCGTGGCGATGCTGGCGGGTCGCGTCCGCGAGGCGCTGGCTGCGGCCGAGGCGGGTGAGCCCCCGGTGCTCTGGGTGACCCATTCCGGTGTCATCCGCGCGGCCTGTGCGTTGCTCGGCCGGGCGCCGGGCTGGGAGACCCGGGTCGATTTCGGCGCCTGGGTGGATCTGCGCGGGTGAGGGTGGCCGCATAGCGCCCCTCCGGCGGGCCCGCGCGTTGACAGCGCGCGCCGCAAGGGATGATGGTCCGCCAGACCCACCGGCAGCGGGAACCAGGCCATGGACGAGACGATCGGCACTGTCGCAGAACGCACGATCCACGGCGTCGCCGAGGTGCAGGCGGCCGCGTCGCAGCCGCTGGTGGAGATCGCCGTCGGCACGCTCGGGCTGGTCGTCGTCATCCTCGTGCACGGCTTCTTCATCGGCCTGATCTCGCGCAGCTTCAACCGGCGCTGGGTGCGCATCACCTCCGGCCCCCGCGTCGCCGACTGGCGTTCGGATCTGCTGGTCGGCGCCGTGATCGGCAGCTTCGTGGTCGCGCATCTGGTCTCGACGCTGATCTGGGCGGTGCCGCTGCAGTATTTTGGCCTGATCGCCGACATGCGGGCCTGCTACTACTTCGTGCTGCAATGCTACACGACGCTGGGCATGGGGGCGGTCGATCTGCCGGACCAGTGGCGGCTGCTCGGCCCGGTGATCGGCATGTCGGGCCTTTTTGCCTTCGGCCTCACGGGGAGCGTGCTGGTGGGGATCATGACCGCCTATGGGAGTCTGGCGCGCAGCCGGGCCCGGGCGGAGCAGGGAACGGGAACCGACAGGCCGCACCCGGGAGACGGCTAGAAGGTTGGGCTCAGTTCCAGAGCAGGCCCTTGCCCTGCGCGCCCCAGGGTCCGATGACCACGTTCTCGGCCGCCAGCTCCTCGCGGGCGGCGGCGCTGCCGGCGCGGGCGCGTTCGATCAGGACCGGGGCGTCGGCGCGGGTGCCTTCGGCGGCGCTGGCGATCACGTCGCGCATGTGCACGAAGCCCCAGGCCTGTTCGGTCATGCTGGCGGCGTCATAGGTTGCCTGCCCGAGACCGACGTAGTGGCGGATGCCGCCGGCGCGGCGCAGACGGCCCTCGAAGAAGGCACAGGCGATCAGGCATTCGTCGGCCAGGGCGCGGATGGCGTCGCGCGGCGCGCCGCCCTCGAGCGCGCGGGTGACGCGGAAGGTCAGCTGGTCGACGCCGATCGCCGTACCGATGTGGCGGGCGAAGGTGATGGCGAGATAGGCCTCGAGCGTATGGGTCAGCGGCACCCCGGCCCGCTTCATGCCCGATTTCACGAAATCCGAAGCGATGGCAAGGGTGGCGGGGTTCATGGCCGGGGCGCCTCCGGTCTGCCCCCGGGGCGTGGTGCAGGCCTGCGGCCGCGTCCGCTTCCTGATCCGATCATCGTCACCTCACGGCACGCGCGCGCCCGTCGGGGGCGCGGATCCAATCATCCGACATATCGGTTAACGTTTCGCTCGCCCTGGCCGTCGCGCCGGCTTTGCCGGTCGGTACGCCACGCCCGGCGCCGGTGGCCGGGGGGCGCGGCCGTTCAGGCAAACCTGGGTTTCCCCATATTTCCCATGAACCTGTCATGGATCGAGCGTATCATGGGCTGCGCATCTGCGGCAACGCTCGTGTGCGCGAGGGGACCGGCATGACCGAGATCGAGCTGAAGATCACGCTGGATGCCGACCGGCTCGCGGCCCTGTCGCGCCATCGCGCGCTCGCCCGCAGTCGCATGGCCCCGCGCCGCGTGCGCGAGCTGGTGACGGTCTATTACGACACCGCCGACCATGCACTGGCGCGGGCGGGTATCGCGCTGCGCCTGCGCAAGGTCGGGCGGCGCTGGGTGCAGACGGTGAAGGCGGGGCGCACGGGTTTCGGGCTGTTCTCGGTGCGCGAGGTGGAGTGCCCGGCGCCCGGGGGGCGGCTGGTGCTCGACGGGCCCGATCCCGAAGGAGTGCTCGCGGCGATCGCCGCAGCGGCGGGCAAGGCGCCGCTCTCGCCGGTCTTCGAGACCCGGGTGCGCCGTATCACCGAGCGCCTGCGGCCGCCCGGGGGCGGCGAGGTCGAGCTGGCGCTTGACGCGGGCCGGACCATCGCCGGCGAGGCCGAGGCGCCGATCTTCGAGGCCGAACTGGAGCTGATCGAGGGCGAGGTCGGCGGGCTCTATGACCTGGCGCAGATGCTGTTCACGCGGGGGCCGGTGCAATTCTCGGCCGACAGCAAGGCCGCGCGCGGCTACCGGCTCGCGCGCGGCGAGGCCCAGGCGGTGCCCGTTGCGCGCAATGCCGGCACGCTTGCCTATGACGCCGAGGCGACGATGGAGACGGTGGCGCGCGACGTGCTGCGCGACTGTTTCGCGCAGATCGCCTGGAACATGGCGCTGCTCGACACCTCCGATGCGCCGGAGGTGCCGCATCAGCTGCGGGTCGGGCTGCGGCGCCTGCGCGCGGCCTTCCTCGTCTTCCGCGACAGCCTCGGCGCCGAGGCGCTGCGGCCCTTGTCGGAGGCGGCGAAGCGGCTCGGGCAGGCGGTCAGCCCGTTGCGTGACCTCGACGTGCTGATCGATGAGGTCGTGGCCGAGGCCGCGGCGGGCGGGCTGGATGCCGCGGCGCAGGCGGCGCTGACCGCCTCGCTCGACGCGCGCCGCACGGCGGCACGCGAGCAGTTGCGCGAGACGCTGGCGGCGCCCGAGGCGGCGCGATTTCTCTTTGATCTGGGGCGGATGATCGAGGGCCGCGGCTGGCTGGCGCCCTCGGACTACGCGCAGAGCGCGCGGCTGGCGACGCCGGTGGGCACGCTGGCGGGGCAGATCCTCGACACGCGGCTGGAGAAGGTGCGCAGGCGCGCGCGCGGCATCCGCAAGCTTGACCCCGAGGGACTGCACGAGCTGCGCAAGGAATTGAAGAAGCTGCGCTACGCGGCGGATACGCTGGGGCCGATCTATCCGGCGAAGCGGGTAGCGGCCTATATCAAGGGATTGAAAACACTCCAGGACGGCTTCGGCAGCCTGAACGATGCCTCCATGGCCGAGGCAAGCCTCGCCGGCAAGGACGCCCCGGCGGAGGACGATCCGGAGGGCCAGCGCGCCGTGGGCTGGGTGCTGGGCACGCTGGCGATGCGCATGCAGGACGACCGCCCGCGACTCTTCGACCGCTGGGAGGCCTTCGCCGAGGCCACGCCCTTTTGGCGCTGAGGCGCGCTGCAATCAGCGCCGCGCCGTCGAAGGCGGGGGCGAGCACTTCGGCCAGCGGCATTTCATCACCGCCGATCCCAATGGGGTGCCGATCGACGTGATCACGCCGATCGCGCCCGGGCCGGAGTACCAGGATAACGTCGCAGAGGGCGCGGCCTGAGCCGGAAATCGGATAATATCATTTAGTTACAGTTGAATAGGCGGCATCTTGCCCTGTGACGCCACCGCTTGCAGCCGAGCGCCCCGCCCGATATTACGGCGCGGTCTGAACTGGGGGCGCCTTTCCCGATGCCGAGACTGGTGATGAAGTTCGGCGGCACCTCCGTTGCGGATCTCGACCGGATCCGCAACGCCGCCGCCAAGGTGAAGCGCGAGGTCGAGCGCGGCTATGAGGTCGCGGTCGTCGTCTCCGCCATGGCCGGGAAGACGAACGAGCTGGTCGGCTGGGTGGGCGAGACCTCGCAGTTCTACGATGCACGCGAATACGATGCCGTCGTCGCTTCGGGCGAGAACGTCACCGCCGGGCTCATGGCGCTGACGCTGCAGGAGATGGGTGTGCCGGCCCGCAGCTGGCAGGGCTGGCAGGTGCCGCTGCGCACCAATTCGGTCCACGGCGCAGCGCGCATCGAGTCGGTGGAGACCGAGCGCCTGGTCGCCAAGTTCGCCGAGGGGCTGCACGCGGTGATCGCGGGCTTTCAGGGGATCTCGCCCGAGGGGCGGATCACCACGCTCGGCCGCGGCGGGTCGGACACCTCGGCCGTCGCCTTCGCCGCGGCGCTCGGAGCCGAGCGTTGCGACATCTATACCGACGTCGACGGGGTCTATACGACCGACCCGCGCATCACCAAGAAGGCGCGCAAGCTCGAGAAGATCTCCTACGAGGAGATGCTGGAGCTCGCGAGCCTCGGCGCCAAGGTGCTGCAGACGCGCTCGGTCGAGCTTGCCATGCGCAACAAGGTGCGCCTCCAGGTGCTGTCGAGCTTCGACGATGTGCCGGGAACGCTGGTCTGTCACGAGGAGGAGATCTTGGAAAGCAGGGTGGTCAGCGGCATCGCGCATTCCCGCGACGAGGCGAAGCTCACGGTGCTCGGCGTGCCCGACCGGCCCGGCATCGCGGCGGCGATCTTCGGCCCGCTCGCCGAGGGCGGCGTGAACGTCGACATGATCGTGCAGAACATCGGCGCCGACGGGCGCACCGACATGACGTTCTCCTGCCCGGTCGACCAGGTCGGGCGCGCGCTCCGCGCGCTCGAGGCGACCAAGGAGCGCGGCGAGGTCGACTACGTCCGCCTCGACGTGGACGACAACGTGGCCAAGGTTTCGATCGTCGGCATCGGCATGCGCAGTCAGGCCGGTGTGGCGCATCGCATGTTCCAGGCGCTGGCTGCCGACGGGGTGAACATCAAGGTGATCACGACCTCGGAGATCAAGGTCTCGGTACTAATCGACCGCAAATATCTGGAACTGGCGGTGCAGGCACTGCATGATACATTCGGACTGGACAAGGTCGGCTGAATTGAAGGAGACGCCGGACCGCGATGCCATTTTCGGAGGCCGCTGACTCCCGCGTCATCCTGACGCGGCTTCGCGAGGCCATGGCCGAGCCGGGCGAGGGCCAGGAGCGGCTTGACCGTATCGTGAAGCTGATAGCGCGCGGCCTGGTGGCGGAGGTCTGCTCGGTCTACCTCAAGCGCGAGGACCTCTCGCTCGAGCTCTGCGCCACAGAGGGCCTGAAGCCCGAGGCTGTTCACCGCACGCGCCTTTCGCCAGGGCAGGGGCTGGTGGGTCGCATCGCTGACAGCGCCGAGCCGATCAGCACGCGGGACGCGGCGCGTACGCAGGGGTTCCGCTTCCTGCCCGAGACCGGCGAGGAGCTCTATTCGAGCTTTCTCGGCGTGCCGATCCAGCGTCTCGGCGAGGTGCTGGGCGTGCTGGTGGTGCAGAACCGCACGCCGCGTGAATACACCGACGACGAGATCTACGCGCTTGAAGTGGTGGCGATGGTGATCGCGGAGATGGCGGAACTCGGGGTCTTCGTCGGCCCCGGACCGATGGAGATCGCCCAGCGCCACCGCACGCCGGTCTTCATGCGCGGGCTGGTCGGCCAGGAGGGCGTCGCCGAGGGGCGCGTCGTGCTGCACGAGCCGCAGATCCTGATCAGCCAGCCGATCAGCGACGATCCCGAACATGAGACCGCCCGGCTGCGCATCGCCATCGAGGCGCTGCGCGCCGAGGTCGACGAGATGCTGGCGGCCGACTACCTGACCGCGAGCGGCGAGCACCGCGACGTGCTGAACGCCTACCGGATGTTCGCCAATGACAAGGGTTGGGTGCGCCGGATGGAGGCCACGATCGAGAGCGGCCTCGCCGCCGAGGTCGCGGTCGAGAAGGAGCAGTCGGCGACCCGCGCGCGCATGTCGCGCATCGCCGACCCCTACATTCGCGAGCGGCTGCACGACCTTGACGATCTGGCCAACCGGCTGCTCAGGCTGCTCTCGGGCGGGCCGGCCGCGGGCGCGCGCGAGTTGCCCGAGGACGCGATCCTCGTCGCCCGCAACATCGGCCCCGGCGAGCTGCTGGACTATGGCCGGCGGCTGCGCGGGGTGGTGCTCGAGGAGGGCTCGGTCGGCAGCCATGCCGCGATCGTCGCCCGGGCGCTCGCCATCCCCCTCGTCATTCAGGCCGAGCGCATCACCCGCGAGGCGCAGAACGGCGACATGATCATGCTCGACGGCGATCAGGGCGTCATCCACCTGCGTCCCGACGATACCGTCGCCAAGGCTTTCCGCGAAAAGGTCGAGATGCTCGCCGAGGCGCAGCAGGCCTATGCGGCGCTGCGCGACAAGCCGGCGACAACGCGCGACGGCACGACCGTCGCGCTGCACATGAACGCGGGGCTGATGGCCGACCTGCCCAGCCTGCCGAAATGCGGCGCGCTGGGGGTCGGGCTGTTCCGCACCGAGCTGCAGTTCCTCATCCGCTCCACCGTGCCCAAGCGCGCCGATCTCGCGGCGCTCTATGCGCGCATCCTCGATTCGGCCGGTGAGAAGCCGGTGGTGTTCCGCACCCTCGACATCGGTTCGGACAAGGTTCTGCCCTACATGAAGCGCAGCGACGAGCCGAACCCGGCGCTCGGCTGGCGGGCGATCCGGGTCGGGCTGGACCGGCCGGGCATCATGCGGATGCAGGTCCAGGCGCTGCTGCGCGGGGCCCGCGGCCGCTCGCTGAACATCATGTTCCCCTTCGTCGCCGATCCGGACGAATTCGACGCCGGCCGCGAGCTGGTGCTGAAGATGGCTGCCCGCGAGCAGGCGCTGGGCCACATTCCCCCCACCGCGATCAGCATCGGCGCCATGCTGGAGACGCCGAGCCTTGCCTTCGCCCCCGACGCCTTCTTCGAGAGCGTCGATTTCCTCTCGATCGGGGGCAACGACCTGAAGCAGTTCTTCTTCGCCGCCGACCGCGAGAACGAGCTGGTCCGGCGGCGCTACGACATGCTCAGCACCAGCTTTCTCGACTTCATCGGGTTGATCGTGAACCGCTGCGCCGCCCACGACACGCCGCTGTCCTTCTGTGGCGAGGATGCCGGCCGCCCGGTCGAGGCCCTGGGGCTGATCGCGACCGGGCTCAGGGTGCTGTCGATGCGGCCGGCCTCGATCGGGCCGGTCAAGGCGCTCCTGCGACAGGTCCGCCTCGGCGAATTGCGCGAGGCTCTGGATGCCGCCCGCGCCCGCGGCGCGCGCAACCTGCGCCCGACGCTGGAAGCTTGGCTGAACCAGGCGGCCATCGCGCACTGATCCCACGCCGCGGTTCGGGGACAGGTCCCAAGACGCGAGCGCGATCCTGTGATATCATCGCCAAAGCCGCATTACGGCCTGGGGACAGCAGGAGATCATTGTGGAGATCGGGACAGCGGGCCTGCTCGCGAACGCATTGCGCGAGATCACCATCGTGCTGGATCATTGGATCTACGCGCTGCCCCTGGCGGTGGCGGTCTGTGCGGTGGGGCTCGGCCTCGGGCGCGGTCTGGGCCTGCCCTATATCTTTCGCGACGACGAGCAGATCTTCACCCCCGCCCGCTGCTGGCGCCCGCCCTCGGATCTGCCTCGCCGCCCGCCGTCCCGCCTGCCGCTCGAGGTGCAGCTGGCGCTGGCCAGCCCCGCCTTCTGGTCGGGCTTCGGCTTCATCGCCGCCTTCGGCCTGTTCTGGATGTCGATCCATAGCGGCGGGACCCGCTACTGCCGCGCCGGGGGCACAGGGGTCTTCTGCCCCACCACCATGTTCAACCCGGTCGCGGCGCCTCATGCCGCCGACTGGATGCTGGCCGCGCTGGCGCTGGCGGCGGCGCTCTTCGTCTGGATGGCCCGCTGCGAGCTGGCCCGCCGGCTGGCCGATTTCACCCGCCGCGACGGTGCGACGGTCCGGGCCGAGCTCTACCGCACCGCGCTCGGCTGCCTGCTCGGGGTGCTCTTCGTCGCCTTCGCCGCGGCGCTGGGCGAATGGGCGCCGGCCGGCTCCGCGCTCTGGTGGATGGCCGCGCCCTATGCCGCGCTGCTTCTCTTCGTGCTCCTGCGCCGCAGCGTGCTGCCATGCCTGTCGCTGTTCAGCCTGATCATGGGCCTGATCCTGATCGGCACGCTCTATCCAGAGCGCTGGCAGGGCTGGACCGAGATCTGGGTCATCGCCGTCGCCGCGGTGATCGCGGTGATCAACCGCGGCTGGGGCCGATACCGCCTGCCGGGGTTCGAGGGGCTCTATGGCGAAGCGCCCATCAACCCGCAGGAAAAGGCCGAGGATGCGGCCGGCACGCCGCTGATCGCGCCGGTCGCGGCGCTGGAGGCCTGGCGCGGGCACCGGGCCACCACCGCGCCCGCCGGAGCGCCGGAGCGCCCGGTCCTCGTGCTGCTCGCCACGTCGGGCGGGGCCTACCGGGCCGGCTTCTGGACCAGCCTGCTGATGGACCGTCTGATCGGCGACAGCGGCGCCGGCGGGCGCTGGCCCGGCCTCGCCGGCGACCTGCGGCTGATCACCGGCGCCTCGGGCGGCATGGTCGCGGGCGGATATTATGTCGCCATGGCGGCCGAGGGCGCGCTGGAGGCGGGCGTCACCGACCGGATCAGCCTCGACACCTGGCGCCATATGGCCGCGCCCGACGGTGACGACCGCAACCACCCGATCGCCCGCGACAGCCTCTCGCCGGTCGTCCACCGCATGGTCAGCCGCGACCTGTTGCAGCTCGTCACCCCCTGGCGGCCGCTCAGCGACCGCGGCCGCACGCTCGACCGGCAATGGGCGACGCTGGGGCGCAGCTTCGCCTCGCTGCACGGCGCCGAGGCCGAGGGGCGCGCGCCCTCGATCATCCTCTCGCCGATGCTGGTGGAAACCGGCGCGCTCGCGCTCTTCTCCAACCTCGATCTGACCGCCATCCGCCGCCGCGGCCTGCCGCCGACCGCCGCGCCCGGCGACGAGAACAAGTCCTCGGTCGAGGTCTTCCGGGCCTTTCCCGGCAGCCATGCCGCCATGGACATCGCCACCGCCGTGCGGCTGAACGCGACGTTTCCATATGTCTCGCCGGCGATCTCGCTGCCCACCCGGCCCGACCGGCGGCCCGTGGATGCGGGCTATTATGATAATTACGGGATCGACCTGCTGACCGCCTATCTGGAGCAGGAGGACACCTTCGCCTGGATCACCGAGCATTGCGCCGGCGTCGCCGTCGTGCAGGTGCGCGCCTTCCCCTCCGAGGTGCCGACGCCGACGGCCAGCGGCTTCCAGCGTGCCTATCAGTTCCTGACCAGCCCGGTGGAGGGCGTCTTCTCGGCCCGCAAGGCCAGCCAGATGTTCCGCAACGACCAGCAGCTCGCGCTGACCCGCACCCGTTACGAGCGGGCAGGGGGCAACGGGTTCCTGCGCGTCTTCACCTTCGAGGCGAACTCGGACGTCTCGATGAGCTGGTATCTGCGCTGCGACGAGATGCGGGCGATGGAGGGGCTGCTGCGCCCGCCGGTGGCCGCGGACATGGTCTGGGGGGCGGAGGAGATCTGTGCCCGGGGTGCCGTCTCGCCGAATGCCGCCGGGGTTCCCGCTTCGATCGCCGAGGTCGAGGCCTGGGTCCTCGCGCGGTTCACCGGCGGCTGGCCGCAGCTCATCGACGCCCTGCAGCGCCGCGAGCCCGACGCGCTCTGGGCACAGTTCCTGCACCACCGCGCCAAGATCGCGGCCGAGCTCGACGCGCTGGCCGACTTCTGGCGCGGGGGCGAGCCGCGGCCCGCGCCGGGAGACGTCCCGCCGGAGTGATACGAGCACCGCTTGCGGTCTTCGCGGATTTGTCCGTCGACAAATCCGCGCGCGCCGCCTGCCCCCGGCAGGCGCGCGCGGATTACAGGGCTACGGGAATGCTCAACACCCCTCGGCTTCCGCGCTCACGCGCTCCAGCCGACGAACCCGCGCGACGCAGTGCGTCGCAAAAGCGGGTTCGGAAAAAGGGCGGGCGTCGGCGGAAGAAATCACCCTGGAACGGAGTGAGGCCGCGCTTACGATCCCGACAGCAGGATCACGCCCCCGATCAGCACGCCGCAGCCCGCCAGCCGCCACGGCCCGACCTTCTCGTGCAGGAGCAGCATGCCCATCAGCGCCCCGACCATCATCGACATCTCGCGCATGGGCGCCACCAGGCTCAGCGGCGCGCCGTCGCTCAGCGCCGCCAGCACGAGGATGTAGGACAGCGGCGACAGGACGCCCACGCCGACAGCCGTCCACCAGTGCCCACGCATTGCCGCCATGGCCCGGCGCCGGTCGGCGAGCATGACCGGCAGGAGCAGGAAGACCCGCAGCAGGTTCGAGAACCAGTCCAGCACCACCGGCGCGATGCCGAGCATCTTGACCGCATAGGCATCGACCACCGTATAGCTCGCGATCAGCCCGCCGGTGGCGGTGCCCCAGCGCACCCCCGCCTGCCCGCCCGGGCGGGTGAATGCGGCGAGCCGGCCCTGTGTGGCGATCAGCAAGATGCCGATCACGACGAGGACGAGGCCTATCACCCCGCTGCCCGTGGGCGTCTCGCCGAGGATCAGGAATGCGCCCATCGTGGACAGCATCGGCCCCGTGCCCCGCGCGACCGGGTAGACGACCGACAGGTCGGCCACCTGGTATCCGCGCTGCAGGCACAGGCTGTAGCCGAGATGGATCAGCCCGCTGAGCAGGACGAAGCCGGCGGCGATCCAGGTCCAGGAGATCTCGCCGCGCACCAGCAGCCAGATGACCCATGGCGCATAGGTGAGGCAGGAAATTGCGCTGTAGGCGAAGACGAAGGCGGCGCCGGCCGATGCAGCGCGCTTGGCCAGCAGGTTCCAGCTGGCATGGATGAAGGATGCAAGAACGACGAGAAGCAGCGAGGACAGCGCCATTGAGACCCCCTGATGCGCCGACGGGCGCGGTTGATCTCGACGTCTCCTCCCCTGGGCTTTTGTCCCTTGGGTGCAGCCAGGGAACACCCCCGGTCTCTGCAACGCTCGGTCCAGCGGCGACGCGCCCGGAACCCTAGTTGCCACTCGGTCGATGGCTCCAGCCTAGCCCGGCCGGCTGGCGGAGTTCAAGCGGTGCCGGCCTTGGAGTGGGCAGACGCGTGCGCCAAACCTTTCCTAATGGTAAATGGTTCGGATTCTGCATTTTAAATCAAGATGATAAAATTTGGGCACGCGTGCCCACTTCTGCGGGGCACATCCTGCCGGCCTGATCAGCCGGCCTCGCCCTGCGGGGTCCAGCGGCTGACCATGCCCGCGATTCCGTCGAAGGCGCCGGGCGCCAGCGCCCGGGCCAGTAGCCGGTCGGGGTTGGTCGGCGGCGGATAGTCGAGCCCTGCCGCGGCGGCGCGGGTGAAGCCGAAGCGCCGGTAATAGGGCTCGTCGCCCACCAGCACCGCCCGCGTCCAGCCAAGCTCCCGCGCCCGCTCCAGGCTCTCGCCGATCAGCAGCGCCCCCAGCCCCTCGCCCTGCCGGGTCGGATGAACCGCGACCGGGCCGAGCAGCAGCGCCTCCGGCCCGCCGGGCCCGATGCGGATCGGCCAGTAGCGGATTGCGCCCGCGAGCACGTCGTATTCGTCCCGCGCCGCCAGGCAGAGCGCCGCCACCGGCTCCACCCCGTCGCGCAGCCGGTAGGACGACAACGCCGTCCGCCCCGGCGCGAAAGCCAGGTCATAGAGGTATTCGACCTCGGCGCTGTCGGCAGGTTTCTCTTTGAGGATCCGGAACATGGCGGGGACGGGTGGGGCGCCGTTCCTGGCGCGCTGGACGCCCGCCTAGCATGGGCCTAGGGTCCGCGAAAGCCGAAAGCGGGGCGCGCCACATGTTCTACCGACCCGGACAGGACCCGCACGGGCTTGCCCACAACCCGTTCAAGGCGCTGGTGGCACCCCGTCCGATCGGCTGGATCTCCAGCCTCGATGCGGACGGCCGGGCCAACCTCGCGCCCTATTCCTTCTTCAACGCCATTGCCGACACCCCGCCGATGGTGCTGTTCTCCAGCGCCGGGCTCAAGACCGGCGAGGGGTCGGCCAAGGACAGCGCCGCCAACATCCGCGCCACCGGCGAGTTCGTCTGCAACATCGTCTCGCTCGCCCTGAAGGACGCGATGAACGTGACCTCCGGCAGCCACCCCGCTGGGGCGGACGAATTCGATCTCGCCGGCCTCGCCCGTGCCCCCAGCCGGGTCGTCGCGCCGCCCCGCGTCGCCGCCGCACCGGCAGCCCTCGAATGCCGGCTGTGGAAGACGCTCGATCTGCCCGGAGACGCCAACGTCCTGGTCATCGGTGAAGTGGTCGGCGTGCATATCGACGAAGCCGTGATCGTCGACGGCAAGGTGGACGTGACCCGCTACCAACCCCTCGCGCGGCTGGGCTATCGCGACTACGCCGCCGTCTCGAGTATCTTCTCCCTCGGCCGGCCCGATGACCTGAAAAATTCTTCTAAAGGTTGATTATATCCTCGGACGTTAAGCCTTTAGTAACGAAGTTCCGCAAAACATGACTTGTCCAAACGGACGGTTGCTTGCAGCACCACAGACCCTCCAGTCTGGATACTGCGCCCTCTTCCCTCCCCCCAGGAAGAGGGCGCATCTCATTTCCGGGGTCCGAGAACCGCGCCGGGATTGAGGATGCCGATGGGATCGAGCGCGTGCTTGATCGCCCGCATCGCCGCGAGCTTGCCGGGATCGGCATAGAGTTCGAGATCTGCGACCTTCAGCCGGCCGACCCCATGCTCTGCCGCCACCGAGCCGCCGAAAGACGCAACCAGATCGTGCAGAACCCGCGTGACGCGGGCGCGGATCGGGTCGTAGGCATCGCGGCTGCGCCCCTTGGGCGGGAACACGTTGTAATGCAGGTTGCCGTCGCCGAGATGGCCGAAGCAGTTGATGCGCAGATCCGGGTCGATCGTGGCGACGGCGGAGTTGGCGCTGGCCACGAATGCGGCGATCTTCGAGATCGGCAGGGAAACGTCATGGCTGGCGATGGCGCCGATCAGGCGGTTCGCTTCGGGGATTGCCTCGCGCACGCCCCAGAAGACGCGGCGCTGCGCCTCGCTCTGGGCCATCAGCACGTCGCGCGCCGTCCCGGCAACCATGGCTTCGGCAAGTGCCTCTTCCAGGCGCGAGGGCACGTCGGCGGCCCGCGCATCGGCGGCTTCGATCAGGACGATCCAGTCGGTATCGAGCGATGGCGGGCGCGGCCATGTGGACATGGTCTCGGCAAGGAACGCCAGCGCCTCGACATGGATGAGCTCGAAGGCGGAGATGGCCCCGCCGAGGGCGGCGCGCATCCGACCGAGGAGGTCCAGCGCAGCCGCCGGGTCAGGCACGGCGACCCAGGCGGCGGCGGTCTCCTCCGGGCGCGGATGCAGGCGCAGGCTGGCGGCGGTGATCAGCCCGAGCGTGCCCTCCGATCCGATGATCAGGTGCCGCAGGTTGTAGCCGAGGTTGTCCTTCACCAGCGGGCTGAGCCCGTCGATCACCGTGCCGTCGGCCAGCACCGCCTCGATGCCGAGGCAGAGATCGCGGGCATTGCCGTAGCGCAGCACGCCGATGCCCCCGGCATTGGTGGCGAGCAGCCCGCCGATCTGCGCTGAGCCTTCCGAGGCGAGTGAGAGGGCGAAGAGGCGCCCGGCATCGCGCGCCGCGGCCTGGACATCGGCAAGCACGGCGCCGGCCTCGGCGAAGAGCACATTACCGGTCGCGTCCACCTCGCGGATGCGGGTCATGCGCTCGAAGGAGACGATCACCGGAGCCGGGCCGTCCGTGAGGACCTGGCCGCCGACGAGGCCGGTGCCGCCCGAGCGGGGGACGATACCGACGCGGGCCTCGGCACAGAGGCGCACGGCGGCGGCGAGCGCGGCGGTGCTGTCGGGCCGCAGGACTGCCGCCGCATGCCCGTGATAGCGGCCGCGGGGTTCCTCGAGATCGCGCGGCTCGGGCGCCCGGACCCCGCCTGGCCCCAGAGCTTCGGCCAGACGCGCGACCAGCGCGTCATCGGCGGCATTGAGTGCCGCGCTCATCGGGCGCCCCGTGCGTGCGGGGCGGCTTCGAGATGAATGATGCCACGGCTCAACATAAATGAACTCAACTGGATGACCTCCTGTTGCAGCGTAGAATGGCGGCTGGACCGCTCACGCCGACCCGCTGGTCGCGCGCCCGCGCCGGTCGCTGCGAAGGATGGCGTAGAGGACATGGTTCTGCCAGCGGCCAGCGATCTGGAGGTAGCTCTGGGCCACTCCCTCGTATTCGAACCCCGAGCGTTCGAGAAGCCCGCGCGAGGGCGCGTTGCCGGGCAGGCAGGCCGCTTCGATCCGGCTGAGGTCGAGCGCGTTGAAGGCATGCTGGACGACCGCCTCCAGCGCCTCTGACATGTAGCGCTGACGGGCATGTTCCGGGCCGATCCAGTACCCGACCGAAGCCGACTGCGCCGGGCCGCGGCGGATGTTGTCGAGGGTGATCGCACCCAGCAGCCGGGAATCGCTCCGCCGCACGAGGAAGAGGGCCAATGCACGTCCCTCGTCGCGTGCCCGCCACGCCCAGTAGACACGGTTGCGAAAGGCCTTGCGGGTGAAGTGGTCGATCGACCAGGTGGGCTCCCATTCGCGCAGGAACGCCTCGCCCTCGCGGCGCAGGCGCACCCATGCGGCGTGGTCGCCCATTTCGGGCAGGCGCAGGCTCAGTCGCTCGGTCTCGATGGGTGGGGGCGAGCTGCGGCGGAAGGTCAGCACGCCATTACCTCAGGCCGCAAGCCGCCTTGCCAGCGCCTCGCGCTCGGGAGCGTCGCCGACCGGGCCGATCATCGCGATCGCGGGGCCCGGGCCGCCGATCAGCCGCTCGCCGAAGGCGCGCAGGTCCGCGGCGGTCACGGCGTCGATGCGCGCGACCGTCTCCTCGGGCGTGGGAATGCGGTCCCAGGTGGCGAGCATTCGTGCCAGGCGCTCGGCGCGGGCGGAGGGGTTCTCGAGCCCCATCAGCAGGCCGGCCTTCATCTGTGCGCGTGCCCGGGCGATCTCGGCCTCGGAAAGTCCGCCGGCGGCGCGGCGCAGCTCGTCCATGGTGACCTCTGCCAGCTCGCGGATCTGCGCCTGTCCGGTGCCGGCATAGAGGGTCAGCAGCCCGGTGTCGGCGTAGGAGCCGGCCTGGGTGAAGATGGTGTAGCAGAGGCCGCGGCGCTCGCGCAGCTCCTGGAAGAGCCGCGAGGACATGCCGCCGCCGAGCGCCACCGAATAGATCTGAGCCGCATAGGCATCGTCGTCGCGTGCTGCCGGCGACTCGAAGCCGAGGGTGAGGTGGATCTGCTCGAGATCGCGGGTCTCGCGCCGCTCGCCGACCGAGAAACGGGCGGATGCAGTCTCGAGGCGGGTGGCGCGCGGCCGGTTATGGAACAGGCGCTCGACCTGGGCGAAGATCCGGTCGGGATCGACGGCACCGGCGGCGGCGATGATGATCTGGTCCGCGCCGTAGTGCTCGCCGACGAAGGAGGCGAAGTCCTGGCGGCCGAAGCCCGTCACCCGCTCGGAGGGTCCGAGGATGGTGCGGCCGATCGGCTGGTCGGGGTAGGCGGTCTCCTGCAGCCAGTCGAAGATGATGTCGTCGGGCGTGTCCAGCGCCTGGCCGATCTCCTGCAGGATCACCCCGCGCTCGACCTCGATGTCGGCCTCGTTGAAGAGCGGGTTCTGCAGGATGTCGGCGAGCAGGTCGAGGGCCAGCTCAACATCGGCCGCCAGCACGCGGGCGTAGTAGGCGGTCATCTCCTTGCCGGTATAGGCGTTGATGTAGCCGCCGACGTCCTCGATCTCCTCGGCGATCCGCTGTGCGCTGCGCGTCGGCGTGCCCTTGAAGGCCATGTGTTCGAGGAAATGCGCGATGCCGTTCTGCTCGATGCGCTCGTGGCGGCCGCCGGCGGTGACATAGACGCCGATCGAGGCGGAATGCAGGCCCGGCATGGGCTCGACGGCGACGCGAAGGCCGTTGGGGAGGCGATGGATGTGGACGCTCATGAGACGCCTCCGGGGTGCGCGCAGGCACGGGTGCGCACATGTGCGCACTTTGTCATGTCATTGATTTCAAAAAGAAATCCGCGACGATTTACCATTAGGAAAGCTTCGTTGACGCTTTGTGCTGCGCTCACGCGACCACCTCGCCGCCCACGACCGCCTCGATTGCGGCGAGATCGTCAGGCACGCGGGTGATGCGCTCGGGCCGTTCCAGGAGGTCCGCCATGCGCGCGGGCAGGGGCGGGCGAATGCCGCAGGCCTCCTCGACCGCGTCGGGGAACTTGGCGGGATGGGCGGTGGCGAGCACCACCATCGGCACGGTGGGGTTGCCGCGGCGCAGCGCGGCCGCATGGACGCCCACTGCCGTATGCGGGCAGATCACCTCGCCGGTCGCCTCGAAGGTCGCGCGGATGGCGGCGCGCGTGTCGTCCTCGGAAGCACGGGCGCTGTCGAAATCCTCGCGCAGCCGGGCGAGCGCCCCCTGGGAGAGGTCGAAGCGGCCGGTCCGACGCAGCTCGTCCATCAGCGCGGTGACCGCCGCGCCCTCGCGGTCGCAGAGCTCGAACAGCAGCCGCTCGAAGTTCGAGCTGATCTGGATGTCCATCGATGGGCTGATGGTGGGCTCGACGCCCTCCATGGCATGGCTGCCGGTTTCCAGCGTGCGGTGCAGGATGTCGTTGCGGTTGGTCGCGATCACCAGCCGCTCGATCGGCAGGCCCATGCGCTTCGCCACGTAGCCCGCAAAGATGTCGCCGAAATTGCCCGTGGGCACGGTGAAGCTGACCGGGCGATGCGGCGCGCCGAGCGCCACGGCCGAGGTGAAGTAGTAGACGGTCTGCGCCAGCACCCGCGCCCAGTTGATCGAGTTCACGCCCGCGAGGCCGACCGCGTCGCGGAAGCCGTGGTCGTTGAACATGTCCTTCACCCGCGCCTGGGCGGCGTCGAAGTCGCCGGCGATGGCGAGCGCATGGACATTGGGCTCGGACGGCGTCGACATCTGCCGGCGCTGGACCTCGGAGACGCGGCCGTCGGGATAGAGGATGAACACCTCGACGCCGGCCTTCCCGCGGAAGGCCTCGATCGCCGCGGAGCCGGTGTCGCCGGAGGTGGCGCCGACGATGGTGATGCGCTTGCCCGTGCGCTTGAGGCTCGCCTCGAAGAGCTGGCCGATCAGCTGCATTGCCACGTCCTTGAACGCGAGCGTCGGCCCGTGGAACAGCTCCAGCAGCCAGTCGTTGGCGCCGATCTGCTTGAGCGGGCAGCGCGCGGCATGACCGAAGCCGGCATAGGCGCGGGTGACGATGGCGCGGAACTCGTCCTCGGTGAAGGCATCGCCCAGATAGGGACGCATCACCCGGACCGCGACCTCCTCGTAGGGCAGGCCGGCGAGGTCCGCGATTTCGTCACGGGACAGTTGCGGCCAGGTCTCGGGCAGGTAGAGGCCGCCGTCGCGGGCGAGGCCGGCCAGCATGGCCTCCTCGAAGCCGAGGACGGGCGCCGTGCCGCGGGTCGAGATGTAGTGCATGAGACGATTTCCGTTCAGTCGATCCGGCGCTTGATACGCCAAAGCAGGTAGACTGTCATCATCGACCAGACGGCGGCCATGCCGAACCAGGTGATGGCATATTCCAGGTGGTTGTTGCGGATCTGGACCGTTACCGGCGCAGGATCGGTTCCGCCCAGGGTGAGCGTGCGCGCGACGACCAGCACCGGCTCGGTCCCCAGCGCCTCGGCCATCTGGCCGACGTCACGCGCGAACCAGATGTTGCGGGCAAGGTTGGGGTCAGGGGTGAAGCTGTCGGTCTCGTCGGGCCAGCGGAGGTTGCCCTCGACATCGACCGGGCCCGTCGGCCGCTCCGCGGTCTTGCCTGTCTCGGTGACGAAGCCGCGGTCGAGGAGGATACGTCGGCCGTCAGCGAGCAGGAGGGGGGAGATGACCCGGTAGGCTACCCCGTTGTGCGAGCCCAGAACGTGCAGCTCACCGGGCTCGACCGTGCCTTGCAGGTGGACGCCGAGATATTCGTGGTCCGCTTCGGTGGGGGTGGCCGGCAGTCCGGCCACCTCCTCGCCCAGTCGGGTCTCGATCAGGGCGATGACATCCTGTTTCCAGCTCAGCCGCTGAACCTGCCAGGTGCCGAGGCCGAGCAGGATCGCCGTACCGACGATCCCGAAGAGAAGCGCGCCGGTCAGCCGCCCCAGACGTACACTGCTGCGAACAGGAAGAGCCACACCACATCCACGAAATGCCAGTACCAGGCGGCGGCCTCGAAGCCGACGTGCTGCTCCTGGGTGAAGTGGCCGAGGTAGACCCGCCACAAGCAGACCGCAAGGAAGATCGTGCCGATGAGGACGTGGAAGCCGTGGAAGCCGGTCGCCATGAAGAAGTTGGCGCCGTAGATGTTGCCCGCGAAGCCGAAATGCGCGTGGCTGTATTCGTAGGCCTGGAAGATCGTGAACAGGATGCCGAGGGTGACGGCAAGCCACAGCCCGTACTTCATGTCCTGGCGGTTGTTCTCATGGGCGATCGCATGGTGCGCCCAGGTCGCCGCGCAGCCTGAGCAGAGCAGGATCAGCGTGTTGATGAGCGGCAGGTGCCAGGGATCGAACGTCTCGATGCCGGCCGGGGGCCAGACGCCCTGGACCAGCGGGCTCTGACCGTCGGGATCCATCGGGTAGATGGCGTGCTTGAAGAACGACCAGAACCAGGCCGCGAAGAACATGATCTCCGAGACGATGAACAGCACGACGCCGTAGCGCAGGCCGATCTGCACCACCGGGGTATGATCGCCGGTCTGCCCCTCGTGCACGACCTCCGACCACCAGCAGTACATGACGTAGAGCACCATGGCGAAGCCGATGAGGCCGATCCACGGCCCGCTGCCGTGGAACCAGAGCACGGATCCGAGCAGCATGGTGAACGCGGCCACCGCCCCGATGAAGGGCCAGATGCTGGGCGGCAGGATGTGGTAGTCGTGGTTCTTGTAGCCGGCCATGGATCGTCCTCTACTGGTCGGTCGTCGTACGGACAGGGAGCGTTGCGGCCGCGAGCCGCGATGGCACCTCGACGGCTGCCCAGTCCTCGGGCAAGTCGGTGCGATGCATCGTATAGGAGAGCGTGATGTTGGTCACGCGTCCGGCCTCGGCGTCGTCGACCATCGCCGGGTCGATGTAGAACGTCACCGGCATCTCGATGCGCTCGCCGGGCTCGAGGACCTGCATCTCGAAGCAGAAGCAGGCCATCTTGGCGAAGAAGGCGCCGGCCGAATAGGGCGCGACGTTGTAGCTCGCGGTGCCGGCGATGCGCTCGTCGGTCGGGTTCTCGGCCTCGTAGAAGGCCAGCGCCGTCTCGCCGATGCGCACGGTCATCGTGCGCGTGACCGGACGGAAGGTCCAGGGCATGTCGGGCGCCGTATTGGCGTCGAAGCGGACGGTGACGGTGCGCTCGAGCACCTCGTCGGACTCCGTCTCGGCTACGCCCGTCGTGCCGCCATAGCCGGTGACCCGGCAGAAGAGGTCATAGAGCGGCACTGCGGCGAAGCTCATGCCCACCATCACCACCACGACGCCGCCGAGAATGACGGCCGTCCTGCGATTGCTGTTGCCGCTCATTGTCCGCTCCCTCCGGCCGGGGCGGCGGAGGTGCGCGGCTCCAGTTGCAGGCCCCTCAGCGGCTGGCCTTCGGTCAGCTTGACGATTGTGACGGCGAAGACCACCACCACGAAGGCGCCCAGCACCAGGCCGAGGCCGAGGTTGCGGCTGCGCCGCCGGCTGAAGATCTCGTGACTGTCGGGACGCATCACCGTTCCCCTCCTCAGAAGACGGTCGGCCAGCCGGCCGGCGACAGGCCCGCCGCGGACAGCGCGGCCTCGGCGAGCATGAGTGCGAAGAGCACGAAGAGATAGACGATCGACCGGCCGAAGAAGCGCTTTTCGGCACGGTAGCCGTCGGCATGGGCGGTCCCGGCGTCGCGGCGCCAGACGGTGATCGCGTCGCGCAGGAGCACGAGGTTCACCAGGAGCGCGCCGACGAGATAGACCGGCCCCCCGATCGAGGTGAAAGCCGGCGCCAGCGCCGCCGGAACGAGGAGGATCATGTACGCGAGGATGTGGTTGCGCGTCACCCGCTCGCCCGCCGTCACCGGCAGCATCGGCACGCCGGCGCGGCTGTAGTCATCGTTGCGGAACAGCGCCAGGGCCCAGAAATGCGGCGGCGTCCACAGGAAGATGAGCATGAACATCAGCACGCTCTCCACCGACACGCCGCCGGTCGCGACCGCCCAGCCGACCATGGGCGGCAGCGCGCCCGCGGCACCGCCGATCACGATGTTCTGCGGGGTCAGCCGCTTCAGCCACATCGAGTAGATGATGACGTAGAAGAAGATGGTGAAGGCGAGAAGCCCCGCCGCGACCGGGTTGGCGAAGAGCCAGAGCATGACGACCGAGAAGACCGAGAGCGTCACGCCGAGCGCCAGGGCCTCGCCGCGGTCGACACGGCCAGAGGGGATCGGCCGTCCGGCGGTGCGGCGCATTACCGCGTCGATGTCCCAGTCATACCACATGTTCAGCGCGCCGGCCGCACCGGCACCGACCGCGATGCAGAGGATCGAGGCGAAGGCGATCACCGGATGGACCGAAACGGGCGCGCAGATCAGCCCGACGAAGGCCGTAAAGACCACGAGCCGCATCACGCGGGGCTTCAGGAGTTCGACATAGTCGCCGAACTCGGCCTCTCGTGCCGGTGCGCTGCTCCAGCCCGTGTCGGTCATTGCCAGGCGCTCACTGCGCCGGCGGTGTGACCGCCTCGGCTTCGGCTTCGGCCTCGACACCCTCGTCGTCCTGGATGTCGGCCACCGCATCGTCGGTCTGTTCCGTCGCGGCGGGGGCCTCGTCGGTCACTTCCTGCGCCACGGCCGCACCAAGCGGCGCTTCGGTCACCGCGGCATCGGGGCGGGTGCCGCCGTACTGGTCGATCGCCCAGTCGAGCCAGGCGTCGTAGGCCTCCCGGCTCACGGCCTTCACGGTGATCGGCATATAGGTGTGATTCAGGCCGCAGAGCTCGGAGCACTGGCCGAAGTAGATGCCTTCCTGCTCGACCTTGAACCAGGTCTCGTTCAGGCGGCCGGGGACGGCGTCGATCTTCACGCCGAAGGCCGGAATGGTCCAGGAATGGATGACGTCCGAGCCGGTGACCTGCATCTTGACGACCGCGCCCACGGGCACCACGACGGCGGTGTCGGTGGCGAGGAGATAGAGGTCAGGCGTGTAGCCGTGCGCCTCGAGCTCTTCGGGCATCAGCATCAGGCTGTCGAAGGTCATCTCGTAGTCGGGATACTCGTAGGTCCAGAACCACTGGCTCCCGGTCGTCTTGATGGTGAGATCCGGCTCGGGGACCTCGAGCTGCTTGAAGAGCAGCGGCAGCGAGAACGAGCCGATCACGATCAGGATCAGCACCGGCGCAAGCGTCCAGGTGATTTCGAGCTTGCTGTTGTGGGTGAAGCGCGCCGGGTCCGGATTGGCCTTGCGGTTGAAGCGGATCACCACGACCGCCAGCAGGATCGTCACGAAGGCCACGATCACGAGCATGATGCCGTGCACGAAGTTCGACAGCCAGTGCAGGTCGCGCGCCAGTTCGGTCCCGGCGGGCTGATACCCGGTGCCGCCCGGGATCGGGGCGCCGATCACCGGCAGGCCCTGGGGGTCCTGCGCGAGCGCGTGCATCGCCCACAGGCCCGTGGCGCCGAGAGCGGTCGCGATGCCGGCGGCGCGGCGGATCGTGTTCATCATCATACGGCTTCGTCCCATCCCGCAGGCCGTCGGGACCACCGGAGAGCCGGGGTGTCCCACGTATTGTCACCGGCGGCAGGTGAACCATATTAGCGCGGGAAGAACAAGATGCGGAGTACCCTGCCCGAGCGGCTTGTTGCCCCGATCCCCAGTCCCGTTGTCCTGGCCGGAGGCAAGCATGCAGGCATCCCCGCGATTCCGTCCGCTCGAGGGCGATTTGGACGAGGCGCGCGCGCTCGCGATCCTGCGCGAGGCGACGGCCGGCGCCGATGATGGCGAGCTGTTCCTCGAGCGCCGCAGGTCGGAGGCGCTGGCCTTCGACGACGGGCGGCTGAAGACCGCGAGCTATGATGCCGCCGAGGGATTCGGCCTGCGCGCGGTGCGGGGCGAGACGGCCGGCTATGCCCACTCCACCGAGATCAGCGAGGCGGCGCTGAAGCGCGCCGCCGAGACCGCGCGGCTCGCGGTCGGCGCGGGAGGCGGCGCGCTTGCCGAGCCGCCGCGGGCGACCAACCGGCGGCTCTACGCCGACCACGATCCGTTCGACGACGCCGAGTTCGCCGTGAAGGTCGAGATGCTGCGCGAGATCGACGCCTATCTGCGCGAGCTCGATCCCCGGGTGGTGCAGGTCTCGGCATCGCTTGCGGCTTCGATGCAGGAGGTCGAGATCCTTCGTCCCGAAGGCCTGCGGCTCGCCGAGGCACGCCCCATGGTGCGGCTCTACATCTCGGTGATCGTCGAGGAGAACGGACGCCGCGAGTCCGGCTCGGCCGGCGGGGGCGGGCGGCACGGGCTCGCGCTGCTGATGGGCAGCGAGCACTGGAAATCCGTCGCCGCCGAGGCATTGCGGATCGCGAGCGTCAACCTGCGCGCCGAGCCGGCGCCGGCGGGCATGATGGATGTGGTGCTGGGTCCCGGCTGGCCGGGCATCCTGCTGCACGAGGCGATCGGCCACGGGCTCGAGGGCGACTTCAACCGCAAGGGCACCTCGGCCTTTTCCGGGCTGATGGGCACGCGCATCGCAGCGCCCGGCGTCAACGTGGTTGATGACGGGACCATCCCCGACCGCCGCGGTTCGATCAGCTTCGACGACGAGGGCACGCCCTCGGCGCGCAACGTGCTGATCGAGGACGGGATCCTGGTCGGCTACATGCAGGACCGCCAGAACGCCCGGCTGATGGGCGTGCCGGCCACCGGCAACGGGCGGCGGCAGAGCTATGCCCACGCGCCGATGCCGCGGATGACTAACACGATCATGCTCGGCGGCGACGCCGATCCGGCCGACGTGCTGGCCGGGCTGAAGGACGGGCTCTACGCAGTGGGCTTCGGCGGCGGGCAGGTCGACATCACCAACGGCAAGTTCGTCTTCTCCTGCACAGAGGCATATCGCGTGAAGGACGGAAAGGTCGGCGCGCCCGTCAAGGGCGCGACGCTGATCGGTGACGGGGCCACGGCGCTCAAGCAGATCCGGGCGATTGGCAACGACATGGCGCTCGATCCCGGGATCGGCAATTGCGGCAAGGCCGGCCAGTGGGTGCCGGTGGGCGTCGGCCAGCCGACGCTGCTCATGGGCGGGCTGACCGTGGGCGGCAGCGCCGCCTGAGGGCGGCGCGAGCGGTTGCTTTTCCGCCCACCGTCGCGTTCATTGCCGGCGATCCGCGCCGGCCGATGAGGGAAGCGATGCGCCACAGTCTCGACCAGATCTCCGTCCTCGAGCCCGTGCCGGGCTTTCGCGGCAGGTTCGTCCATTCAGAGCACATGACCTTCGTCTGGTGGGAGATCGCTGCCGAGGCAGAGATCCCGCTGCATTCCCACCCGCACGAGCAGGTGGTGAACATGCTGGAGGGCACGCTCGAGCTGGTGGTCGGCGAGGATCGCCATGTCCTGGGGCCGGGGGACGTCGTGGTGATTCCCGGCGGGGTCGTGCATTCGGCCCGCGGGATCACCGATTGCCGCGTGCTCGACGTGTTCGCGCCGGTGCGCGAGGACTACCGGGCGCTGTCGACCGGCGGGGCCTGAGCCGCGCGTTGACGATGCGTTAACCTGAGGGGCGGAAGGCTCGGGCGATGCAGGCGCCCGTGACAGGCAAGATCCCCCCCTCGGCCCTTCCGGGCTCCGACGACGGCCGGCTCGACTGGCTGCGGCTTGCGCGCTCGCGGCGCGTGGGGCCGGCCACCTTCATCCGTCTGATGCGCGAGCATGGATCGGCCGGGGTGGCGCTCAAGGCTCTGCCGGCCATGGCGGCGGCGGCCGGTGTGCGCGACTATGCGCCGTGCAGCCGGGCCGAGGCCGCCGCGGAATGGCGTGCGGCCGAGGCGGCGGGCGCGCGGGCGCTCCTGCTCGGGGCGCCGGATTATCCCGCGATGCTCGCCACCATCGCCGACCCCCCGCCGCTGCTCTGGGCGGTGGGCGATCCCGCCCTGGCCGCGCGCCCCGTCGTGGCGCTGGTGGGGGCGCGCAACGCCTCGGCGCTGGGGGCGCGGATGGCGGCGCGGCTGGCGGCGGATCTGGGCGCAATGGGCTTTGTCGTCGCCTCGGGGCTTGCCCGCGGGATCGACGCGGCCGCGCATCGCGCCGCGCTCGCCACCGGTACGATCGCCGTCGAAGCCAGCGGGATCGACGTGATATATCCTCCGGAAAACAAGGGCCTAGCCGCCGAGATCGCCGCCCGCGGCCTGCGACTGGCCGAGATGCCGCCAGGCCATGCCCCGCGCCCGGCGGACTTCCCGCGGCGTAACCGGGTGGTGTCGGGGCTGGCGCTGGGGGTGGTGGTGGTGGAGGGGGCTTTGCGGTCGGGGAGTTTGATCACGGCCAGGAATGCGCTCGACCAGGGGCGGGAGGTGATGGCGGTGCCGGGCAGCCCGATGGATCCGCGGGCGGGCGGGTGCAATGCGCTGATCCGCGACGGCGCGACGCTCGTGCGCGATGCGGCTGACGTCGCCGAGGCGCTGGGGCATCCGGGCGAGGCGCGGGCGGCGGTCCCGGAGCCTGCGGTTCCGGTCGTGATTCCAGATAGTTCCGACGATCGGCTGCTGGGGTTGATCGGGCCCGTGCCGGTGGCGGAGGATCTGCTGATCCGTGAGGCGGGGCAGCCGGCCGCGGCGGTTTCGGCGGCCCTCCTCGACCTGGAACTGGCCGGACTGGTGCAGCGCCACCCGGGCGGGATGGTCAGCAGGGTGGCGGGTTAACGCGATTCCGCCGCGTATGGAAAGCATATGGAACGCGTATGGAATGCGTATGTAGAGTGAAATAGTCGGGTCCGAAATGTTAACGCCGGCGCCGGCGCTTTGATCCGGCCGGGGCATTCCCGTCAGGAGGCCTCTATCCGCACCCCGGCCGCTTCGGCGACGGCGGCGTGCTGGGCGTAGAGCGCCAGCTTCGCAAAGGTCGAGTCCCAGCCTTCGATATGGCGGTCGCGGATCAGCGAGCCGGAGAAGCCCGCCTGGTGGAAAGTCTGGAGCGTCCCGCCGTCGCGATCGGCAAAGGCCACGGTGATCAGCGTCTCGGGATAGACGGCGGGGTCGTCGTCCCAGCGGTGGGTGAAGGCGAGGCGGCGGTCGCGCTCGACCTCGCGGAAAATGCCGCCGAAGCGCGACACGCCGTAGTGCTCGGAGATCATCGTGCCGCCCCAGGCGCGGCCGGGTTCCGGGTGCCAGTCGAGATCAAAGGTCGTGTAACCCTCGGGACCCCACCAGCGCAGCAGGTGGCCGCGGTTTTCCCAGAGGCGGAAGACGAGCGCGCGGGGGGCGTCGAACAGGGTCTCGACCAGCAGTTCGTCATCGCGGATCGCCGTCATGGCTCGTTCCTCTCCTGCGGGCGGGTCATCGGGTGGCGTTCCTCCCTTCCCACACCTGCCGGCGGGCGCCAAGCCCTGCGGCGCGGCCGCGCCGGACCCTTCTCGGCTCGGCTGCGACCTGCTAGGCTCTGGCCCGCATCACTCAACCTCCGGGGTTCAACACATGCGTCCACTCGCCATCGCCCTGACTGCCGGCCTCGCGCTGGCGCTCGCGGCGCCACTGCCCGCCTCCGCCAGCTCGACGAAACACGAGGTCGGCTGCCTAGCCGGAACGCTCGGCGGGGCGCTGGTCGGCGGACTGATCGGCAGCAAGTTCGGCAAGGGCCAGGGACAGAAGGTCGCGACCGCCGTCGGCGCCGGCGTGGGCACCGCGGCCGGCAACAAGGCGGCCTGCAAGTGAGCCGCGCCCTCGCGCTCGCAGGCGCCGCGCTTCTCGCCCTCGCCGTCCCGGCCGCGGGCCTGGACCTGACCATGGAACATGTCGAGATCGTCGATATCAACGGGGACGGCGCGATCTCGCGCGACGAGTACCGCGTGTTCGTCTCCAACGCCTTCATCGAGCTCGACGCGGACGGGGACAACTACCTCGACCCGGCCGATCTCGACGGCATCGCTGCCGAGGGTGTCTTCGCCAAGCTGGACGCGGATGGCGACGGCCGGGTGAGCCGCATGGAATACGACGCCCATGTCCTCGGCGAGTTCGATGCGGCCGACCTCGACAGCGACGGCCTGCTCTCGCCGATCGACTGACGCGGCTACCAGCGGAAGTTTATGCCGCCGCTCACCTGGACGGACCGCTGGCGCGGCCCGTCCAGATTGGCGGTCCCGTCCAGGACGAGGAAACCCTCGATATTCTCTGCCAGCGCACCGGTGACGCCGGCGCCGAGCTCCAGCGCCGTTCCGTCGTTGGTGGTCGAGAGCGTCGTGTCGCCGAAGCGCACGCGGTCGGTGCCGGTCAGCCCCTGCCAGAGGTTGGCCTTGACGTAGAAGGCGGGCTCGCCGCCCTCCTCGCCCTGGCGCAGGCGCAGGCCGATCCTCCCGGTGGTGCTCCAGCCATCTCCGAAGCCAATCGAGGAGATGGCATCCTCCTGCCCGTCGATGTCGGTGTACTGGGCGATGAGCTGGGCTTGCGGCTCGATCCACCAGTCGTCGTGGACCCGGTACGGCCGCCCCGCCTCGACCGAGGCGGTCACGCCGTAGCCGCGGATGTCGATGCTCTCGTCCGTCACCGTGTCGGCCGAGCCGCGCAGGCGCGAGAGCATGCCGACGAGGTCGAGGTAGAACTCGTCGGGCGTGATCCGCGTCCAGCTCAGGCCGATGGCCTGCTGGTCGAGGTCGAGGTCACCACTGCGGGTTCCGTCCTCGCCCAGCACGAAGCCGTTCACGCGGCCGTCCGCCGTGCCGGCCGCGAAGAAGACGCTGCCGAGATTCCGCACGCCGGCATCGTCCTCGTGCTGCAGGACGTCGAAGCCGACCTGGATGCCGCCTATGGTCCCGTCGAATTCCGGGCGCAGCGGACCGTTCGAGGTCATCTCCGTCCGCTCGCCCCAGAGCCTGGCCCAGTTGCGCGCGGGCTCGCCGCCCGGAGCGAGGCGGGCCTGCGCGCCGCGGCGCTCGTGGAAGGTGCCGATCATCGTGATGCTGGACTGGCGTACCAGCGGCAGGATCGCGCCATAGGTCGCCGCCTCCGCCCGGTAGGTCGGGGTCTGCGGCTGGGGCTCGGGTTCAGGCTCGGGCTCAGGCTGGGGCTCCGGCTCCGGCTCGGGTTGGGGTTCCGGCTCGGGCTCCGGCTCCGGCTCCGGCTCGGGCTCGGGCTCGGGCTCGGGCTGGGGCTCCGGTTCAGGCTCGGGCTCGGGCTCGGGTTCCGGCTCGGGTTCCGGTTCCGGTTCGGGCTCCGGGTCTGGAATAAGCGTGGAGCGGAGAAACCAGTCCTCGGCCACACCGGGGGTGGCTCCGCCCCGGTAGAGCATGTACTCGAAGGCCCCGGCCGCGACCCGCGTGGCCAGGCTGAAGGCGCCGGCTTCGGTGGTGGCGCCGTTCTCGGCCGCCACAACCCGGATCCCGCTGCCGGTGGTCGCCGCGCCGGTGCCGCCGAGGTTGGTGATTTCGATCGCCGTGTCGCCGCTGGCCGTGCCGCCGTCGATCACCAGCTCGTCCGAGGGCGAGCTGTCGTCGCCGAGCTGCGTTTCGAGCCGCAGGACGCCGCCGCGGCCCAGGTAGTTCCCCTCGATCCGCAGGCGCGAGGTCGCGGTGCCGCCGATAAGATCAACGGCGCCGGCGTTGGCCACGTTGCCGAGCACCCCATAGGTCCCCGCGCCCCCGGCGCGCAGCGTGCCGGTTCCGTCGGGCAGTACAAGATCGGCCGGACCGCTCGTGTCGTAGAGCGAGGTGTCCATCGTGTAGAACGGACTGGTGATCGCGGTGAACCCGTAGGACACCTCGGGGAAGTCGAGGGTGGGGATGTCGCCGATGACAAGGTTGCCGGAGAGCTCGAACCCCGTGCCGAAGTCGAGCACGCCGTCGCCGGTCACGAAGAAGCCCGTTCCGTCCGCCGCGCCCACCGCCATCGCCGCGTCGGTGAAGCCGACCTCCCCTCCGGCGACGACCACCGTCTCGAAACCGGTCAGGGCGCCACCGGTCAGAACCCCCGACCAGCCCTCAGTAACCAGAGCGTCGGTCCAGCCGTCCGACGGATCGAGCCCGTCGCCCGCGTCGATGCCGCCCTGCGCGCCGGTGGCGAAATCGGAGGCGAAGTCGGGGCCGACCACGACGAGGTCGCTGCCGTCCCCGAGCCGGATCTGGCCCACGATGGTGCCCGAGCGCAGCACGACATAGTCGGTCTCGGCCTGCGGATTGTTGGGGTTGTAGAGGACGGCATTGCCCAGGACGAGCGCCCCGTCCAGGATCAGCTTGTCGTCGCCCGCGCCCATGTTGATGCTGTTGCCGGCCCCGGCCGTGCCGCCCAGGGGGTCGAAGCCGACCGTGCCGCCGTCGAGCTGAAAGTAGTCGTCCCCGGTCTGCGCATAGAGGAATCGGTCGATCTCGCCACCGGTCATGTGGACGCCGTTGTCGGCCGCCTGCAGGTTGAACGCGCCGACCCGCCCGCCGCGCATGTCGGCGAAGTCGCCGGCCATCACCGTGCCCGTGAGATGGCCGCCCGTCATGAGGAAGATGTCGAGGCTGCCGCCCTGGTGGAGCTCGCTGAGCGTCCCGCCGGTCATCTCGAAATAGGCAGGGGCGTCGCTCTGGCTGACGAGCATGACGCTGCCCGAGTGGATGAAGACGCCGTTCGCCGCTCCGAGATTGGCCGTATCGCCCTCGCCGGGATCGCAGATCACCTGCAGGGGAAGCGCCCCGGCGGGGATATCAAAGCACATGGCATGTACGGCCCCCGGCAATGCGCATGCGGCAATCGCCGTCGTGCCAAGTAGCGTCCGTCTCTTCATCCCTCGGCCCTGCTATACGATCGCTCTCTTTGAGGTTGAGCGTTTCGATATTCCGGGGTGGGTCAAGGGTAAACTGGCCGGGCCCGCGCGATTGCCGGTATCGTGGTGCTCTCGGGGATGCCGCCCGGTGTTCACGATGGGTCAAGGTTGACAAGCCACCCTCCCCACCACAATTAGGCCGCCGTCGTGCCGCCCGCCGACGCCCCCAGGAGCGCACATGGCCGTCGTCGTCGTCGAATCGCCTGCCAAGGCGAAGACCATCAACAAGTATCTCGGCCCCGGCTACACCGTGCTCGCCTCCTATGGGCATGTGCGAGACCTGCCGCCCAAGGACGGATCGGTCGATCCCGAGCATGATTTCGAGATGCTCTGGGAGGTCGCGCCCGAGAGCCAGAAGCATGTGCGGGCCATCGCCGAGGCGCTGAAGAGCGACGACAAGCTGATCCTCGCCACCGACCCCGATCGCGAGGGCGAGGCGATTTCCTGGCATCTGCTCGAGGCGCTGACCAAGCGTCGCGCGGTCAAGGCCGGCACGCCGGTCGAGCGGGTGGTGTTCAACGCCATCACCAAGAACGCGGTGACGACCGCGATGGAGAACCCGCGCCAGATCGACATGGAGCTGGTCGAGGCCTATCTGGCCCGCCGCGCCCTCGACTATCTGGTGGGATTCCGCCTCTCGCCGGTACTGTGGCGCAAGCTTCCCGGCGCGAAGTCGGCTGGGCGGGTGCAGTCGGTGACGCTGCGGCTGATCGTCGAGCGCGAGATGGAGATCGAGGCGTTCCGCGCCCGGGAATACTGGTCGGTGAAGGCGCTGCTGGCAACGCCGCGGGGCGACACGTTCGAGGCGCGCCTCGTCAGCCTCGATGGCGCGAAGCTCGACCGCTACGATCTCGCCGACGAGGCCGCCGCCACCCGTGCGGTGCAGGCGATCGCGGCGCGGGACCTGAGCGTCGCGGCGGTGGAGGCCAAGCCCGCCACCCGCAATCCGGCCGCACCCTTCATGACCTCGACCCTGCAGCAGGAGGCGAGCCGCAAGTTCGGCTTCGGCGCCCGCCAGACCATGAGCACGGCGCAGCGGCTCTACGAGGCCGGGTACATCACCTACATGCGGACCGACGGCATCGACATGGCGCCCGAGGCGGTCATGGCGGCGCGCGACGTCATCAAGGCGCGCTATGGCGAGGCCTACGTGCCGAAAAGCCCGCGCATGTACAAGAACAAGGCCAAGAACGCCCAGGAGGCGCATGAGTGCATCCGGCCGACCGACATGTCGGCGGACCCCGCGCGCGTGAAGCTCGAGCCCGACCAGTGGAAGCTCTACGACCTGATCTGGAAGCGCTCGGTGGCCTCTCAGATGGAGGCGGCGCGGTTCGAGCGCACTGCGGTCGAGATCGCCAGCGCCGACGGGCAGGTCGGCCTGCGGGCCACCGGCCAGGTCGTGACCTTCGACGGGTTCCTCAAGGTCTATATGGAGGGCCGCGACGACGTCGAGTTCGAGGGCGACGGCGAGGACGACCGCCGCCTGCCGCAGATCGTCTCGGGCGAGCGCGCCGAGAAGCGTGACGTCACGCCCGAGCAGCATTTCACCCAGCCGCCGCCGCGCTACACCGAGGCGACGCTGGTCAAGCGCATGGAGGAGCTCGGGATCGGGCGGCCGTCCACCTATGCCTCGATCGTCTCGACGATCCAGGAGCGCGACTATGTGCGCAAGGACAAGAACCGGCTGATTCCCGAGGACAAGGGGCGGCTGGTGACGGCCTTCCTCGAGAACTACTTCCGCCGCTATGTCGACTACGA
>CAYLHK010000020.1:0-40043 GCA_964383295.1 uncultured Rhodovulum sp.
CCCATATCCTCGGCCGCGGCCGCTCCGACCTCGGGCCGCGCGCCGGCGCCGAGACCCTCGGTCACGCGGGCGCCGAGCTGCAGCTTGTTGGTGGCGCGGTTCTGCTGGAGCGCCTGGGCGTCGGTGTTGGCGACCACGAACTCGCAGCCCTCGAGCTCCTTGGCGATCATGTTGTTGACGGCATTGCCGCCGGCGCCACCGACCCCGATCACCGTGATCCGGGGGCTGAGGTCCTGGGTTACCGGTATGCTTAGTGTCAGAGCCATGATGTTTTCCGCCTGTTGTGTTCGCCCTTGTCCGCACGCCCCCGCGTGAAGACCCGTCGCCTTGATTCGATATCGTAGCGGATATGACCGCTAGGGTCACGCAGATTCAACGGATAATCCCCAATATGTAGTAGGGCTTAACAAGATAAAGAGGGATTCCCGTTGTATTGCACAAGTTACCAGTTCTCCTTAAACCAACGCAGGGCGCGGGCCATTCGGCGCGCTCCGTGGCGGTCGGCGGGCATCTCGAAATCCCAGCATTCGTCCTGCGGATGCGACACGTGCATCGCGAGCCCGACCGTGGTGGCGAAGGCCGTCCCCGTCGCCGATTGCGGCAGGCCCTGGACGCGCAGCGGCTTGCCGATCCGGCACTGGCGCCCGAGGATATGGGTCGCGATCGACTCGAGCCCCGGGATCTGCGCGCTGCCGCCGGTCAGGACCACGCGCTGGCTCGGCAGGTACTCGAACCCCGCTGCATCGAGGCGCACGCGCACCTCCTCGAGGATCTCCTCGACCCGCGGCCGCATCACCCCGATCAGCTCCGAACGCGAGATCTGCCGCCGGTCGTGCTCCCAGTCGCCGAGGATGGAGGGCAGCTCGATCATGTCGCGATCGTCGATACCGGTGGCGACCAGCCCGCCGTGCATGGTCTTCAGCCGCTCGGCATCCTGACTGGCGACCTGCAGCCCCTGGCAGATGTCCGAGGTGATGTGCCCGCCACCCATGCGCACGCAGTCGGCATAGATCATCTGCCGGCGCACGTAGATCGAGATGCCGGTGGTGCCGGCCCCCATGTCGATGCAGGCGGCGCCGAGCTCCTGCTCGTCCTCGACCAGGCTCGCGAGCCCGCTCGCATAGGGGGCGACCACCACGCCTGCGAGTTCCAGGTCGCAGCGCCGGATGCAGTGCAGCACGTTGCGCAGCGGCGTCGCCGCGACGGTGACGAGATGCATGTCGACAGCCAGATGCCGCCCGACCTGACCGCGCGGATCGGTCAGGCCCGAGCGGTGATCCAGCGCGAAGTTCACCGGCAGGGCATGGATCGGATCGCGGTCTTGGCCGAAGTCGGGCATCTCGCAGGCGGCGAGCACGTGGCCGATGTCGCGCTCGGCGACCGCGCCGTGCTCGACCTCGGTTTCGCCGGTGACGCCGTAGGAGCGCGGGCGCCCGCCCGAGAACGAGACCACCACATGGTCCACCCGCAGGTTCGCCATCTTCTGCGCGCCCTGCACTGCGGTGCGGACCGCGCGCTCGCATTCCTCCATCGCCGCGATCTCGCCGAGCGCGATCCCGCGCGAACGGGTATTGGCCGCGCCGATGACGCGGAAGGCGCCCTGACGCAGCACCGGCCGGGTCTCGGCGCCCTCGCCGACCTCCTCGGGCACGAACTGCAGGATCAGGCAGGCGACCTTCGAGGTGCCGATGTCCAGCACGGCGATCACGCCGCGCCGAAGCGCCGCCTCCCGGCGCGCCCGCATCGCCCGTTGCACCTCGTACAGTGCCCGCTTCATGCATCTTCTCCCGTCACCATCGCGCGCAGCCGCGCCAGTTCAGCCATCGCATGGGTGCTCAGCCGCAGCATCGGCCGCCGCGGATCCCGCACATCCACCACCGTAAGATCGCGCTCGAGCAGCCCGTCGGACGCCTGCATGACCATCACCCGCGAAAGGGCGGCCACCGGCTCCTCCTCCGGCAGCCGGATCACCTGGTCGCGGTCGAGCACCACGTCCCAGCGCCGCTCGCCCATGCGCACCAGGCCGCGGACCCGGTTGCGGACCGGTCCGGCCGCGTCGAGGATCGTCAGCGCCTCGGGGACATGCTCCGCAGCACCAGGCCCGACGATCAGCGGCAGGTCGGGCCGGCGCAGGCGGCTGTCGACTTCGGCCACGCGCACGCCGCGCTGGTCGAGAAGCTCGATGCGCCCCTCGCCGCGCCAGACCACCACCGGGACCCGCTCGATCGCCCGGATCTCCAGCACGCCCGACGACAGCGCGCGCACCCGCGCCCGCCCGACGGCGTCGAGCGACTCGACCCGGTCGCGCACCGAGGCCACGTTCACCTCGAGGCTCGAGGCGGGCAGGCTGACGAAGGCAGCAATGCGGATCTGTTCGGCCAGATCCTCGCTGACGTCCGGAGTATCGATGCGGGTGATCATGAACTGCGGCTGGGTGACGATCGAGGCGCGCAGCCCCTCCACCGCCGCCGCCGCCCGGCCGCGCAGGTCGTATTCCGCCATCAGCGTCCAGGCCGCCAGCAGCCCCACCACCATCGGCACGCCGAAATTCACCAGCCGCCGGAACCAGGGCCGCAGCCACAGCCGCGTCAGCTTGTAGCGCAGCCGCGAGGGCGCGGGATCGCGCCGGGCCGGGGCGCGGGAGGCAGCCTTCACCGGGAGCACGAGGCGTCCTCCACCATCCACCGCACCAGCGCCCCGAACGGGACGCCGCAATGTGCCGCCTGCTCGGGCGCCAGCGAGGTCGGCGTCATCCCCGGCTGGGTGTTGACCTCCAGCAGGTAGAGCCCCGCCAGTCCACGCGCCTCGTCCCAGCGGAAATCCGTCCGGCTGACGCCGCGGCATCCCAGCGCCTGGTGCGCGCGCAGAGCATGATCGAGGCAGGCCGCCTCGATCTCGGCCGGGATCGCCGCCGGCACCACATGCCGCGACCCGCCGGGGGCATATTTGGCGTGATAGTCGTACCAGCCCTCGGCGATGATATCGGTCACCGCCAGCGCCCGGTCGCCCATGACCGTCGTCGTCAGCTCGCGCCCGGCGATGTATTCCTCGACCAGCACGATCTCGGACATGTCGTCCCCGATCTGCGCCGGCCCGTTGGCGCCCTCGGTCACGAGATAGACCCCGACCGACGAGCCCTCGTTGTTCGGCTTGATCACATAGGGCGGCGCCATCGGATGCGCCGCGCGCGCCGCATCGCGGGGGACGAGCATCCCCGTCGCAACCGGCAGGCCGGCCGCAGCCAGCACCTGCTTGGTGCGGGTCTTGTCCATGGCGAGCGCCGAGGCCAGCACGCCGGAATGGGTATAGGGGATGCGCAGCCACTCGAGGATGCCCTGCACGCAGCCGTCCTCGCCCCAGCGCCCGTGCAGCGCATTGAAGACGACGTCGGGGGCCGCGGCCTGCAGGTCGCGCACCAGATCCGGTCCGGCGTCGATCTCGACGACGTGGAATCCCTCGTTCCGCAGCGCGGCCGCGCATTCGGCACCGGAGACGAGCGAAACTTCGCGCTCGGCCGACCGGCCGCCCATCAGGACCGCGATGCGGGCTGCTGTCCTGCTCGACATGCCCGCCTCAATCTGTTCCCGCGGCCGGTTTCCGGCCTTGTCGGGTCGCGCGTGCCGGCCCTAGGTTCGGCCGATCCGCATGATCTCCCACTCTAACGCTATTCCGCTGGTTTCGAAAACCTTTTTTCGTACCAGTTCGCCAAGATTCTCAAGATCGGCGGCTTTCGCCCCTCCGGCGTTGACCAGGAAGTTCGCGTGCATCGGGGACATCTGCGCACCACCCAGGGTTGAGCCGCGCATCCCGGCATCCTCGATCAGCTTCCAGGCCTTCAGGTCGTGGACGTCATCCGCCCGCCCGGTCGAGGAAAACCCGGCCGGATTGCGGAAGGTGGAGCCGGCGGTGCGATCCTTCGACGGCTGGGTGGCATCGCGCCGGGCGAGCTGCTCCTCCATCTGCGCGGCCAGCTCCGCGGGATCGGCCAGGGGTCCGCGCAGCGCCACCTCGGTCACCACCAGCCCATCGGGCAGCTGGCTCGAGCGATAGGCGAACCCCGCTTCGTCGGGTGCGATCTCGACCACCCGCCCCGCGCGGGTCACCCCGCGCGCCGAGACGAAGACATCGGCGAGGTAGCGCCCGTAGCAGCCGGCGTTCATCCGCACCGCGCCCCCGATCGTGCCGGGGATGGTGCGCAGGAAGGCGAGATCGACGCCGGCCTCGGCCGCGCGCCGCGCCACATGCGCGTCCAGCGCCGCCGCACCGGCCACGACCAGATCGCCCTCGGCCCGGATGGCGTTGAAGCCGCGGCCGAGCCGGATCACCACGCCCGCGATCCCCCCGTCGCGCACGATCAGGTTCGAGCCCACGCCCAGCGGCATCGCCGGCACCTCGGGCGGCAGGGCGGCGAGAAACCCGGCCAGATCCGCCTCGTCCGCCGGCTGGAACAGCCAGTCGGCCGGCCCGCCGACGCGCAGCCAGGTCAGATCGGCCATCAGGCGGTTCGGGGTCAGCGTGCCGCGAACCGGGGGAATGTCGCGCAATAGGTCCATTCCCCTGCTATGGCCGGGCGCCGGGACCTCCGCAAGCCGAGTTGTCGGCACGGGCGCGCCGGGGCAGAGTGCGTCCAGCCAGCCGGAGGACATGATGCTGAAAGCACTGACCCTTCTCTTCACCTGCCAGCTCGTGGGCGAAACCATCGTGCGGGCGCTCGGCATTCCCTTCCCCGGCCCGGTGATCGGCATGGGCCTCCTGCTCGCCGTGCTGCTGGCGCGCGGAAGCATCTGGCCGGAACTCGACGGCGTGGCCGACACCGTGCTGCGCAACCTGTCGCTTCTCTTCGTGCCGGCGGCGGTGGGCGTGATGCAGCAGGCGGGCCTTCTCGCCGCGCACTGGCTGGTGATCGCGCTGGCCATCGCGACATCGACGGTGCTGACGCTCACCGTCACCGTGCTGACCTTCCGTGCCGTGGCCCGGCTCCAGGGCGGAGGACGCTCCTGATGGATGGCGGCGGCATCCTCCAGATCTGGGTCTATCTCGCCGAAACGCCGCTCCTCTGGCTGACGGCGACGCTGCTCGCCTATGTGGTCGGCGACACGATCGCGGCCCGGTTCGGCCGCCCGCCGCTCGCCAATCCGATGATCATCGCTGCGATCCTGCTGATCGCGCTGCTGCTGGCGACGGGCACGCAGTACCAGGACTATTTCGAAGGTGCGCAGTTCGTCCATTTCCTGCTCGGCCCCGCGACGGTCGCGCTGGCGGTGCCACTCTGGCGCAACCGCGCGCAGGTCAGGCGCAGCCTCCTGCCGATGAGCGTGGCGCTGGTGGCGGGATCCCTGACGGCCATCTGCTCGGCGGTCGCCGTCGCCTGGATGCTCGGCGCGCCCCCGCAGGTCATGGCCTCGCTCGCCCCGAAGTCCGCCACGGCGCCGATCGCCATGGCGCTGGCCGAATCCGTCGGCGGCCTGCCGGCGCTGGCGGCGGTCTTCGCGGTACTGACCGGAATCCTCGGATCGGTGATCGTCACGCCGCTGATGAACGCCATGGGCATCACCGATTTCGCCGCCCGCGGCTTCGCGGTGGGCGTCGCCAGCCACGGGCTCGGCACCGCGCGCGCCTTTCAGGTCAGCGAGGAGGCCGGGACATTCGCGGGCATCGCCATGGGGCTGAACGGCGCACTGACCGCGCTGGTCTTTCTCATCCTGCCGCTCTTGTTCTGAGCCCCGCCGTGCCCCGGGGGCCCTCATGGCCCAGCGCCGCCGCCAACCGCGACAGCGCGCCGGGCCGGTAGCTGGCGTCGACCTGCCAGCGGCGGCGGGTCGCCTCGGCGAGCTCGCTCACCCGCTCGGGTCCGGCGCGGTCGCGCTGACCCACCGCCAGCAGCCGGCCCGCAAGGCCGAGCGGTCGTGATCCGCGCGCCGTCAGCGGCCCGAGCGGGCTCGCCTGCCGCCGCCAGGCGTCGAGCGCCAGCGGATCGAGCGCCAGCCCCGCCTCCATCGCCCCGTCGGCAACCCAGAGCAGCGCCCCTCTCGACAGCCCGGTGATCTGACCACCCCCGCCGACCGAGCCGTGGTCGCCCGGGAACCACTCCTGCCGATATCGCCGGCCACCGCCCGCCGCCTCGGCGTTCAGTGCCTCGAGGTTCGTCCACAGCGCCGGCGGAAAGTTGCGCCGCCGCTCGTCGACCGCCACCGCATGTCGCGCCGCCCGCACCCGCCCCGACAGCGCCGTGTCGTGAAAGGCGAGCCCGCGATTGACCAGTCGCGCCAGCCGCAGGTGGCCGGGCAGCCCCAGCGCGCCCACGGTGTCCCAGATCCCCAGATAGTCGAGCGGCGGCACTTCGGCCCCGTGCCGGTCGCGAAACGCCGCGGCCAGGCTGCCCTTCGGCCCGGCCTCGGGGCGCCGGTCCTGGTAGAGAGCCAGCGCCGCGGGGATCGCGTGTGCCGCGGACCGCGGCAGGATCCCGACATTGCGGATCAGCCCGGCGAGCGAGCGGGCCATGTAGGCGCCGCGGGAAAAGCCGAACAGCATGATCGCATCCCCCGGCGCATGGGCGAAGACGATGAAGCGATAGGCCGCCGCCACCGCCGCCGTCAGCCCCAGCCCGAAGGCGCCCCCCAGCGTTCGGTCGAGCGCGCGCGCCACCGCTCCCGTGCCCCGGCCGGTGCCGAGCCCGTCAAGGTGGCAGACGATCTGCGCGATACCGCCGGGTGCGACCGGCAGCACCGCCTGTGCGAGCAGCGCCACATTCGTCGGGTGTTCCGCGTCAATCCGCTTCCAGGTGCCGTCGCAGGCGATAACGATCCGCTTCATATCTGCGCTCCGGATCGCTCCGGCCGCAGGCTGGCCCGGCAGCTCCGGGCGATCGTCGATGGGTCTCGGGGAATCGGGCCCGCGGGCTCGCACGCGTAGGCTAGCGCGAAAAGATTTATAAACTCCGCGGCACCGTCACCCGGCCTGTCGCGGTACAGAAGTTAACGGGCGAATCCCGGGGAATCCGGATGCTTGCGGGCGGGTGTTGCGGCGCGAAAGCCGCCGGCGACGCGCTTCGTAAACAAGGGTTGAGGCGGCATTAACGCGCCGGAAAATATCGATATTTTTCAGATACCTAACCGGATTCGCAAGCTTGCGACTCCCGGGCTTCCCGCGAAGCACCTCGCGCCGCCTCGGCCGCGCCGCGTCATGAAACCGTCACATGACCGTCAACAAAGCGTCGCCCCCCCTGCCTAGAGAGCAGCTACTCGGCCCGCTTCGATGGTGGGCGTAAACTCATGTTGGGAGCCCCCAGATGAAGACCCTTTTCACTGCCAGCGCGCTCGCCCTGATCGTGGGCGCCGCTGCCGTGACCGGCGCGCAGGCCCAGTCGCGCAACACGATCCAGATCGCCGGCTCGTCCACCGTCCTGCCCTTCGCCTCGATCGTGGCCGAGGAATTCGGCCAGACCTTTCCCGAGTTCAACACGCCCGTCGTCGGCTCCGGCGGCACCGGCGGCGGCCTGCGCCAGTTCTGCCAGGGCGTCGGCCCGAACACGATCGACATCGCCAATGCCAGCCGCCAGATCCGTGCGGCCGAGCTCGAATCCTGCGCCGCCGCCGGCGTGAACGACGTCCGCGAGATCATGTTCGGCTATGACGGCATCGTCTTCGCGACCCGCCTCGAAGCCGGTGAATTCGCCCTGACCCCGGAGAACGTCTTCCGCGCCATCGCCGCGCAGGTCCCGGGCGCCGACGGCCAGCCGACCGCCAACACCGTCGCCAACTGGTCCGAGATCGGCGAAGGCTTCGCCAACCAGGCGATCATCCTCGCCATCCCCGCCTCGAACCACGGCACCCGCGAGGTCTTCGAGGAGCGCGTCCTCGTCCCCGGCTGCGAAGCCGCCTTCGGCGCCGACGTCGACCACGAGATCTGCACCGTGCTGCGCCAGGACAACGTGATCGAGATCGCCGGCGACTACACCGAGACGCTCGCGCGCCTGCAGTCGAACCCCGCCACCATGGGCGTCTTCGGCCTGTCCTTCTACGACCAGAACCGCGACACGCTGCAGGTCGCGACCATCGACGGCGTGACCCCCAGCCTCGAGACCATCGCGTCCGGCGATTACCCCGTCTCCCGCCCGCTCTACTTCTACGTCAAGGGCGAGCATATCGGCGTGATCCCCGGCCTCGAGGATTTCGTTGAATACTTCCTGGCCGAGAGCGTTTCGGGTATCGGAGGCCCGCTCGAGGCGACCGGCCTGATCCCCGCCCCCCGCGAGGAGATCGACGCGGTCGTCACCAGCTTCCGCAACGGCGAATCCGTCCTCAACTGAGGACGGCGCCAACCAGAGGGCCGGGGCGCATGACCCGCATCCCGGCCCGGACTGAAGACACCGGCTGCAGCGCCCACCGCACGGGCGCTGGCCTCGTCTCCGCCCACCCGAGGCAAGCATGAATCCCCTTCTGATTGCGGCTCTCGTCCTGGTGATGCTCGGCATCGGCTACCAGCTGGGCGCATCGCGCAGCCTTGCCGTGGCCAACGGCGCCCGACTGCATTCCCGGCCGAACTACCACGGTGCACTGGCGGCGGCCTGGGCGGTTCTCCCCGTGCTTCTCGTCCTGGCCATCTGGGCGCTGACGAGCACGACCCTCAGCCGCTCCTACATCGTCTCGATGCTGCCGGCCGAGGTGTCCCAGACAGCCGGACCGGCGCTCGATGCCGCTGTCGGACGCATCCGCGCGATCGCCAGCGGGACCGGCGTCGCCGGCGAGGTCCGGCCCTGGGAGCTGGAGGCGGGCAGCCGCCTCGCCGGCTTCCAGCGCAATGCGGGCCTCGCGGCCCTTGCCGCCGCGGCCATCCTGGGCGTGCTCGGCCTCCTCCTCGCCCGGCGCCGGATCACGCCCCGGCTGCGCGCCCGCAACGAGGTCGAGTGGCTCGTCCGGGGCCTCCTGGTCTTCTGCTCGCTGGTCGCGATCCTGACCACGATCGGCATCGTCGCCTCGCTGATCGTCGAGACCCTGCGCTTCTTCAGCTTCGTCTCGCCGGTGGACTTCTTCTTCGGGACGGTCTGGAATCCCCGCTTCGCCACCACGGGCCCGGGCGCAGGCTCCTACGGGATGCTGCCGCTCCTCTGGGGCACGATCATGGTGACGATCATCGCCCTGCTGACGGCGGTGCCGATCGGACTGATGACCGCGATCTACCTCTCGCAATACGCGACGCCGCGGATGCGCGGCATCGTCAAGCCGATCGTCGAGATCCTCGCGGGCATTCCCACCATCGTCTACGGCTTCTTCGCGCTGGTCACCGTCGGCCCGTGGCTCGCCGCCGCGGGCGGCGCGATCGGGCTGAACATCAACGCCACCAGCGCGCTGACGGCCGGCATGGTGATGGGGATCATGCTGATCCCGTTCATCTCCTCGCTTTCCGACGACGTGATCCGCCAGGTGCCCCGCGCCATGCGCGACGGCGCGCTCGGCCTCGGCGCAACCAAGTCCGAGACCATCCGCAGCGTCATCATTCCCGCGGCCCTGCCCGGCATCGTCGGGGCGATCCTGCTCGCCGTCAGCCGCGCGATCGGCGAGACGATGATCGTGGTGCTCGCCGCCGGCAACGCGCCGATCCTGCGGGCCGACCCGACCCAGCCGATCTCGACCATCACCGTGACGATCGTGAACCAGCTCACCGGCGACAGCGATTTCGCCGCGCCGCAGTCGCTCGTCGCCTTCGCGCTCGGCCTGACGCTCTTCGTCATCACCCTCTGCCTCAACATCGGCGCGCTCTACATCGTCCGTCGCTACCGGGAGCAGTACGAATAATGCCCGACGTCTCCTCCACCCGCATGTCGGCCGTCATCGGCTCGCCGGCCGAGCGCCGCGGCACGATCCGCCGCGGGCTCGCCCGCCGGCACAGGAACGAGAAGATCTTCCGCGGCTTCGGTCTCGCGGCGGCACTCTCGGCGCTCGCCTTCGTCGCGGTGCTCTTCGGCAACATCCTGATGTCGGGCCTGCCCTCCTTCTGGCAGGCCAACCTCGAGCTCGAGATCGCCTTCGACCCCGAGATCGTGAACATCCCCGAGCAGCCGGTCCGCCAGCCCGGCCAGTCGCCGGCCGACTTCCAGAGCCAGCAGTTCGCCTGGCAGCGTCAGGTGACCATGGCGAACTGGAACGCGCTGATCGAGGCCGCCCTGCGCCCCCATGCCCAGGGGATCGACGTCGACACCCGCGCGCTCCTGTCCATCCCCGAGCAGAACGCCCGGTTCGTGCTGCGCGACATGGTCGTGGCCGACCCCGGCATCATCGGCCGGACCGTGCCGGTCCGCCTTCTCGCCTCGGCCAATACGGACAACTGGGTCAAGGGAACCATCGACCGCAGCCTGCCCGATGCGCGCCAGCAGCTTGCGCCCGGCGCCCGCATGCTCATCGACCGGCTCGAGGACGAAGGCACCATCACCCAGCGCTTCGCCTGGCACATCTTCACCAATGTCGACTCGCGCTCGGCCCCCGCGTCCGCGGGCCTCGCCGGCGCCTTCATGGGCTCGCTCTACATGATGCTGGTGGTGATCGTGCTGGCGGTCCCGATCGGCGTGGCGAGCGCGATCTATCTCGAGGAATTCGCGCCCAAGAACCGCTTCACCGACCTGATCGAGGTGAACATCAACAACCTCGCGGCCGTGCCCTCGATCGTCTTCGGCCTGCTCGGCGCGGCGGTCTTCATCAACTACTTCCGCCTGCCGCTGTCGGCACCGCTGGTCGGCGGCCTGGTGCTGACTCTGATGACCCTGCCGACGATCATCATCGCCACGCGCTCGGCGCTGCGGGCGGTGCCGCCCTCGCTGCGCGCGGCCGCCCTCGGCCTCGGCGCCTCGCGCACGCAGATGGTGTTCCACCATGTGCTGCCGCTGACGCTCCCGGGCATCCTGACCGCCTCGATCATCGGCGTCGCCCAGGCGCTCGGCGAGACGGCACCCCTGCTGCTCATCGGCATGAACGCCTTCGTGGCGAACATCCCCGCGACGCCGCTCGACCAGTCCGCGGCGCTGCCGGTGCAGATCTACCTCTGGCAGGGCAACGAGAACCGCAATTTCTTCGAGCCCCGCACATTCGCCACCATCATCGTTCTGCTGGGGCTGATGCTTTCGCTGAACGCCATCGCCATCTATCTCCGCAGCCGCCTCGAGAAGAGGACGTGACCTCCATGACCGACACCACCCTTGCGGGCACGCCCCGGAGCGATAACAAGTTCTCCATGCAGAACGTCCTGAGCAAGACCGAACCCGCCCTCGCCAATGCCGTTCCCCGCATCACGGCGCGGGATGTCCACGTCTTCTACGGCGATACCGAGGCCATCAAGGGCGTGTCGATCGACATTCCCGAAAAGGCCGTGACCGCCTTCATCGGCCCCTCGGGCTGCGGCAAGTCGACCTTCCTGCGCTGCCTCAACCGCATGAACGACACGATCGAGGGCGCCCGCGTCACCGGACGGATCGAGATCGACGGCGAGGACATCTACCGGGCCGATCTCGACGTGGTCGAGCTGCGCGCCCGCGTCGGCATGGTGTTCCAGAAGGCCAATCCCTTCCCGAAGTCGATCTTCGACAACGTGGCCTACGGCCCCCGCATCCACGGGCTCATCCGCTCGAAGGCCGAGGCCGAGGAAGTGGTGCAGAAAAGCCTGCAGCGCGCCGGCCTCTGGAACGAGGTCAAGGACCGCCTGCATGCGCCCGGCACCGGCCTCTCCGGCGGCCAGCAGCAGCGCCTCTGCATCGCGCGCGCCATCGCCGTGGGCCCCGAGGTGATCCTCATGGACGAGCCCTGCTCGGCGCTCGACCCGATTGCCACGGCGATCATCGAGGAGCTGATCGACGAGCTGCGCTCGAACTACACGATCGTCATCGTGACCCATTCGATGCAGCAGGCGGCCCGCGTCAGCCAGCGCACGGCCTTCTTCCATCTCGGCAATCTGATCGAGCTCGGCGATACCGAGCAGATCTTCTCCAAGCCGGTGCACAAGCAGACCGAGGACTACATCTCCGGCAAGATCGGCTGATCGGGCGCGCGTCGGCGCGTTAACGAAGCTTTCCTAATGCTTACCTGTCCGGAATACGCTTGTAGTATCAACATGTTGAAAAATGGGCACGCGTGCCCACCCCGTGCCCGCCTCTTGCGGGCGCGGGTCATTCCGCCCATTCCGGGTCGCCGGTGAAGACGATCGTCAGCCAGCGGTCGGGGCCCTCGTCGCCGATCAGGATGCCCAGCTCGTCACGCAGCGCATCCCATTCCGAGATCGGCCGCGCCGGCTGGTCCGCGGGCACGATGAAATAGATCTCGATCGACCGCGACCGCCCCACCTTCGCCACATAGGTCCGGAACGACGCGAAGCCGTGCTTCTCGGCGAACCCCTCCGCCACGCTCGCCACGTGCTGCATCAGCGCCGGCGGCGTGACGAGGAAGATCTCCGCGAAGGCCTGCCGGACGGTTCCTATCGGGATCGGGATGATCACGACGCAGACCACCGCCAGCACCAGCGGGTCGATATAGGGCGAGATCCACTGCCACTCGGTGCCCTGCACCGCCGCGCCCACCGAGAAGGCGACCAGCAGCGCAGCGGTGATGCTCGCCGACATGATCCATCCCTTGACGTCGAGCCGGATGAACTCCGATCGGATCTTCCGGTTGGCCCGCCATTCGGCGAATGCGGCGCCGGCACAGATCACCACCGTCACCACCGCATAGGTCGCCGCCACCCCGAAATCGAGCTCGCGCCCCCCGGCGAGCAGGCTGCCGACCGCGGTGACGAAAGCATAGATGGCGACGCCCATCAGCATGGTGCCGTTCAGCGCCAGAACCATCGGCTCCAGATGCCAGAACCCCATCGAGAACCGCTCGCGCAGCTTGCGCGACAACTGTTCCGATCGGGCGAACGAGTTGATGAGGTTCACCACCAGCAGCGACAGCAGGCTCATGCTGGCATCGATCAGCGCGTAAACGCCATCAAAGACGATCGAGTACGATCCCGACACCAGCCCGAGGACAATCCCCAGCGCCGACACGGCGAGCGTGAGGAAGACCGACGCGCGCAGCACGCCGCTTTCATCCCTGAAATCGAAGAATGCCCGAGGCGACGACAATGCGCTTTCCCTTCCCAGAAACCCCGACCGGACGGCGCTACTGCTCGCCGTCGGTCAGCGAGCGGCGGGGCAGGTCGGGGCGCTGGCCCCATTCGTGCCACGACCCGTCATAGAGCTTCCAGTCGCGCGCACCGGCGCGCTCGAGCATCATGCCGAGGATCACCGCCGTCACGCCCGAGCCGCAGGTGGTGATCACCGGGCGGTCGAGATCGACGCCGGCCTCGCGGAAGATCTCTGCGGCAACCTCGGGCGAGACGAAGCTGAAATCCCGTGACGGGTCGAAGAACCGCTCCCAGGGCAGGTTGATCGCGCCGGGCATGTGGCCGCCGGCAACCCCCGGGTAGCCCGAAGGCATCTCGCCCGTGAACCGCCCGGGCGTGCGCGCGTCGATCACCGCCGGGCTGCCGGATGTGACCGCATCCAGCACCTCGCGCCAGCCGGCGACACCGGCGCCGGGCTCGGCGCGGATGGTAAAGGTCGCGGGCGCGGCGGGCGCAGGCGCGCCGGTCTCGACCGGCCGTCCCTCGGCGCGCCACTTCCGCAGGCCGCCGTCGAGGATCTGCGCGCGCGGATGTCCGAAGGCGCGGAACATCCATGCGACGCGCGCCGAGACATAGGTCGCGTCGCAGACGATTACATGCGCATCGTCGCCGATGCCGAGACGGCTGACCTCGGAAGCGAAGCGCGCTGGCGTGGGCAGCATGTTCACATAGGGCGTGTCCGGGTCGGAAACCGCGTCGAGGTCGAGGAAACGGGCGCCGGGGATATGGCCGGCCGCGAACTCCGCCGCGCCGCTGCGGCCGGACTCGGGCAGGAACCAGCTGCAGTCGACGACGACCACGCCGGGCGCGGTCAGGTTCTGCGCGAGCCAGTCGGTGCTGACGAGCCAGTCATTCATTGGCGGCATTCCTTTCAGTCGATCTCGATCACCGCCTTGACCAGCCCTGTCTTCTCCTGCGTCCAGCGGGGCAGGTCATCGACGGCGCCGGCGAGGTCGGTGCGGTGGGTCAGCAGGCGGTCCACGGGAACATGGCCGTCGCGGATGGCGGCGATCACGTGGTCGAAGTCGGCAGAGGTGGCGTTGCGGCTGGCGATCAGGGTCATCTCGCGGCGGTGGAAGTCCTGGTCGGAGAACCCGATCCGATCCTTCACGATGCCGATCAGGACGTAGCGGCCGCAATAGGCGACGAAGTCGAAGCCCCGCTCCATCGCCTGCGGGTTTCCGGTGGCTTCGAGAACCACGTCGAAGGATTCCCGGGGCACGATCGAGGCATCCTCGGCGGCAATGACCGCGACGCCGGCGAGCGCGCCGGCAAGCTCTGCGCGCTCCGCGTCGCGGTCGAAGATCGTGACCTCCCCGCCGGCCAGGCGGGCGAAGAGGGCGGCGCCGATCCCGATCGGGCCGGCGCCCACGACGAGCACGCGGTCGCCCCCGGCCACGGCGCCGCGGCGAACCGCATGGGCGCCGATGGCGAGGAACTCGACCGCGGCGCAGTCATCGAGGCTGAGCCCCTCGGCCGGAACGAGATGCGCGGCCGGGATCGACAGGAGCCCCGTCATGCCGCCGTCCTGATGCACGCCCAGCACGGAGACGCTGGCGCAGCAGTTCGGCCGGCCCTTGCGGCAGGCCACGCAATCGCCGCAGGCGAGGTAGGGATTGACGACGCAGATCGCACCGGGCGCCGGGCCGTCACCCGCGGGCGCCTCGACCACCTCGACGGCGAGCTCGTGGCCCATCACGCGGGGGTACTGGAGGAACGGGTGCTTGCCCTGGAAGATGTGATAGTCGGTGCCGCAGATCCCGACCCGGCGCGGGCGGACGAGCGCATGGCCGGGCGCGGTGGCGGGCGCGGGGCGCTGCTCGAGCCGCAACTGGCCCGGCTCGATACAGACGAGGGCATCGACCATCCCCATGACGGATCCTTTCATCGGCGCGGCGCGCGGGCTCCCCGTCATATCCCGCCGCGCGCGCGGCGGCTACGGGTTCGCGCGGCTGCGCGCGCGCAGGGGTGCGCACATGTGCGCAATTTTCAAGGTACTGATATGAAAAGGACAATCAGGACAGGTAAGCATTAGGAAAGCTTCGTTGACGAAAGATGACGCGATCCGGGCCGCCCGCGACGGCAGGCAAAGGGCGTTGCGCCTGCCCCGACGGGATGCATTGCTGGCGGCGAGGCGGGGCGCATGTCGGGTTGCGAGATGATTTCACGGGAACGGCTGGCCGAACTGCTGGGGTTCGGTGAGGCGCGGCTGGCGCCGGTGTCGCAGGTGGCGCACCGGCACGATGGTCTGGTCACCGAGACGCTGGGCTTCGCCCTTGCCGACGGCGAGGCGGTGCGCGGGTTCCTGATGCGGCCGGCAGGGGCGACGGGGCGGCTGCCGGCGGTCCTGCTCGCCCATGCCCATGGCAACCGCCACGATATCGGCGCCTCGGAGCTGGTGGAGGGACGGCCGGCCTGGGTCAGTCCGCCGGGCCGGCTTCTGGCGGAGGCGGGGTTCATGGTGCTCTGCATCGACATGCCCTGCTTTGGCGCGCGTGCCGGGGTTGCCGAGAGTGCGGCGGCCAAGGCCGCGCTATGGCGGGGAGACACGCTCTTTGGCCAGATGCTCGGCGAGCAGGCGGCGGCGCTGACCTGGCTGGCCGGGCGGGGGGACGTGGATCCGGCGCGGATCGGGGTCGCGGGGATCTCGATGGGCGCGACGCTGGGCTATTTCCTGGCCGCCCTCGACGACCGGGTGGCGACGGTGGCGCAGCTCTGCTGCTTTGCCGATTTCGCGGCCCTGGTCGAGACCGGCGCGCATGACCGGCACGGGCACTACCTGACGGTGCCGGGGCTGTTGCGCGAGACCTCGACCGGGGCGATCGCCGGCATGATGGCGCCGCGTCCGCAGATCATCTGTCTCGGCGCGGAAGATCCGCTGACCCCGCCCGAGGCGGTTCGGCGGGGAGTGGCGGAAATCGAAGCGGCCTACCGCGCCGCTGGTGCCGCGGAGGCGCTGGAGGCCTTCGTCGAGCCGAACGTGGGGCACCGGGAGACGCCGGCGATGCGCGAGCGCTGGGTGGGTTTCCTGCGCCGGCATCTCGGGGCGGGGTAGCGCGGCGGCCCTTGCCGCCACATTGAGCGCGCAGGTGCGCGCATTGGTTTTGCTGGCGGCGCGCGCGTTCGCGCGCAGCCGACTGCTCTCCAGGTAAGCAAACCTGTATGAAATCAGGCTGGTATCGCCTGCGTCAGCGCCGCAGCCCGTCCTCGCCAAAAACGTGCAGGGGCGCGGCGGCAAGGGAGAGGCGGACCTCCTCGCCGGCGGCGAGGTGGTGCTGGCCGGGGATGACCGCGAGCATCCGCTGGCCGCCGAGCTCGCCGTGGACGACGGTCTCCGACCCCAGTGCCTCGGACAGGTGGACGCGGGTGGGCAGGCCCTCCGCCTCGGCGAGCGTCACGTGCTGGGGGCGGACGCCGATCTCGACGCGGGTGCCCTCGGGCAGCGGAGCGACCAGCGGGATGGCGATCGTGTGGCCGCCCTCGATCGCCACGTCGGCGCCGCCCTCGCGCAGCGCCACCACACGGCCCGACAGGAAGTTCATGTGCGGCGCGCCGATGAAGCCGGCGACGAAGCGGTTGGCGGGATGGTTGTAGAGATCGAGCGGCGCGCCCACCTGCTCGATCCGCCCGGCGCGCAGCACCACGATGCGGTCGGCGAGCGTCATCGCCTCGACCTGGTCGTGGGTGACGTAGACCATCGTCGAGGCGAGGCGGGCATGGAGGGCCGCGATCTCGGCCCGGGTGGAGACGCGCAGCTCGGCGTCGAGATTCGAGAGCGGCTCGTCGAGCAGGAAGGCGACCGGGCGGCGCACGATGGCCCGCCCGATCGCCACGCGCTGGCGCTGGCCGCCCGACAGCTGGCCGGGGCGGCGGTCCAGATAGGGCTCGATCTCCAGCATGCGCGCGGCCTCGGCGATGCGATCGGTGATCTCCGGCCGGGGCAGGCGGGTGTTCTCCAGCCCGAAGGCGAGGTTCTGGCGCACGGTCATGTGCGGGTAGAGCGCATAGGACTGGAAGACCATCGCCAGCCCCCGGTCGGCAGCGGAGACGGTGGTCACGTCGCGGCCGTCGATCTCGATCCGCCCCGAGGTCGGGCGCTCGAGGCCGGCGATGGTGCGCAGCAGCGTCGACTTGCCGCAGCCCGAGGGGCCGACGAAGACCACGAACTCGCCGTCGGCGATGTCGAGGTTGATGTCGTGCAGCACGCCTACGCTGCCGTAGGACTTCATCACGTCTGTCAGCCGGATACGGGCCATGGGCGGCTCCTACTTCAGGCCCGCGCCGGCGATGCCGGTGGTGATGAAGCGCTGGAGGAAGATGAAGACGAGCACGACCGGGATCATCGTCACCACGGTCATCGCCAGGATGAAGTGCCACTGCACGTTGAGCTCGCCCGAATAGATGCTGAGCCCGACCTGCAGCGTGTAGAGCTCGCGGCGCGACAGCACGATCAGCGGCCAGAGGAAGTCGTTCCAGCGCCAGACCACAGAGAAGATCGCGAGCACCGCCAGCGCCGGCGCGGTCAGCGGCAGCACGATGCGCCAGTAGATCTGCCATTCGGACGCCTTGTCCATGCGGGCGGCGTCGATCAGCTCGTCGGGGATGGTCAGCATGTACTGGCGCAGGATGAAGACGCCGGTCGGCGTGGCGACCGTCGGCAGGATCACGCCCCAGAGGTTGTTGAAGAGCCCGAGCGCCGAGATGATCGAATAGAGCGGCACCAGGATCACCGAGAGCGGCACCATGAGTGTCGCGAGGATGATCAGCATCGCCGCCGAGCGGCCGCGGAACTGGTATTTCGACAGGGCGAAGGCGGCCATGGAGTTGACGACCAGCGTGATGACCGTCGCCATCAGCGTGACGAAGACCGAGTTCCACAGGTAGCGCAGGAAGTCGAAATGCGTGAAGGGCTCGGTATAGTTCGACCAGGCGAAGGCCAGCGTGCGCACCGGGCTGCGGTCGGCGATGTTGACCGGGATGGTCTCGGTCGGCGCCGCGGGGTCGACCATCTGCGCGACGATGCCGATGCGGCGGATCTCGGCCAGCACGCGGGTGCTGCCGTCCTCCATGCGCACCTCGTAGAGTGCGAGCGGGCGGTCATGGCCCTCTACGGCAATGGTCTGCGTGGCGTAGGGCAGGATGGTCGGCGGGAATTCGGCCAGCGCGGCCGGGGTCTTGAAGGACGAGCCGACCAGCCAGACCGCCGGGCCGAACATCAGGATCAGGCCGCCGACCAGCCAGACCCAGGTGACCACGTCGGTCCAGTGCCAGCCGGTGCCGCCGCGGCGGCGGAAGATGAAGAGGGTGATCGCGCTCATCTGCGGTCTCCCTTCTTCTCGCCGCGCCGGCCGATGCCGAGCTGGATCAGGGTGAGCACGACCAGCACCGTGCCCATCAGGATCGAGGCGGCGGCGGCGAGGCCGAGGTTGCGCAGCTGCGAGGCGAAGCCGGTCTCGTAGATGTACTGGGTCAGGAACAGCGTCGAGGTGCCCGGGCCGCCGCCGGTCAGCACGTATACCTCGTCGAACACCTGCACCGCGCGGATCAGCGCCAGCACCACGACGACGAGCAGGTTGGGCGCCAGGAGCGGCAGGGTGATGCGCCAGAAGGTGCGCCCCGGCCGGGTGCCGTCCATTTCGGCGGCCTCGTAGAGATCCTTCGGGATCGCCTGCAGGCCGGCGAGCAGGATCAGGGTGTAGAACCCCATATGCGCCCAGATCGACACGCCGACCGCGGCGGCAAAGGCCCAGGCGGGGTCGGTCAGCCAGGCGTAGGGCTCATGGCCGAAGGGGTGCAGCGCGAAGTTCAGCAGCCCCTGACGCTGCAGGATCCAGCGCCAGATCAGGCCGACCACCACCGGCGAGAGCAGGACGGGGAAGAAGAACACCGCCCGCCAGAAGCCGCGCGCCCGGATCTCGCGGTTCAGGATCAGCGCGGTGACGAGCGAGGCCAGGATCATCAGCGTGACCTGGAGGACGACAAACCAGCCGGTGTTGTGCACGGCGGTCCAGAACGTGTCCTCGGCGCAGCTGTTCGGCCGGGCGAAATTCTCGCAGTCGAAGAGGCGCGCATATTGCGCGCCGCCGACGAAGGTGCGGCTGCCGAGGAAGATCGCGGTGCCACCGGTCATCGAATAGACGACGTTGATGACCAGCGGCAGCAGCACGAAGATGCCGAAGATCGCCATGTTCGGCAGCAGGAAGAACGCCGCCATGCCGTTGATGCCGGTCAGGCGCTGCCAGGCGCGCAGCGGCGCGTCGATCAGCCCCATCACCAGGCGGACCGGAGCCATCGCAAGATCACCGGGGCCGCGGCGCTCGGGCTGGCCGGAGGCGGATGTCGTCACGGCGGGTCTCCCTCGCGGACGGGGCGGAACCGGCCGGGGCGGGGCCCCCGGCCGGTCGCGCGGCATCAGAGCTGCGCGTCGGCCACGCGGGCGGCGATGTCGGCGTCGATGCGCTCGAAAGCCTCCTTGAGGCTCAGCTCGCCCGCGATCACCTGGCTGACACGGGTGACCAGCGCGCCGTAATAGGCGTCCGACCAGCGCCAGCCTGGCAGCTTCAGCGCTGCCTCGGAGGTGTGCTGCGATGCCGCGACGAAGGCGTTGAGCGCGGCCTTGACCTGCTCGTCGTCGGACTGGAAGTCGAGCCCTTCGGCCAGAACGCCCTTGTGCGCGGGCAGGAACAGCGTGCGCTCGGAGAACTCCTTCAGGATGTCGGCGCGGGCGAGATAGTCCATCACCTGCGCAACTTCCTCGGGGTTCTGGGTGTACTTCACCGCAACGAGGCCGGCGCCGCCGGGCATGCCGGTGCAGGCGGCCGGCCCGCAGGGGCTGCCGGTCGCGACCCAGTCGAAGGCATCGCCGATCTTGGCGGCGAAGTTCGGCACCTGCCAGGAGCCCGAGTAGTAGTAGACGAGCTGGGCGTTGATGAAGTCCTCGGCCGCCGCGCGATAGGTCGAGCCGGCGGCGGAGACCCAGACGTCCTTCATCATGATGCCCTCGCCGGCCCAGCCGGTGAACTCGGTGATGAAGGCCCTGGCGCCGTCGTCGAGCGGCGCGGGCATGCCGTCGGGGCCGATGTAGTTGGCGCCGAAGGACAGGTTGGGGCCGGTCAGCCGGTGGCCCGAACGGTCCAGCGCCATCGGGAAGGGCACCTGCTGGCTCTCAGCCACGAGGCGCGAGGCCTCGGCCCAGTCGGCCCAGGTCGCGCCCTCTCCGGGCATCTCGACGCCGGCCTGGTCGAACAGCGTCTTGTTGGCGAACCCGCCCGTCAGCGTGATCTGGGTCATGAAGCCCGAGATCTGATCCGAGCCGTCGGGGCGCATCCAGTCGGCCTGATCGCCGAAATTCGCGTCCCAGTAGGCGGGATCGGCAACCAGCGGGCGCAGGTCGAGCCAGTGGTCGGCCTGGGCCTTGAGGTTGGTCACGCGCGCGATGTCCGGCCCGTGGCCGGCTTCGAGCTGGATCGGCAGCTGCTCCTGGATGACGCTGTAGGCGACATTGTCGAGGATCACGTTGATGCCCGGGTTTTCCGCCATGAAGCGGTCGAGCAGGTCCTGCAGGACCGCACCCTCCACCCCGTCGGAATACCACATGATGCGCACGTCACCGGCATGGCCGGCCGTGGTCGACAGGAGCAGCGCGAGCGCCGCGAGCATGGGCCTTGGCTTGGTCATGGTCGTCGTCCTCCTCTGAATGGTCGGACCTTCGGGGATCCGTTATTGATGGCTGTCTGGGTGCTCAGAGCATCTCCGCCTCGCCGCGCACCGTGAAACGCGCCGGGTCGATCACCCGGCCCTCGGCCTCGGCAGTGCCGCCCGGGCGGAATCGCACCGGGCCGTAGTCGGGATCGTCGATCGTCAGCGTGCCGTCGTCTTCCTCGACCACGGTGAGGGCGCCGAAGCGGGCCTCGGCCTCGGCCAGCGTCTCCGCCTCGCAGACGCGCACGATCCATCGGGTGCGCCTGCCGTGCTGGCGCAGCTCGGCATGGGCCGAGGGGCCGTCGGTCACCGGCTCCAGCGCCGCGCTTCCGCGCAGCAAAACCGCGCCGCCGCCGCTGCGTGCCAGCGCCAGCGTGCCCGCCACGCGGCTCTCGTCGAAGGCGTCGGCCGGGAACCAGGCGTGGGTGAACTCGGGCTGATCGTCGTGGGTGGCAAAGTCGAGCAGCGCCAGGCCGCGGTATTGGTGTGCACGCGGAAGCGTGCCGCTGCCGCCCCAGTAGGAGGGGCGCCCATAGCCGAACTGGATCGTCTCGCCCGGGTGGTTGATCCAGATCGCCGCCTCGGGCCGCGTGCCGAGGCGCAGGTGCAGGACCGTCTCCTGATAACCCCACTCGTTCCAGCGGTAATGCGCGGCGGAGCCGATGGCGAAATGTCGGCCCTTGTAGTGGTAGAGCGCGGCGAAGGCGTTCTCGCCCTGGGCGAAGCGCCATTCCTGGTGACGGTCGCCCTCGTGGTTCGCGATGGCGCCGAGCGCCGCGGGGATCTCCAGGCCGTGGTCGCGCAGGCAGACGGCGAGCTGCGGCAGCGCATGCACCCGCCGCCCGTACCAGCCCTTGCCCCAGAGCAGCCGCGCCACCCCGGACAGCTCGAGCGAGCGGCCGGCGCAGAGCGTGTGCTCGTAGGAGCGCCCCTGCGCGGCGGTGATCATGCCGTGATGGGCCGATCGCGCGACGATCTCGCAGAGCCGCACGATCCCGGCCCTGGCGCGGGCGGCGATGTCGGCGTCGGGCGCCAGCGCGGCGAGCGCCGTCAGCCCCTTGAGGTCGATCGGGAAATAGGGCGCGGAGTTGAACTCCGCCATCTCCCAGGCCTCGAAATGGTCGAGCCAGGCGCGCACCCGGGCGGCCCCCACCTCGCGCTGGGCGCTGCCCTTCCGGCCCGAACGCACGAAGGTCGCGTCCGCGAACAGGTTGCCGGCGAGATAGGCCGAGGTGTGGAACAGGAGCGCGTGGTTCTCGGAAAAGTACCACTGCACGTCGTTGCCGGGCTCGTCCATCCAGTAGCGATAGCCGAGGATGGCCGCGTCAATGCGCGCGCGGGTGGCCGCGCCGATATCCTCGCCCCAGACGCTGCGCGACCAGATCAGCGGCACCAGCGAGAAGTCCGCACAGTCGTGACAATCCTCGATCGAGGGCAGGATCTCGGCGATCATGGCGTCGGTCTCAGTGCCGGCGCGGCCGCTGGCCAGCCGGGCGAAGGCACGCACGGTGTCGCGCTCGGAGCGCTCCGAGACCTCGCCCAGCGTCTCGGTGATGCGTGCAGCCAGCTCGGCGGGGGCCTCGCCCTGGCGGGCGGCATGGCAGATCTCGACCCCGATCGCGCGCGAGGCGACGAAGCCGCCGGCATCGAGGGTGACGCGGAAATGCCGGAAGTCGGCCGGCGCCGCCGCTGCGGGGCCTGCGTCGATGCGCTCGGTGCCCGGGGCCAGCGTCAGCGCGCTGTCGAAATGTTCGGTCGACATGAAGTCGCCCTCGACCACGACCTTTGCTGCGACCGCGGCCGGGAGCGGGTGGCCGAGGATCAGGGCGATGTCGCCGCCTGTATAGGCGGTGCGGTCGAAATGCATCCCGTCGAGCGCCGCCTCGATCCCCTCGGCAACCCCAGGATCCACGGGCACGGGCACCGCGACCCGGGCAGAGGGGCCCGACAGGTAGTCGAGCTGGATGAAGTAGCGCGCGTCGCGCTCGGCCAGGTCGTCGAAGAAGACGCGGATCTCGTTCAACCCGGCATCGAGCGTGACCTCGAAGACCTGCCGGTCCTCGAGGTTGCGCGAATAGGGCGCCATCCAGCCCGCCTCGCGGCCGTTGACGAAGAGCACCGCGCCGCCGCAGGTGCCGAGCCGCAGCCGGGCGGGGCCGGCGGTCTCGGCTTCGATGAAGGTCCGCACCCAGGTGGCCAGCCGCGTCGGGCGGAACCAGAAGCCCGAAAGGTCGAGCCGCGGCGAGCCGAAGGGCAGCCACCACCGCTCGGGGCTGAACGCGCCGCGCAGGTCGGGGCGCCGGCCGCGGAAACGCGCGGCGAAGATCGTGCGGCAGGGATATTCGTGCGGGATGAAGTTCTTGTGCTTGGTCAGGAAGAAGAACGGGTCCATCTCGCCCTGCATCGGCGCGTCGGGCACGTCGAAGCGTTCCTCGGCCGTGGCGCCGAGCTGCCAGTAGCGGATCGCGGCCCCCGCGGGCAGGGGCCGGGTCAGGTGGGCATCCGCGAGGAGGGTGGCGGTCATCTCAGCTCCGTCAGCGCAACGGGGGCGACGTCGTTGTATTCCTGGTTCTCGCCGGTCATGCCCCAGACGAAGGCATAGGGCGCGGTGCCGGCCCCCATGTGGATCGACCAGGCCGGCGAGATCACCGCATCGCCGTCCCGCACGATCAGGTGGCGCGTCGCCGCGGGCTCGCCCATCAGATGCATGACCCGCTCCTCGGGCGGCAGGTCGAAGTAGCAGTACGCCTCCATGCGCCGCGCGTGCACATGCGGCGGCATCGTGTTCCAGACGCTGCCCTCGGCCAGGTCGGTGATGCCCATCAGCAGCAGGCAGGACGGCGCGACCTCGGGGTGGATGTACATCGCCAGGCGCCGGCGGTTGGCGCGGCGGTCCTCGCCGAGATCGAGCGGCTTGGCCTCGGCGCGGGTGATCAGCCGGTGGGCGATGTCCGCCCCGGCGGGCACCGAGTTCATGTAGAAGCGCGCGGGGGCTTCGGCATTGTCACTGGCAAGCGCGATCTCGCGCGCCCCCCGGCCGATGTAGAGCACGTCGCGGTTGCCGAGCGCGAAGCTCTGGCCGTCCACGGTGATCCTGCCCGCCCCGCCGAGGTTCGCCACGCCCATCTCGCGCGCGGACAGAAGATAGGGGGTGCCGATCTCGGCCCCGTCGCCGAAGCGGATCGGGTCCGCGCCCGGCACCGCGCCCCCGAGGATCAGGCGATCGACATGGGTATAGACCAGGCGCAGCGCGCCGGGCGTGAAGAGATCGCCGACGAGGAAGGCCTCGCGCAGCTTCTCGGTGTCATAGCCGCCGATGTCGGCCGGCCCCGCCCCGTAGAGCACCTTCATCGTCATGCCGCCGTCTCCTTCGTCCCGACATGGGCGAGCCCCTCGGACAGGCAGAGGATCGCCAGCGCCTGCCCGTAGCCGGTCGGCTGGATCGGGATGTCGCGGTAGAATTGCAGATCATGGCCCATGCGCGTCCCGTAGGAGACGTTGCCGACGGTGCCGCTCGCGTCGATGTTCGCCAGCACCGCGCCGAGCGCGCGCAGGCCCGCGGCGCGCCACGCCGGCGTCCCGAGGCCCAGCCGGTGGCCCTTGAGCAGGCCGTAGCCGAAACCGGCGGTCGCCGAGATCTCCTCGTAGGACGCCGGGTCGTCGAGCAGCGTCCGCCAGGCGCCCGACGCGGTCTGCAGCGGCAGGAGCGCATTCACCTGGGCGACCAGCACGCCGAGCAGGAACGCGCGCACCGGAACCGGCAGCTCGGCCAGATCGAAGAGGTCGAGCAGGCCCGCGGTGATCCAGGCATTGCCCCGCGCCCAGCGCGCCTCGGCGAAGTTGTGGCGCCCCTCGAAGGTCCAGCCGTGGAACCAGAGCCCGCTGTGGGTGTCCGCGAGATAGCGGGTGTGCACCAGGAACTGCCGCGCCGCCTCGTCGACCAGCTCGCGCCGCCCGCTCGCCTGCCCATAGGCGGCGAGAAACAGCCCGACCATGTAGAGCGTGTCGTCCCAGAGCTCGCCGTCATTGACCCGGTCGGAGACGTGATGCTCGAAGGCCCCCTCCTCGGTGCGGCCCATCTCGGTCATCACCCGGTCGGCCCAGGCGTCGAGCGTGCCCTGCCAGCGCGGATCGCGGGTCCGCGACCACAGCACGGCGAGGCCCAGCATCGGCGCGGTGGTGTTGACGTTCAGCTCGGGCAGCCCCTCGGCGATCCGCGCCGCATACCAGTCCTCGACGAGCCGGCGCAGGTCCTCGCGGCCGGTATGCATCCACAGCTTCACCAGCCCGTAGAGGCCCACGCCCTGCGGCCATTCCCAGGCGTCGAAGCTGATGTAGTCGCCGGCACTGCCGTCGAGGTTCGGCTCGTGGAAGCGGCCGTCGTGCTTCAGCCCGGTCATGCCGGCGACCAGACGATCGAGGCTCTCGCGGATCATGCCTGCGGATGCGTCCATCTTCCCCCCCGGGGCGACCATGCTCGGGCGGCAGACCCGGCCGGTTCGTTGCTTCGATGAATCCATGGCGTGGATACTTGCGCAACATGAAAATTACTTTCATACCATCGCACCTGGAGGAGTGCCCATGAAGCCTGTCGCGGGAAAGCGCGGAAAGCAGAGCCGCCGGGTGCGGCTGGAGGATATCGCGCGGACCTGCGGGGTCTCGCTCAGCACGGCGTCGCGCGCGCTTGCCGGCGAGAAGGGGGTGCGGGCCGAGGTCCGCGAGCGCATCCTCGATGCCGCGAAGACGGCGAATTACGCCATCCCGGCGGCGGTGGCCGGCCAGCGGGTCATCGTCGCGGCCTCGAGCGCGGCGATGATCGACTATGTGCGCAACCAGTTCACCCTCTACGTCCTCGAGGGCCTGGCCGAGCGTGCCCAGGCGCTGGGCCTCGAGATCGTGACCCGCCCCGTCGCCGATGCGGCAGAGGAGGTGGTGGTGCTCGAGGAGGCCCGTGCCGATCCGATGGTGGCGGGGATCCTGGTCCTGACCGTGGATGACGAAAGCATGCTCGCCGCCACCCGCGCCTTCGAGAAGCCGGTGGTCCTGCTCAACTGCGACGACCCCGACATGCGGCTGTCCAGCGTAACGCCCTGCAACCGCTCGGCGGCGCGGCTGGCGACCGACTACCTGATCCGCCAGGGTCACGAGCGGGTGCTGTTCCTGATGCGCCCGGGACGGCGCACGATCGAGCGCCGGCGCGAGGGTTGGCAGGACGCGCTGCGCGCCCACGGGCTCGACTGCGGCGACGACTGCATCGTCAGCGTCGAGGACTGGGTGCCCGACCTCGCCCGGCAGGCGATGGTCGATCGGATCGGTGCGCGCGGGCTCGACTTCACCGCGGTGCTGGCGGCGGGCGACAGCCTGGCGGCCGGGGCGATGCTGGGGGTTCAGCAGGCCGGGTTCAGCGTGCCGGGCGACGTCTCGGTGATGGGGATCGACGACCTGCCCCAGGCGGCCTTCATGACCCCGCCGCTCACCAGCATGCATGTGCCCAAGCGCGAGATCGGGATGCTGGCGCTCGACCTCTTGCGCGATGCATTGTCGGGGCCGCCGATGCCGGCGCGGCGGGTGGAGCTGGCCTGCCGTCTGGTCGAGCGACAGTCGGTGGGACCGGCGCGGACCATGAGGGAGGACATACGGTGAGCATGTTCGCACTGGACGGGCGAAGGGCGCTGGTGACCGGCGCCAATACCGGGATCGGTCAGGCGATCGCACTGGCGCTCGCCGGCGCCGGGGCCGAGGTGGTCTGCGCCGGACGATCGCCGATGGACGAGACGCTGGCGGCGATCGCGGCGGCAGGCGGGCAAGCGCGGCCGCTGGCCATGGACCTCTCCGATCTCACTGCCGCCGCGCGCCTGCTGACCGAGACCGCCGACCGCCTCGGGGGGCTCGACATCCTGGTGAACAATGCCGGGATCATCCGCCGCGCCGATGCCGTCGATTTCACCGAGGCCGACTGGGACGACGTGGTGGACGTGAACCTGAAGGCGGCCTTCTTCCTGTCGCAGGCCTTCGGGCGCGGGGTTCTGGCGCGCGGGGGCCGCGGCCGGATCGTCAACATCGCCTCGCTGCTGTCGTTCCAGGGCGGCATCCGGGTCGCGTCCTACACCGCGTCCAAGAGCGGGCTCGTCGGGCTGACGCGCCTCCTCGCCTGCGAATGGGCGGGGCGCGGGATCAACGTGAACGCGATCGCGCCGGGCTATTTCGCCACCAACAACACCACGGCGCTGCGCGCCGATCCGGCCCGCAACCAGGCGATCCTCGACCGCATCCCTGCCGGGTACTGGGGCAATCCCTCGGATCTGGGCGGGGCAGCGGTGTTCCTCGCCTCCGACGCCGCCTCATACGTGCATGGCGCGGTCATCCCCGTCGACGGGGGATGGCTGGCCCGGTGACGCCCCGGCCGGGGCGGTCCTAGAGATCCAGCACCACCCAGGCCGGATCGTGGTCGCTGCCGTCGCCGCCGTGCCGCGTCCGGCGGTCCACATGCGCCGAGATCAGCCGCGGCGCCAGGCCGGGCGAGAGCCAGATCTGGTCGAAAAGCTCGTAGTGCGGCGGCGCCGCGCCCGGCGGGTTGAAGCGGTGGGTCCAGCGCGGCCCGGCCGGGCCCGGCCCCTGTCCGGGCGTCTCGGCCCGGGCGGGGCGCGTCTCGACCACATGCGCCAGCCCGTCGACCAGATGCTCGCCGTCGACCGTCAGCATCGGCGCCAGATGCGGGCTGCCCGGCGCATCGTTCATGTCGCCGAGCAGCAGGAACCGCCCGCCCTTGCGCTCGCGGGAGGTCAGGATGCGGGCGGTCACCTCGGCCTGCATCCGCCGCCGCGCGTTCGCGCGCCGCGCCCCCTCCACCGGATCGACCCCATGGGGCACGTATTGGCTCTTCATGTGGGTGTTGTAGACGGTGAGCAGCCTCGATCCGTCCTCGTGCAGGATCTCGGCCTGCATCAGGTCGCGGCCGAAGATCCGCTCGCCGGGCCGGCCGGGGTGCTCTGCGGTCTGATACGAGGTGATCGCCCCGATCCGGCGCTTGGACAGCAGGCCTACGTCGATCAGCCGCGGGTCGTTGCCCTCCATCAGCACCTGATAGCGGTAGAGCCCGCCCAGATGGTCGCGGTTGAACTCGCGCAGGATCTCGATGTGCTCGACCTCCTGCACCGCCAGCACGTCGAGATCCATCTCGCGGATGCGCCGGGCGATCGCCGCCGTCTCGGCCGCGCCCTTCCGCTTCACCAGCCGCCCCATGAAGCTGCGCACATGCACCTCGTCGGCGGAGAAGGTCACCTCCAGCCCGCCCGACTGGCTCGGCGGAACGGCGTCGAGCTCGGCCTGAAAGTTGAACCGCGAGAAGAGGTTGTTGAGGTTGAACGTGCCGATCGTCAGGACCATGAGGCCTCCGCCTGGGCGGGGACGGCAACCCCGGCCTATGGCGCCGGGCAGCGCGGCCCCATATATCGTCCCCGACTCGGAGGGATCATGTCACAGGATACCACATTCCCCGGCTGGCACGGCACCACCATCCTGGCGGTGCGCAAGGGCGGCCGCGTGGTCGTCGCCGGCGACGGCCAGGTCAGCGTCGGCCCGACGGTGATGAAGGGCAGCGCCCGCAAGGTCCGCCGGCTGGAGCCGGGGGGCAAGCCGGTCGTCTGCGGTTTCGCAGGCTCGACCGCCGACGCCTTCACCCTGCTGGAGCGGCTGGAGACGAAGCTCGAGGCCAGCCCTGGCCAGCTTGCGCGCGCCGCGGTCGAACTCGCCAAGGACTGGCGCACCGACAAGTATCTGCGCAACCTCGAGGCGATGCTCATCGTCACCGACGGCCGCGATCTCTACGTGATCACCGGTGCTGGCGACGTGCTGGAACCCGAGCATGGCGTCGCTGCCATCGGCTCGGGCGGCAACTACGCGCTGGCGGCGGCCCGGGCACTGGTCGACGGGGACCTCGACGCCGAGGCGATCGCCCGGCGCGCGATGGCCATCGCCGCCGACATCTGCGTCTATACGAACGGCAACCTCACCGTGGAGACGATCGAGGGCTGAGGGTCAGCCGAGCTTCACCTTGGCGACCTTGTCCTTGTAGTCCTTCTTCGGGTCGCGCCCCATCAGCAGTCGCAGACCCGCAATCCGGCTCGACGCGTCGAGCCAGATTTCGGCATCGTCGGGGTCGAGGCGCAGCAGGCGCAGCTTGGGGTCGGTCTTTCCGCCCTCGAACCAGGCGGCGACGAAGCGGTTCCACAGCCGGTTGATGACCTCGGGATCCTCGTCGATGCTGAGCCGGCCATGCACGGCGGCAAAGAGCTCGTGGTTCTTCGAGGTGAAGGTGGCGATGGCGCGCGCCCGCCGCCCCACCCGTTCGGCGATCGCGTTGTCGCTCGAGGTGAAGAACCAGATCGGTCCCCGGTCCCCGTCGAGCTGCGCCGTCATCGGGCGGGTATGGCCCTCGGCCACCCCGACGAGGCCGAGCATCATGGTCATGTCCGACTTCAGCGCCTTCCAGAATCGGGATTCGAGCTCGTCTGCACCTGGCATGGCAGTTCTCCAGCGGTTGCTGTGCCGACAACGTGGTCGCGCCCCTGCGGTTCCGCACGGCGCTGTGTGCGGGCGGTGGCGCCGGGGCCGCGGAGACCATATATCGGCGCCGAAGGATGCCCGAGGGAGACGACATGACCGACCTCACCCCCCGCGAAATCGTCTCCGAACTCGACCGCTTCATCATCGGGCAGGGCGAGGCCAAGCGCGCCGTCGCCGTGGCGCTGCGCAACCGCTGGCGGCGCAAGCAGCTTGCCGACGACATCCGCGAGGAGGTCTACCCCAAGAACATCCTGATGATCGGCCCCACCGGCGTCGGCAAGACCGAGATCTCGCGCCGGCTCGCCAAGCTCGCGCGCGCGCCCTTCATCAAGGTCGAGGCCACCAAGTTCACCGAGGTCGGCTATGTGGGCCGCGACGTCGAGCAGATCGTCCGCGACCTGGTCGATGCCGCCATCGTGATGGTGCGCGAGGAGATGCGCGAGCGGGTCAAGGCCCGCGCCCACGAGGCGGCCGAGAACCGCGTGATCGAGGCGCTGGCGGGCGAGGGCGCCCGCGACCAGACCCGCGAGATGTTCCGCAAGAAGCTGCGCGACGGCGTGCTCGACGACAAGGAGATCGAGCTCGAGGTCGCCGACACCTCCAGCCCCTTCCCGATGATGGACGTCCCCGGCCAGCCGGGGATGGGCATGGGCGCGATCAACCTCGGCGACATCTTCGGCAAGGCCTTCGGCGGCCGCAAGGTGCGCCGGCGCCTGTCGGTGGCGCAGTCCTACGAGATGCTGATCACCGAGGAAGCCGACAAGCTGCTCGACCAGGAGACGGTCACGCGCGAGGCGATCACCGCGGTGGAGCAGAACGGCATCGTCTTCATCGACGAGATCGACAAGGTCGCCGCCCGCTCCGAGACCCGGGGCGCCGACGTCTCCCGCGAGGGCGTGCAGCGCGACCTCCTGCCGCTGATCGAGGGAACCACCGTCTCGACCAAGCACGGACCGGTCAAGACCGACCACGTGCTCTTCATCGCCAGCGGCGCCTTTCACATCGCCAAGCCCTCGGACCTGCTGCCCGAGCTGCAGGGCCGCCTGCCGATCCGGGTCGAGCTGACCGCGCTGACCGAGGAGGATTTCGTCCGCATCCTGAACGAGACCGACAATGCCCTCACCCGCCAGTATGCCGCGCTGATGGCCACCGAGGAGGTGAGCGTCAGCTTCACCGATGACGGGATCGCGGCTCTGGCGCGGATCGCGGCCGAGGTGAACGGCGCGGTCGAGAACATCGGCGCGCGGCGGCTGCACACGGTGATGGAGCGGGTCTTCGAGGAGCTGAGCTTCACCGCGCCGGACCGCTCGGGCGACGCCGTCACGGTCGATGCCGCCTTCGTCGAGGCGCATCTCGGTGCTCTGTCGCGGTCGACGGACCTCGGGCGCTACATGCTCTGACCGGGTGGCCGGCGCGTCAGCGCCAGACCTGGACCAGCCCCGGATCCGGTGCCGCGTCGGATTCCCTTTGGTCACTCGCATCGCGCGCAGGGCGCATCACGACGATGACGGCCACCGCAGCCGCTGTAACCAGCGTCACTGCGCCGACCAGGCAATAGAGCACGATGGCGACGAGCCAGCCCCAGCCCAGGAAAAGCGCGGTCACCGCGGCGGCTAGCCCGCCGACGATGCCAAGCAGCATGAATATGACCAAGCCTTGGTTCACGGGGCGCCCTCCCATGACGTACTTCACGTACTTCGGAACTGTGCCCGTTAGCAAATCGTAAAGAGCGTGGGGGCACAACCGCTTCTTGCTAAGGTTGTGGAACCATGGTTACCGGCCAAGCCGGAGTCAGGCCCCCACGCCGCACGAGAACTATCTCTCAAGCGTTTGAGGCGACCTGATAAAACCTCAATCAGGCGTCCCGCCTAGGGGATCAGAACTGTGGCCCCGGTGGTCTGCCTGTTTTCCAGGGCGCGATGCGCTTCGGCCACATCGGAGAGGGCGAATCGCTGCCGGACCTCGGCGCGGATCACCCCCGAGGCAATCGCGGCGAACAGATCGCTCGCGCGTTCCTCCAGCTCGGCACGGTCGGAAGCGTAGTTCGCCAGCGTCGGCCGGCTGGCAAACAGCGAGCCCCCCGCCGCCAGATCGCCGAGCGTGAACCCCTCGATCGGCCCCGAGCTCTGCCCGAAGCAGACGAACATGCCCCGCGGCTTCAGCGAGGCGAGCGATCCGCGCCAGGTGTCACGCGCCACGCTGTCATAGACCACGTCGACCCCGCGCCCGCCGGTGATCTCCCTGACCCGCGCGGCGAAATCCTCCTCGCGATAGTCGATCACATGCGCGTATCCATGGGCTTGGGCCAGCGCCACCTTGTCCCGCCCGCCGGCGGTGCCGATCGCGGTGACGCCCTTCGCGGCCAGCCACTGGCCGAGGATCAGCCCCACGCCCCCGGCGGCGGCATGGACCAGCACCGTCATCCCCGGCTCCACCCGGAAGGTCGAATGGATCAGGTAATGCGCGGTCATGCCCTTCAGCATCACCGTCGCGGCAACGTCGTCCGCGATCGCATCCGGCAGGCGCACCAGCCGGTCGGCGGCGATCAGTCGCGTGCTGGCATAGGCGCCGATCTGCATCGCATAGGCCACCCGGTCACCCGGGGCGAGCGACGTGACGCCGGGACCCACCGCCTCGACTACCCCTGCGCCCTCGTTGCCGACGATCAGGTCGCGCTCGACCGGCCATTTGTAGAGCCCGCTGCGCTGGTAGACGTCGAGGAAGTTCAGCCCCACCGCCGTCTGCCGGATCCGCACCTCGCCCTCGCCGGGCTCTGCCGCCGCGATCGCCTGGCGCCGGAACTCCTCGGCGCCGCCCGGCCGCGCCACGATCATCGCATAATCTGCCATGCGTCTCTTCCCCGATGGTGTTCTTGTTATTCCGCGCGCTCGAAGGCCGGATCGACCGGCACCTGCAACGCCGTCGCGAGATGGTTGGTGCGCGCCGCCAGCGCGACCACGGCCAGCAACTCCGCGTGCTGCGCCTCGGTCATGCCCTTCGCCCGCGCGCCGGCGGTGTGCGAATGCACGCAATAGCTGCAGCCGTTGGCGGTCGAGACCGCCACGTAGATCAGCTCCTTGACCATCGGGTCCAGGGTGCCGGCCGCCATCACCCGCTTCACGTCGGCCCAGACCCGGGCGAGCTCGCCCGGATCATGGGCGAGCGCGCGCCAGAAGTTGTTGACGTAATCCGTGCCCCGCGTGCGGCGGATGTCCTCGAACACCTCGCGCGCTGCGGGGCTTGCGGCCTCGTCGGTCAGGAGCGGAACGGTCGCCACGGCTCAGACCATCGCGAAGACGCGCGTCGGCCCGCCGCTGCCGCCCGTGTGCTTCGGCGCGCCCACGACCAGCGTCGCACCGGCCGGCGGCACCCGGTCGAGGTTGGCCACCGCCTCCAGCCCCCAGCGGTTCTGCGACAGCCAGGCGTAATGGGTGGCGAAATCCGGCGACGGCCCGTGGTCCAGCGACAGCGTGTCGACGGCGATGCCCACCGCGCGGCTCTCCTCAAGCAGCATCTGCACCGCCTCGACGTGGAAGCCGGGGAAATGCATCACGCCGCTTTCGTCGGCATTGCGGAAGCGGTCGGTCATCACCCGCTCGCCCCAGCCCGAGTTCATCGCCACGCAGGCCCGCTCGGGGATCTCGCCATGCATGTTGATCCAGGTGCTGATGTCGTCGGGCGTCACCTGCGCATCCGCATCCGCATCGGCCTGGGCGCGGATGTCGATCACGCAGAGCGGCACGACCAGGTTGGTCACCGGGATCTGCGCCACCGATTGCCCGGCTTCCGAGAAATGCAGCGGCGCGTCGATATGCGTGCCGGTATGCTCGTTCACCCGGATCTCGTTCAGGTTGAAGCCATCGGTCGCGAAGGAGAACTTGCGGTCCAGAAAGAACTGCTGCTCGCCGAAGAAGGTCGGGAAATTCTCGTTCAGCTCGTGGGTCATGTCCTCGAGCGAGGTCGCGGGCTGGGCGAGCGCCGCCGGCGCCGGCCCGAACGTCGACGCCGCCGCAGCGGCGACCGAGGCCGCCCCCGCGCCGCGGAAGAGTTGGCGGCGGCTCAGCATCCTCGCCTTCACCGCCTCGATGACACAGGCGTCACACATGGCACGTCCCCCTCAGCTGCATGCGAAGCGCTAGGATGCAAAGCCCCGATGCGTTTGTCCAAGACGAAATTGCTTTGCGGCGGAGCCCCGCCTTTCTCGAAGGCCCACCGAACGGCCCGGCCGCGCCGGCGTTGCCTGCCATAGGAAGGGAGACCGATCCATGCAGATGGCGATGATCCTCATCCTCGTGCTGGTGGCGATCGTCGTGCCGCTCGCCTATGCCTTGAGGCTCTGGAGGCTCGACGAGCCCCTGCGCGACGCATGGCTGGTGGTGGTCGCCGAAGCCTGCGTTTTCGTCGCGTTCATCTTTGTCGTCGCGCGCTGGGACATGGCCGGCATGTATGTCCGCCCGTTGCTCGCGCTGATCTTCGTCGCCGCCGTGCTGCGCAGCGCCGTTCATCACGCCGGGCGGCCATGGCGCGCCGCCGCCGCCCCGCCGCTCTGGCGCAGGACCGGCGGGACGCTGGTCTCCCTCGCTGCCTTCAGCCTGGCGCTTGCCTTCGTCATGTCCGGACTGCGCGCAGGGCCGGATCCGCGCAACCTCGCCTTTCCGCTGGCCGGGGGCTGGTTCGTGGTCGCACAGGGAGGCGGCAACCGGGCGCTGAACCATCACGCCACCCACCGGGCGCAGGCCCGTGCCGCGGACATCACCGCCGCCGGCCGGTTCGGCTTTCGCGCCGCCGGGCTCCTGCCCGCCGATCCCTTCGCATACGCGGTCTTCGGCGCCGAGATCGTCAGCCCCTGCGCCGGCGAGGTGATCGCCGCCGAGGACCGCCTGCCCGACCTGCCGCCACCCCAGGCCGACCCCGCCAACCCGGCCGGCAACCACGTCATCCTCGCCTGCGACGGCATCACGGTCGAGCTCGCGCACATGCGCCAGGGCAGCGTCGTCGTCACCGCCGGCCAGCAGGTCGCACTCGGCGCGCCGCTCGGACAGGTCGGCAATTCGGGAAACACGACCGAGCCCCATCTCCACATCCATGCCAGCGACGCGACCGGAGCGGGCGTCCCCCTGACCTTCGACGGGGCGGCCCCGGTGCGCAACGCCAGCTGGCGGCGGTGACGCCAAAGGTTGCGATCGGGTTAATTCGATCCGGATTGCCGTTCAGTTTCAGTATGTTGACCTGATTCCCAACGTTGGGAATCCGCGCAACCGCCAGCAATCAGATCTCCGGCAGCACCTGGCCGAGCAGCGCCGCGATCGTCTCGCCGGCCACCGCCGCCATGGCCAGCACCGCCTCGATCGTGTCGGGCTCCTGTTCGGCCCCGCCGGTGGCCGAATTGGTGATCGCCGACAGCCCCAGCACCGGCAACCCCGCATGGGCCGCCGCGATCACCTCGATCACCGTCGACATGCCCACGGCATCCCCGCCGCTCGCCCGGAAGAACCGCCGCTCCGCCGAGGTCTCCAGCGACGGCCCGGCCACGCCGACGTAGATCCCCCGGCGCAGGCCCAGCCCCGCCGCATCCGCCGCCGCCAGCGCCGCCGCCTGCAGTTCCGGGTCATAGGCGCGCGACAGGTCGGGAAACCGCAGCCCCAGCCGGTCGTCGTTCGGCCCGGTCAGCGGGTTCGCCCCGGTGAAGTTCAGATGATCCTCGATCAGCATGACGTCGCCGGGCGCGAACTCCGGGTTCAGCGCCCCGGCCGCATTGGTGACGATCAGCCGCTCCGCCCCCAGCGCCTTCATGAGATGCACCGCCAGCGCGATCTCCTGCGGCGCCCAGCCTTCATAGAGGTGCAGCCGCCCCTGCATCATCACCACCCGCCGCCCGTGCAGCCGCCCGGCCACCAGCCGCCCGGCATGGCCGGGCGCGGTAGAGACCGGGAACCCCGCGATCTCGCCATAGGGCACCGCAACCGCATCCTCGACCGACTCGGCCAGCTGCCCGAGCCCGGAGCCGAGGATCAGCGCGATCTCCACCGGCCCGCCGAGCCGCGCCCCGATCGAGGCCCGCGCCGCCGCGACCCGGTCGCCGAGCAGCGCGCTCATGCCACGCTCGCGGCGATGCGCGGCGCCAGCGCCTCGACCTCGGCCAGCACGTCCGCCACATCGATCCGCGTCAGCGCCCCGTCGCGCACCACCTGCCGCCCGCCCACGAAGACATGCCGCACGTCCGACTTCGCGGTGGAATAGACCACATGCGTCAGCGGATCGAACATCGGCACCGCATGGGGCCGCTTCAGGTCGATCAGGATCATGTCCGCCTCCTTGCCCACTTCCAGCGAGCCGATCCGGTCCGCCGCCCCCAGCGCCTCGGCCCCGGCGAGCGTCACCATGTTCAGCGCCTGCGCGGTGGAAACCGCATCCGCCCGCAGCGTGTTCGCCTTGTGCAGGGTCGCCGCCAGCCGCAGCGCCATCCACATGTCGAGATCATTGCCCGAGATCGCGCCATCCGTGCCGAGCGTTACCCGGATGCCGGCGTCCAGCATGTCCGGCACCCGCGCGAACCCGCTCGCGAGCTTGAGGTTCGACATCGGGTTATGCGCCACCGTCGCACCGGCGCGCGCGAGGATCTCGATCTCCTCGTCATCGAGCCAGACGCAATGGGCGAGCACGGTGCGCGCGTCCAGCAGCCCCAGATCGTCCAGATGCCGGATCACGCTCCGCCCGTAGCGCTCCGTCACGATCGCCTGTTCGGCGCGGGTCTCGGCCGCATGGGTGCAGAACAGCCCGCCGTGCCGGTCCGCGACCTTGCGCGCTGCCCGCAGGCTGTCCGGACCCACCGTATAGGTTCCATGCGGGAAGGTGCCCGGCAGCACATCGTCGGCGTCGCCGAACTCCTCGAAGAAGGCCTCCGCCTCGGCGATGCGCCGTTCGGGCGCCACCTTGTCCATGCCCGGCCCGTCGAAGAAGATCCCCCCCGTCGAAACCCGGCACCCCACGGCCCGCGCGCCGGCCACCGTCTCGGCCGGGTGCCAGTACATGTCCATGGTCGTGGTGACCCCGCCGAGCAGCAGCTCGGCAAAGCCGAGCGTCGCCCCCAGCCGCACGGTCTCCGGCGTCAGGATCGCCCCCTCGGCCTTCCAGACGGTCTGCAGCCAGGGCTCCAGCGGCAGATCCTCGACCAGCCCGCGGAACAGGCTGTTGGTGGCATGGCAATGGGTGTTGATGAGGCCCGGCATCAGGATCATGCCCGACGCGTCCACCACCGCGCGCGCCTCGCGCCCGATCTCCGCCGCGGGGCCCATGCGGGTGATCCGTCCCGCCTCCACCGCCAGCGCACCGTCGGGGATCACCGTGCCGGCCGCGTCGGCAGTGACGATCAGGGCATTGGTGACGATCAGATCTGTCGGCATCGGCGGCCCTCCGGGATCATCCCGAGGTGGCACGCGCGCGGCGCGCCTGTCAACGCGGCGCGTGTGGGCGGGGGGTCGTTAACCGACATGTGGTGCCGGACCGGCCCTCTCCGGCTTTCGCCACAAGATATGGTGCTTCAATCCGCCGCCCCGTCCCAATTCGTGAACAGGCGTTGAGATCAGGTTAACAGAATTCCGTTTATCGTTATAAATCAGAATGTTGTTCGTTTGTCCGCGCTCGAACAAGCGCATTCGCCAGCCAGGGCCAGTCACCCGTGGCCTCGACCTGCGCGCTGCGCGCCTCCCCGGCCCCCGCGAAGTCGAGCGTGATCGCCAGCACCCGGTCCGGCATGGCGGTGCCAAGCCGGTCGGGCCATTCGATCAGGCAGATCGCCTCGGTGAAGGCCTCGTCGAGACCGAGTTCCGCCAACTCGTCCGGCCCGCCCAGCCGATAGAGATCCGCGTGCCACAACTGGACCTCGTCCAGCTCGTAGACCTGCACCAGCGTGTAGCTCGGCGAGGGAACCGGCTCCGATCGCCCCAGCGCCTCCAGCCGCGCCCCGATCAGCGCCCGCGCCAGATGGCTCTTGCCCGCCCCCAGCCCGCCGCTCAGCGTCACGATATCCCCGGCCACGAGATGCGGCGCGAGGGCACGGGCGAGCCGGTCGGTCGCCTCGGCATCGACGAGATGGATCGTGGCTGTCACAACCGCCGTTCTACCGGTTCGGTCGGCGGGCGGCTAGGCGCTCGCCTCTCAAACAATGCTGGATCACTTGGGGCAGGCGCCACCGCGCTGCCTCAGCTGAAGACGATCGTCTTGCCGCCGCTCAACATCACCCGGTTCTCGAGGTGAAGCTTCACGGCGCGCGCCAGCACGCGCGATTCGATATCGCGGCCGACAGCGACGAAATCCTCGGCACTCATCGCATGCGTCACGCGCTCGGTTTCCTGCTCGATGATCGGACCCTCGTCGAGATCCGGCGTCACGTAATGCGCCGTCGCGCCGATCAGCTTCACCCCGCGATCGTATGCCTGGTGGTAGGGCTTCGCCCCCTTGAAGCTCGGCAGAAAGGAATGATGGATGTTGATGATCCGTCCGAACATGCGGCTCGAGAACGCATCGGACAGGACCTGCATGTAGCGGGCAAGCACGACGAGCTGCGCGCCGGTTTCCTCCACCAGCGCGGACAGCCGCGCCTCCTGCTCCTGCTTGTTCTCCCGCGTGACCTTCCAGCAATGAAACGGAATGCCGGCCGCCTCGACGTCCCGGCGGCTGTCCTCATGATTGGAGACGATCGCAACCACGTCGGCGCTGAACCAGCCGACGCGGATCTGGTAGAGCAGATGCAGCATGGCGTGGTCGAATTTCGACACCATGATGATGATCCTCGGCTTCTCGGTCGTGTCGATGAGCCGGATATCCATGCCGAAATGCTCGACGCTGGGGCCGACGGCGGCCGAGATCTCCTGAAGCCGGGCCCCGCGCGACTCCAGCGCGATCCGCATGAAGAAGCGATTCGTGCGCTGATCCCAGAACTGGTTGCTCTCGACGATGTTGGCGCCGAGGCCCGCGAGCGCCGCGGTGACGGACGCGACGATGCCGGGCCGGTCGTCACACGACAAGTTCAGGATATGGGAGGGCTGAGCCATGGCTGATGTCCGAGGGCAATTCGCGAGCCGACGTAATAGCGAGCCTCGAGTTCCTCGTCAGCTCCCCATCCGTGCCGGGAATTGGCTTGCTGCCCGAAGTATGAGATGCGAGATCCTCGTGGTTGACGATGCAGGATGCGAATGCCTGCATATGCATCCTCCCCGGCGATTGGGTTTGGGATCGGGAGAAGGTAGGACATGTCTTCAACGCCGAGCCATGTGCCTGCGTCGCGCGAAGCGCGGGGTGACTACACCTCGCGACTGGCGCAGTTCTCCGTTCTGGCGGTCGATGACGAGCCGGGAATGCGCAATTTCATGCAGCGCATCCTGGGACCCCAGTGCCGCAGGCTGGAGTTGGCCTCGTCCACCGACGAGGCGACCGAGTGGCTGGCGCGCCAGCAGTTCGATGTCATCGTCCTCGACAACATGCTCGGCGCAGCGCGCGGTCTGGACTGGCTGGTACGCCAGCGCGAGCGGGGCTTCGTTCCGCCGGTCGTGCTGATCTCGGCCTACGCCGACCTCGAGGTCGCGATCGAGGCGTTGCAGGCGGGGGCTGCGGATCTGCTGCTGAAGCCCTTCCGCTCGAACCAGCTGCTGAACGCTATCCTGCGCTCGGCCGAGCGGGTGCGGCTGGAGAGCGAGAACCAGCTGCTGCGCCACCAGCTGCGGGCCAACTCCGATCATATCCTGCTGCGCGACCGTCTCATCGGTGATTCCGAGGCGATCGTCGGGGTCCGCGAGACGATCACCCGCGTAGCGCCGCTGCCTTCGTCGGTGCTGCTGACCGGGCAATCGGGTACGGGCAAGGAGGTCGCGGCTCGGATGATCCACGACCTGTCGGGCCGCTCGGACCGGCATTTCGTCCCGGTCAACTGCGCGGCCATGCCCACCGACATGGTGGAATCCGAGCTCTTCGGGCACCTGAAGGGTGCGTTCACCGGCGCGGCCGGTCAGCGCAAGGGGCTGTTCCTTCATGCCGAGGGGGGCACGCTCTTTCTTGACGAGATCGCCGAGCTTCCCTTGCAGACGCAGGCAAAGCTGCTGCGCGTTCTGGAGGACCGCAAGGTCCGTCCGCTCGGTGCTGAAGGCGAAATCCCGGTCGACCTGCGGCTGATCTTCGCCACCAACGCCGACCTGGCGCGCGAGGTCGAGGCGGGGCGGTTCCGGGCCGACCTTTATCACCGCATCAACATCGTGCACATCCACATGCCCCCGCTGGCCGGGCGCGGCGGCGACGTGCACGACCTCGCGGCGCTGTTCATGACCAAGCTTTCGCGCCAGCTCGGAATGCCCGCTATCCCGATCACGCCGGAGGTGTCATTCGCGCTCGGCGACTATGACTGGCCGGGCAACGTCCGCGAGCTGCGGAACACGATCGAGCGCGCGCTGATCCTCGGGCGCTTTCCAGACGACCTTCTGCAGGGTGCGAGAGCGTTCGCGGGCGAAGCGGCCGGGGGCGCGCGGAGCAGCGATGCGACGGATGGCGAGACGCTGGCGGCAATCGAGGAGCGCGCAATCCGCGCCGCCCTAGCCGCAAGCGGTGGGGATCGGGACAGGGCCGCCGAGCGTCTGGGCGTC